>JAPLXG010000010.1 GCA_026396175.1 Candidatus Moraniibacteriota bacterium | reverse complement strand
GGAGAGAATGCCTTGGGTATCGGTGGTCAGTTTGATTTTGTTGGCGGTGACAGTTTGGCCGGAAATCGTTAGGAAAGAAGCCCCGCTGACAGTGAGGGTTTTTAGGCGCTTGTCATTGCCCAGCACTAATTGATTAGTGCCTGTTCCCGTTGGAAGGTTATTAATGTCCACTTGGTCTTGAGCATCCAGGGCCACAATGTCGCCGGAAGTAATGCCGACTTTTTTGCCATTGAGCAGGAGGGCATTAGCGGAATTGAGAGAGAAAAACGGGGTGCTGACTTTTCTGCGCGGTGCCATTTCACTGTCTGTGCCAATGCGCATGCCCACATAGAATTGAGTGTCAGTGAGCGTAGTGAAGACGGGCAGATCAGTGACGGCTCCCAGACTGACATTGAAGATGCCTTTTTTGATGGTGACGGTTTGGTTTTCTTGCCAGATCCGTTTGCCCTGATCCGTGTCGGATGGATAGGGATCCAGTTCGGTGCGGTCAACAGTGTAGATGACGAAACGGATTTCGTAATCACCATCAACCGGATTACCGGTGTTATCGGTAAGCACTCCGGTGAGGGTGACGGTTTTTTTAGTGGGATCAAGCGGGATATTATTATTGCCGGAGGTATCATTGGCTGTGGTTGTCGCGGCGAGAACCATTTCCTGGCCACTGCTGGATTTGGCGAGGATTTTATTATCCCCCGTAGGGGTTTGATTCATCAAACCCTGGTTTATCAAACCCTGATTCATCGCGTCTTGATTTATTGCATCTTGGTTTACATCCACCGTATCCCTAGACGCGATGAATCGCGTCTCTACGGTCTTTGCCAAATTAGCCAACTGATATTTCTCCGGCAAAGTATATGCCAGAGTAGCGAAAAGCAAAATAGCACCGATGGCGAAGGTGGGGTATTTGGGATTGACAAAAAGATGTCCAGCATCTGTTCGCTGTTTCGCTATTAAAATTTGTTTTTGTTCCCTGGAAGCTAACTCAAAATTATGTTCTGATTTTTTTGCTCGTAGAGATACGGGTGTCTCTAGTATTTTTTTGAATTTAGTCCAAAGATTTTTTTTGCTTGCCTGCCGGAGCCTCGGCGTAGGCAGGTTTCTTGCCACCCGCTCCAACTTGGATTTTGTATGGTTTTTAATCTTACTAAGAAATATTTTTAATTTTTCTTGTGGTATTAATAATTTCAAGTTGGCAAAAAGATGACGGACAATTTTTGCCAAAAGCCAGGTGAGGAAAATGATTACAATCAAGGGCAAAATATTGGCTAGAATTTGCTTACTGGATATGTTATCGGCAAAATTAACAACCCTTTCCCGGATTGGGGTTAGAGTAATTTTCACCGACTTAGTCAGTGTGGAAATGAATAAAACTAGGCTGTGACCGAGTGCTTTGAGCGCTTGCATTTTTTGTTTTATTTTCCCTAACTTTTACTTTTGAATTATACCATAAAAAAAAGAAACGCAATAGGGAAATCCCCCCCCCCTGTGGATAACTTTTTTGGTTGAAAAAAAGATAACACAATAGGGAAAATTAAAGAAGTTATCAACAGGGAAAAATATCCCCTTCTCCCCTCGGGAGAAGCCTGCCTGCCGGTAGGCAGGGTGGCCGTAGGCCGGATGAGGGTGCTTTCGATAACACGAAGCCTTAGTTTAATTGATAAATTTTTCTACATTGGTGAGAACCCTCACCTGTCCCGACGTAACGTCGGGACGTCCCTGCCTACCGGCAGGCAGGCTCTCCCGGAGGGAGAAGAGGAACTCTACAAAAAAAGAACGCTCTTTGTAAGCGTTCTTTTTGTTTCATGTTTCATGTTTCATGTTTCATGTTTCATGCCTCTACACATCCAAATTCTTCACACTCTTCGCATGCGTCTGAATGAAGCGGCGGCGCGGTTCTACTTCTGTGCCCATTAAAATGTCAAACATTTTGTCGGCGGCTTCCGCGTCTTCAATTTCAACTCGCATCATCATTCTGGTTGTTGGATCCATGGTGGTTTCCCAAAGTTGCGTCGGGTTCATTTCTCCCAAACCTTTATAGCGCTGAATCGTGATGCCGGAAACTTCTTCTTTCACTTCTCCGTCTTCATCAGTTTCAATTACAATTTCAGGGACAACGACTTCAGGATTTTTCTCGACCACTTTTTCTGCCTTATCGGATTTTTTCGCTTCGCTTTTCTTTTTCATCTCTTCAATAATTTTATCCCGCCCCTGATCAGTAAAAGCGTAATTAACATCTTTGCCTTTTTGCAAACGATAAAGTGGTGGCTGAGCGATATAGATGTGACCGTTACGGATGAGCGGTTCGAAATAGCGATAGAAAAAAGTCAAAAGGAGTGTCCTAATGTGCGATCCATCGACGTCGGCATCGGCCATAATAATCACTTTATGATAACGCAATTTGGCGATATCGAGACTGTCCCCAATCCCCGCGCCGAGCGCAATGATGATTGGTTTTAGCGTGTCCGATTTGACCACCTTGTCGAGTGTCGCTTTTTCCACATTGACCAATTTTCCACGCAAAGGTAAAATCGCTTGAAAACGCCGATTGCGTCCTTGCTTGGCACTGCCGCCAGCCGAGTCTCCCTCCACGATATAGATTTCTGATTGTGACGCGTCGCGACTGGAACAATCCGCCAATTTTCCCGGCAGCGTCATTCCTTCCAGCGCGCCTTTTCTGATTACCGCGTCCTTGGCTGCACGCGCCGCGATGCGTGCCTTTGAGCTAAGTGCTATTTTGGAAATAATCGCTTTGGCATTGTTCGGATGCGCTTCCAGATATTCCGCCAAAGCTTCGGCTGTCGCCGAAGAAACAATTCCGCGAATTTCACTATTGCCCAACTTGGCCTTGGTCTGTCCTTCAAATTGCGGATTTCTGAGTTTCACACTGATCACCGCCGTGAGCCCTTCTTGAAAATCTTCGGCCGTAAAATTGTCGTCCTTTTCTTTCAAGAGTCCCGTTTTTTTGGCATAGGAATTAATGACGCGCGTGAGCGCACTGCGAAAACCAGCCTCGTGCATTCCGCCTTCCGGCGTGGCAATGTTATTGGCGAAAGAAAAGACGTGTTCTTTGTAGGAATCGGTATATTGCACGGCTACTTCCACTAGCGTATCTTCTTGTTCTTTGCGCGCGTAAAAAGGCATCTCGTTTTTAATCACTTTTCCACGATTGAGAAATTTGATATAAGAAACTAGGCCGCCATCAAAAAGAAAACCATAGGCTCTTTCTTTTCCTGCTTCGCGCGTATCATAAATTTTCACACTGATCCCTTGAGTCAGATAGGATTGCTGGCGCAAATAGCCCAAAATCCTTTCCCAAGAATAGGCAATTTCGGGAAAAATTTGCGGATCAGCTTGGAAAATAATTTTCGTGCCGGTTTCTTTTGCCTTGCCAACCACGACTGGCTCTTTGGTTTTGGGCTTGCCTCTTTCAAATTCCATGGCATAGATTTTTCCGTCGCGCTTCACTTCCGCCCGCAGATAAACCGAAAGAGCATTAACCACTGAAACGCCAACGCCATGCAATCCGCCAGAAATTTTGTAGCCATTGCCACCGAATTTTCCTCCGGCGTGCAGCACTGTGAGCACCGTTTCCAAGGTGGATTTTTTGGTTTGCGGATGTTTTTCCACCGGAATTCCACGCCCATCATCTTCCATTTCAATCAGATTGTTCGGCAAGAGTTTCACAGTGATATTTTGACAATAACCGGCCATCGCTTCATCGATTGAGTTGTTGACCACTTCCCAAATCAAATGATGCAAACCATCCACCGATGTTCCACCGATATACATTCCTGGGCGTTTTCTGACCGGTTCCAATCCCTCCAAGACTTGGATCGATTTGGCGGTATAATCCCCGTTGCTTTTTTCCGTTTTTTTAGTTTCTGCCATATAGTTCTTTAAATTTTTAAATTTTTTGCTCCAAGCTTATCCCGTAGGGAAGAAGTTTTAAATTTTCCTGCCTGCCGGCAGGCAGGAATTCAAATATAAATTACTAAATTTTTAATTATCGAGTGTTTCTTTTTCATTTAAGCATTTGGTCATTTGGCCTTGATTTCAAATTTCAAATTTCAAATTGAAAATTATTTCAAAGTTAGTCATCGTTGCCAGAAAGGAAATATAATTCAACCAAAAATATCCCCGCTACAATCAGTAGTCCATCCCACCATAAAAGCATCCGCAGTCCCTGAAGAACAAGCAGGCTCGTAGCAAAAAGAGCAAGGAGCGCTCCTTGTCGCAAGCTGAGTACAATATTCTCTCCTGCTAATTCCCCTCGCATCATACTTCTCCGCAAGCGAAGCAAAAAGAGATTAAACAGAGAACCGAGAAAGAAAAAGAACGCGAGATAGAAAAATATTTTTGTCCCAGTGTCTTTTTCCGGTTCTGTTTTCAGCACAATGAAAATCAAAGCGCCAAGTGCAAAAAGACCTACTATTCTCACAAGCCAAAGATAACCTCGTGGTACCATATTTTTTATCTCCCACCACTTTTTTACTTTTTGAATTTTATTAACAACCTAAATCGCCTACTGACAAGCACGATAAACGATTCGGCAAACTATTTTAACGCATCCGTAATGCGAGTAAAAAAGTGGTAGGGGATGAATTTAGCGCAATCTCAAAGAAACTCGCCCCCATCCCGCCAGGGTGGGATTGCCGTAAAACAAGCACTCGCCTTCGCTAACCTTCCTTAGCCAAAGCTATGGCGAAGCAAAGAAAAACCAAAGCAAAAGCTTTTGATTTTTGCTTATCCTGCGCCTCTTTAGCACTTCTCCATTATAGCCGTTTTTAGAAAAATGTGCAAGCCAATGTTTGATTATACTAAAGCAAAAGCAGGCATCGAGTTGCCTGCTAAAAGCGCTATGCGGGGACGGTCCCGCCTTGGCGGGATGACTTATGATGCGGACTGGAAGGGACTCGAACCCTCGACCTTCCGCGTGACAGGCGGACGCTACTAACCAACTGAGCTACCAGTCCAAAATAATCCTAATTTATCCTCATCTTCGCTTTTCGAAGTATTTCTCAAAAATCGCCTTTTTTCGCGCTAAAAATAAACTACCTTCTGTATTATACATAAATGCATACAACTTGCAACTATCCTTCACGGAATAATAAAGTCGCCAGGCTCCACTTCTATTGTGCAATGTTCCGCCTGAAATATTTGCCTGAAGTTTCAATCTCTTGTGCAATTCTTCCAAAAAAACCTTGCTGCCAGAAGTGAAACCAGAAAGCAAAGTAATACTACTTTTACCTGTCCTGCCAGCTCGTCGATATGCATTGGCGTAAACATTTCCATCTCCATCAAAATATCCACGCACAAAATGACAAAAATATTTATTAGGAACCTGTGGCATTTCCACATTTTTGCTCTTCTTTGGTGTCATTCCCAACAATAACAAATCATCAAATATTTTTTTACTCCCAAGCTGTAATCGATACGCCGTTTTCCATCTGATATTTCTTTCTCTTTTTGAAATTTTGTTATCCGAATTTAATAAGGCCTTTATTTTCTCCAGAATATCTTTATCTGTAATATGAAATTCAATGAAATGACCTCCTCGCTTATTTTTAATCATACAGCCATCAGCCGTGAAAAATCCTAAAACATACGCCATTTCTGGTGACCATTTTTTAAAAAAATTCTCATTTTTATTTTTGAAAACTGACACCTGTTTAAAAATTTTACTTGTACCAGGGGTAGGGCTCGTCCGCGCCGAGCGGGATTCCGACTTGTTGCAAAATCAAAGATTTTGACAAGTCGATAAAACTCACGACCTCAGCGTTACTCGCCCCTACACCAAAAGGCCGTACCGGCGAGAGGACTTGAACCTCTGACCTCAGCGTTATGAGTGCTGCGCTCTGATTCATCCCTCACCATTTTCGTACCAGGGGAGAGACTTGAACTCTCGACCTCAACGTTATGAGTGTTGTGCTCTAACCAACTGAGCTACCCTGGCTCAAAAATGGTGAGGGACAAGGCTGAGCTACGCCGGCCTTTTGGTGATGGGGTGAATGCTGCGGCTCCCTGCCAAATTGGTATTTGGTATCTGGTATTTTGTATTCGGTATCAGCAAAAAAATAATACCAGATACATTATACTGCATACTAAATACTATTATGTTGCGGGACCAGGATTCGAACCTGGAACCTTCTGGTTATGAGCCAGACGAGCTGCCATTGCTCCATCCCGCTATCTTCAACTTTTCTTTGCCACACCTGACGGATTCGAACCTGGAACCTTCTGGTTACCTGCCTGCCGGCAGGCAGGTTGCTCCATCCCGCTATCTTTTTGAACTATTCCTCATTCTACGCCAGAAAACTCAACTCGTCAACAAAACGCCCAAATTTATTCCAACACCATAAAAAACTTCAGAAAATCTTCGTAGTATTCAAATGTTTTCTCGGCTTCCTCTTTGGTGAGCACAAAACTTTCATCGTGGATAATCCGGTTTCGGATTTCGTGGGCTTTGCGCAGATCTTCGATATTTTCAATCTGCCCTGGCGTGATATTGTCGAGACGCTCCCCCATATTTTCGCCTTTGTAATTCATCCGCGCGATCAGATCATCGATGATATTATCCGCTTCGATAATTGCCACCTTGTAATCAGATTCATTTTTGCTTTTCAATTTTTCTTTCACTTTCGCCCACTTCGCCCGCAGTTTATTTTTCCGATTGCCCAACTCCGGCGGGATATTCATTCCCACCAGCGTATCACGAATGTCGGCGCCCAAGCCACGTTGTTTCAAAAGTAGCACGAGATCAATGAGCATCACAATCACATAGATTTCCAGAAATAATTTTATCGCCGCAAAAGTAAGTGAAGTATAAAAGGCTTTCGCCAGAGCGACAATTTCCAGGGAAAAATTTTGTAATAAAATGTCCATTTTTTTTATTTCCCGCCAATTTTTCGGACGGAAAAAATTATTTATTTATCTCATAGGCATGCGCCGCGCGCAAAACATTTTCTTCGTCAAACCACTTTCCCATCAATTGAAATCCAAAGGGAAGTTTTTTTCCATCAACCTCAACTTCCGGGCCAGGCACAGAAATGGCTGGTACGCCAGTAATATTCGCTGTGATAGAAAACATATCCGCCAAATACATTTGCAAAGGATCTTCGGTTTTTTCGCCAATTTTGAAAGCTGGGGTAGGCGCGGTAGGGGCGAGAATTAAATCGACTTTTTCAAAAGCTTTTTCAAAATCTTTCTTGATGAGCGTCCTGACTTTTTGCGCCTTGAGATAATAGGCATCATAGTAGCCTGAAGAAAGTGCATAAGTCCCAAGCATAATTCTTCTTTGCAATTCTTTGCCAAAACCATAGTGACGAGAATCGAGATAGGTTTCCAAGAGTTTTTTGGGCATACCATTCTCGGCAAGGCCAGACTCTTTTTCATCATTGATACTTAGGCCGTATTTTATTCCGTCATAGCGCGCTAAATTAGAACTGACTTCGCAAGGCTGAATGATGTAGTATGTCGCCAGAGAATATTTTGAATATGGCAATTCGATTTCCACAACTTCTGCTCCTAATTTTTTATACGTTTTGATAACTTCCAGAATGGCTTTCTTTTCTTTTTCGCCCAGCCCGTCAATATACTCCTTCACAATCCCAATCCTGAGACCCTGAACTTCTCCGGTGAGATATTTTGTATAGTCCTTTCCCGAGCTATGCGCGGAAGTGGCATCCATCTTGTCTTGTCCGGCAATCACGCTAAGCACAATCGCGGCGTCTTCCACCGTCTTTGTCAGTGGTCCAATTTGATCAAGACTTGATGCCATTGCAATCGCTCCATAGCGAGAAACACGACCATAGGTCGGCTTCAATCCCACTAGTCCGCAAAAAGATGCCGGCTCACGAATTGATCCTCCCGTATCAGTTCCCAGCGCCCAAACTGCCTCACCCGTCGCCACAGCCGCCGCTGAACCGCCGGATGAACCACCCGACACACGCGTCAAATCATGCGGATTTTTCGTCACACCATAGGCGCTATTTTCCGTCGATGATCCCATAGCAAATTCATCCAAATTAGTTTTCCCCAAAAAGACCGCTCCGACTTCCTTCAATTTCTCAATCACCGTCGCGTCATAGGGCGCGATATAGTTGTCCAAAATCTTGGAAGAAGCAGTCGTTCTCACGCCAGCAATACAGAGATTATCTTTGATTGCCCCAGGAATTCCTTCAAGCAGTTCAATTTTTTCGCCCCTGGCAATTTTCGCGTCCACTTTTTTCGCTTGTTCCAATGCAAGCTCTTTGGTCAAAGTCAAATAGGCAAAAATATCCTTATCTTTTTTTTCAATCACGTCGAAATACTGTTGCGTTAAATCAACAGAAGTGATTTCTTTGTTTATCAGTTTATTGTGTAATTCCCGAATCATGTTATTGATTAATTTTCAATTCGCAATTTTCAATTTTCAAACAATTTTCAATTTCGCAATGAATTAATTTTGAAATTTTATCATTTAGTCATTAGAAATTGTTTAGAAATTAGAAATTGAAAATTAGAAATTAAGAAACTTTTTAACGGCTAAGGCCACATGCCCAGCAACGACTTTCTTGACTAAAAGCTATAGTACGCTTTTCACTTTATCATACCCATTCCGACTCTCCGGAAACAGCGCGACAATTTTTTCTTTCTCAGCAAAATCAGAAACACTGTCTTCACGGCTATTATTACTCATCCCCGTGATATGCGCAGTCGGCAAAACTCCCGTTACGTCCACTTCTTCAAGCTGAGCTATCCAATCCAAAATCGACGACAAATCGTGGGAGAATTTATCCATTTCTTTTTCGGTAATTCCAATTCTAGCTAAATTCGCAATATGTTTTACTTCATTCTTATCTAGCATAGCGATATAAACTCAGTTATATTATCCGATTCGAAACTACGAATTTAATGCGAATCTACGAACAAATAAATTCTCTGCATTTCTTTTCGTAGATTCGGATGCGTTTCGTAGTTTCGTATCGGTTAAAGCATTTTTCTAAACTCCTCCTCATCAATAATCCTCACCCCCAAATCTTTCGCCTTTTGGTATTTTGACCCAGGATTTTCACCGGCCACGACATAGTCCGTTTTCTTGCTGACAGACGACGAAACGCTTCCCCCAGCTTTTCTAATCATATCCTTTAGTGCATCTCTTGTAAAGTTTTCGGCCTCACCCGTGAGCACAAAAGTTTTTCCCTGCAATTTTTGCGCGAATGCAGTCTGCCTCGCCTCCACAAGAATTTGCACGCCAGCTTCTCGCATCTTTTCCAATAATTTCAAGTTTTCCTCGTCCGAAAACCACTGACTAAGACTTTCCGCCGACTTCTCCCCGATCCCCTTAATGCCCATCCAGTCTTCTTTTAAAATTAACGGGAAATATTTAATTATATCTTCCAAATTTTCAATTTTCAATTTTACATTGTCATTTTCCATTTTGAGATTTACATTTTGATTTTCAATGCTTCGCGCTATAAGCACCGCCGTCTCTTCTCCTGCATACCGAATCCCCAACGCATAGAGAAATTTTTCCAGCGCGATGTGTTTGCTTTTTTCAATCGCTGAAATCAAATTATCCGCGGATTTCTCCGCAAAACGCTCCAGCGGCTCCAAGTCCCCCTTTTTCAGTTCAAAGATTTCCGCCATATTGGCAATCACGCCAACATTGATCAATTGTTCCACAATTTTCTCGCCCAGGCCATCAATATTAAAACCTTTTTTAGAAACAAAATGAATAATTTTTTCAATCTCCACCGCAAAGCATTTCGGATTCAAACAATACAAAGCCACTCCCATTTTCTCCTCTTTCTGGTCTGTTTTTTTGGATTTTGATATTTGGGATTTATTTGGAAATTGGAAATTGGAAATTGGAAATTTACCCGTTGGCCCTCCACAAATCGGACAAGTTTTCGGCATGGAAAATATCTTTTCTTTTCCCGTCCGCAAACCAACTAATGTTTCCGTGATTTCCGGAATCACATCCCCCGCTTTTTGCACCACAACCGTGTCGCCAATCCGCACATCCAAACGCCTGATTTCGTCTTCATTGTGAAGCGTGGCGCGGGAAACCATCGAACCGGCAACGAGCACCGGACGCAGATGCGCCACCGGCGTAAGCGCTCCGGTTCGTCCCACTTGCACCAAAATATCCTCCACGACTGTTGTCACTTTTTCCGCTGGAAATTTATAGGCGATACCCCAGCGCGGTGATTTTCCGGTGTAACCCAGCACGCCCTGCAAAAATCGCGAATTAATTTTCACCACCACGCCATCGATCCCGAAATCTTCTTTATCTTTTTTTCGCGTCCACTCCTCATAATAATCCTCGATCTCTTGAACACTTTCGCAAAGACGATAATTTTCATTCACCCGAAACCCCAACTCTTCCAAGAGTTCCAGTTCTTCTATCTGACTTTCTGGAATTTTTGTTTCTTGTTTCTTGCCTGCCTGTCCGGTAGGCAGGTTTCTTGCCTGCCTGTCCGGTAGGTAGGTTTCTTGCGTACTGTTCACTGTTCCCTGCTCACTGGTCACTGTTAGCTGATCAATATCATACACATAACATCCCAACCGCCGTTCAGAAGCAATTTTCGGATCGAGCTGTCGAATTGATCCCGCCGCCGCATTTCGCGAATTGGCGAAACATGCTTCACCGTTTTTCGCGCGCAATTTATTAATCCGCACCAATTCTTTTTTGCCCATAAAACATTCCCCCACCACGATGCAATTTATCGATTGCTTTAATTTCAAAGGAATATTAAAAATCGTTTTCAAATTTTCCGTCACATCCTCCCCAATCACCCCATCACCCCGCGTCGCCCCCCGCACAAAGTTGCCATTTTCATAGGTCAAAATAACTTTCAGCCCGTCAATCTTCAGCTCACAAACATAATCCGGTTTAGTATCTAGTATTTGGCCTGCCTGCCGGCGAGGCAGGTATTTAGTATTTGGTATTGAATCCACATCTAATTCTTCTTCCTCTGCTCTTTTTGAGCTCTTATTTGGAATTAGTCCGCCAGCTGGCGGATTGGATTTTGAAATTAAGCGAAGTACTTTTTCTTCCCACTTCACCATTTCAGAGAAATCAAACGCATCATCAAAAGACCACTGCCTGGTTTTGTGCAATACTTTTTGAAATCGCTCGAGTGGACGCCCGCCAATCCTTTGCGTCGGCGAATCCGAAAATTTCCACTGAGGATATTTTTCCTCCAAAGAGCGTAATTCCGCCATAAGCGACGAATAGACCTCATCGGTCAGATCAGGCTTGTCCAAAATATGATATTCATAGCGCAATTTATTGATTTCCGCGGAAAGCTTTCTGATGCGCTCTTTGATTTGTTCGTCGTCTTTTGCCATAGTCTTATTATAGCATAAACAAAAAACAGGTCATAAGAAACCCTATCTGAAGTAAAAAGAGGCTCTAAGAGCCCGCCCCAACGGGCTCTTAGAGCCTATAAAGAACCCGAGAAGCTAAGGCGCTGTCGGTACGGCCGCTTCGATTGCTCGCTGTTGACCAGCGCCGACACCGATTGATTTGATAGAAACTATTTTGCTGGCATAATAGCCGCAGTCAGTGTAGGTGCTTGAATTAGAAGAATCATAGCCATATTTCATTAATTCAACTGAAAAAGTGGTATCGCCTGATTTAGTAAGAATTGCATTGGTTGCGCCGCTATTGGTAGTACAACTAAAACCACTAATACTCCCGACCTGCGTGTCCACCGGAGCTCGACCATTTATAATCGCATACATTACCATTTCCACCCCGGTCTGGGCGTTTTGAAACGCCAATTGCGATTTTGCATCACCAATCGAAGCTCTGCGCTCCCGCAGTGAAACAAGCGACATTGACAGTGCTGAAATTAAAATCAAGCCGAGAATAATCATCGTCACAACTAAAACGGCAGCTTTGTTTTTTCTTTTTAATATTTTCATCATCTCAAATAAAAAATTACGGCGTTGGATAGAAAAAATCCTTATAATCACGGAAAGAGGTAGTAGTTTGAAGATATTGCTTTGTTGCTCCGGTTCCCACCACAATATTAACTGTTGCCTTGCCCACTTTTTTACCCGCCACGTCAGTTGGCACAACATTAAAGCTTACTGTCGCATTGCTATCGATAAGCGTCGTCCAGCCCGTATAGCTTCTTCCACTATCGCAAGGATCCGAACCGCAGTTATAAGTTGCCGCGGTAATAGCCGCGTCACTTGGCGTGCAGACATTACTCTCCAAATTCCCTCCAGTCGAATGATATTCAATACACTTACCCTGGGAATTATTAAACATACTGAGCACTCCGGAGGAAAGTTTTAGTTTATTGCTCATTCGAATATTTTTCCCAATCGTTTCCATCGCTGTTCGCGCATTTTCCAAATTAGCCTGAATCTGACGAGTTGTTTTCCAAGAAGAAAAAATGTTTGTGAAAGTTGCCGTGGCGGTCAGGGTGATCACGGTGAAAATAAAGATCGCCACCATAAGTTCCATCATGGAAAAACCGCCACTGTTTTTTATTCGCGTAGCGTACTCTTGTATGTTGTTGTTTGCACTCTTTTTTCTTTTCATTCTTTTGTATTTTTTAGATTACTGATGCCAAGTCGTTAATGTTGTTTTAGTAAAAACACACTTGGCGGTCGTGTTACAATTCGCAGCACTTATGGGATCGGGTGGAAAGCCAGCCGTTCCCCAAACTGTCACGCTGGTGATAACCAATTGTTTTGCTGTAGTGTTGTTATTAGTATCAAATGCCAATTCAATCTTACGTTGAAATTTTGTCGCTGTAGCTCCGCTGTGCGCATAAAAATTGCTACCATCCAGATAGAGCTTAAAAGAGCTGCCACATGTTTTCACATCTGAACTGTTATAGTCTATCCGGCAATCAGTTTTATTACTACTGGGAAAATTATCTTGAAAAGCTGTTTTTGCCGGTACTTGTACCCAATTGTTATCGCGCAGATTTTGCACCAACTCCACGCCTTCTTGCGCGAGCATTCCGGCAATCACCTGGTCACGACTGTCCATCGCTTCGCGCAAACTGAAAGAAACCAACGGAATCACCGCCACAATCCCAAAAACCAAAACAGTCGTTGCGAGCATCGCTTCAATCAGTAAAAATCCTTTTTTTCCTTGTTTTTTCTTCATAAATATTAGCATCAACTCAAGCTGTCATCCTGAGCGAAGTCCCGTACTCGGGACGTAGCCGAAGGATCTATTTACCATTACCACAAAGTTTTTTATAAATATACTACGCTTACGATAACTAGTCAGTAGATTCCCTGCCTGCCGGTAGGCAAGTTCGACTCCGCTGCGCTGCGCTCAGAATGACAGTAATGGCTTGTTTTTTTATTCTTGTTTATAAATAATATTCTATCTTTCCACCACTGCTCCGCCGGAGGAAATATCAATTTGTCTCGACTTTCCACTATAAGTAAAAGTAAGTGTGCCGGAATTGCCACCAAAATTTCCATTCGGCAAATCAAAGGTAAGCCTCGTACTAGCAGGGGCTGGGCTAGTTAGAGTAACGCCTTTATCTGACAAGGAATAAGTTTCCAGGGCAGTTTCCACTCCGCCGGCTACATAAAAAATCTGATAACTTTGATTACTCGTGAACTTAAAACCATAGGCACTGGGCTTGACTCCGGCCGCGGGAATTTTTCCTTGCAAAGCATAACTTTGCGCCAATTTGATCGCCGATGTGACCTCGTCTTGAGCGGCTTTCAGCCTGGTTGTCGCTCGAGATCCGCCAAAAGACACAGTAACAACCGCGACCATTATCCCAATAATCGCGATTACCACCATCAGCTCCACAAAAGAAAAACCTTTTGAAAATAATTTTTTGCAAAACATAAAAATAACAGCTTAAAAAAAACTTAGGTACCATTCAGTGATGGGAAAATAATAAAACAAAGTCAGAAGTGTTCCAATGATGAGAAATGGCGCGAAAGGCAATTGACTTTTCATTTTTTTCTTTTTGAGCGCAATGAGCACTAGCCCATAAACCGCTCCGATGGCAAAAGCCAAAAATAAACCCAGAAGAATTTTCGGCCAACCCAGGATAAGACCGAGCAGAACCACGAGATAGGCGTCTCCCATCCCCATCCACTTTTCTCGCGAAAAAAAAGACAAGGAGAAAAAAAACAAAAACGCGACAACGGCGGCGATGAGCCCTGAGATAAGCGAACGATCCCAAATGCTAAAAAAAGATGTTCCTAGGTCCGAATAAACATCAAATGCCAAAGCTAGGACGACAGCCGGCCAAAGCACCAGGCTGGGAATTTCCATATACATTACATCATAGACAAAAATCACAACCAACGCACTGGCAAAAAAAAGCATCGCACCCGTGGTAATCCAAGTGGTCATATCTTCCAGCGCAAAATATTGACTGGCCAAAAGCGCAAAAATGACTCCGGTGAAAAACTCCACCAGCGGGTATTGCCAAGAAATTTTTTCTCCGCACTCGCGACACTTGAATTTTAGGAGAATAAAACTCAAAAGCGGAATATTGTCATACCACGCAATGGTTTTTTTGCACTTGCGACAATGCGAACGCCCCAAAATCGTTTCCGCCGTTTGGATCCGATAGACCAAAACATTCAAAAAACTGCCAATAATGAGACCAAAAAGAAAAAAAATAATAAGCATAAAAGTTCCGTTTTTATTTTAAGCAATTAGGATTAAACCCTTCTTTTGTGCCTTTATTATACCGCGAGAGAGAAAATAAAGCAAAACGCTAGGTGCAAATTTGGCTCAGACAAGTGCAATGCAAAGAGCCTGAAGGCGTATCGGTGCCGGTGGTGATATAGAAATCGCAATTCGCACCATAAAATCCTCCGGCGAAATATTGATACCCATTGGACAATTTCGGCCAAGCGGAAGTTGTTATGTTATTGCAAATCAATTTCGAGCCGTCTTCCGTGCCAACCGGAACATTTACCGCACTGCTAGAATCATTACAAGCAAGCACTGCCGGCAAAGTCGTGCGGAGTGACGTTTTGGCCGCATTTACTCGCGCATTTACTCGAGATTGATTTATATTCGCAAAAACTACGGAGACTAATATGATAATAATCGCCACTATAAAAAGGACTTCGATTAGGGTGAAGCCGGCGTCTTTCTTTCTTTTTGCCATTTTTAGCATTTAAATAAATCCTTAATAATACCAAATTAACTAAATCTATTGCAGTTTGAGTGAGGGACCAAGCCCCCAATTGGGGACTTGGTCCCTATAGCACACTACCCACAGTATTGCACATTGCAACACAAAACTTATCCGACATGGGAAAATAAAACCGCTTAAAAACTTTATCTGCTTGCCAAGGTGTATGTTTGCCTCATATCTTTTCCAGGCAATGACCCCACTTGATGCTAGCTAAAACATACGCTAACTATATTCAAGAAAAGCCTGTCTGTTAAAAAAGATGGGGGCTGATTGGCAAGCAAAAAAATTTTCAAACTAGCAAGAACCAGTAAATACTACTCCCGTTTGGTTGAAAGTTGCAGTACAAGCTGTTCCAGTAACTCCCGCCACTGAAACATATGCGCCTCCTGCGATCTCACCAGCAGCTGAGCAAGTTGGAGCAACCGATTGAGTTCCTGTAGTATCATTGGCTGGCCAAGTAGGAATCACTGTGGGTGTTGAATCGCATCCAGCTACCATAGCTGCTTGAAAACTTGCAGCTTTTGATTTAAACTCCGCCATTCTCGCTCTTTGACGAGCGGAAGAAAGACTGACCAATACGATGGAAGCCAAAATTCCGATAATCGCGATCACGATCAAGAGTTCGATTAGAGTAAAACCCTGTCTGCCGTTAGGCATGACTTTTTTGTTTTGTATCATTTTTTTCACCTCCCTTTCTAGTTTACCCCGTGTCCCGCCAAAGCGGGATTTACGGGGTTTACCTCACAATTCCCACTTAGGATTTTGTGAAGTTTTTATCCTATTTATATACTATTTAAACCATCTAAAATCTACTTAAATAACTAGCACCCAGCGCCAAATGTTGAACCGTTTTGATTTATCGTGGCGGTGCACTCTGTTCCTGTTAAGCCGACAGCCGACACCATTGTCAAGTCACCATTGATTTCTCCATTACTGCAAGCTCCAGTTTGATTCAAATTCGTTCCAACTGTTGTGCTACTGGAAAGTGTTATCGTGGAATCACCCGTATTGACAGTGTCGCAGTTAGAAACCAATGCTGAACGAGTGCTATCTACTACCGACTTAAACTCCGCCATTCTCGCTCTTTGACGAGCGGAAGAAAGACTAACCAACACGATTGAAGCCAAAATTCCGATAATCGCGATCACGATCAAAAGTTCGATCAGAGTAAAACCATTGTTTTTTATTCGCATAGGCGCTTTCGTGGCGCGCTTTCGCATGTTTTTGTTTGTTTTCATTTTATCGCCTCACTTTCTAGTTTAAATAATTTTCAATTTCTAATTTTCAATTTTCAAACAATTTCTAATGTTCCAATTTAACAATTTTGTTTTCTCTAATTGTGGTGGAAATTTTGTTAAAAATGAGAGTTAACTCATGAGCCTCCTTCCAGAGTACTTTTAATGTTTCTTTTTCTTCCGGATTGGACGCTGCTAACATTTCTAGCCAATATTCGGTTTCTTGTATTTCTTTTCTGCAAATGAATATTTTATTGTTAAAATCTTTTTTGGAACTGGCACCATTAGCCTCGCAATAATTTGCTCCAACACTTGTTGCTGATCTGATCAACTGAGAAATCATGCTATCATTAATTCTATGCTTTTTGATTTTTAGTAAGAATTGGATGACTTCTTTACTAAATTTTCTCGTTCTATCCTCAAGATCGTATTTCATAATTAAAACATTGCTAAATTGTGGCTTGTTTGAAAATTAGAAATTGAAAATTGAAAATTCTATTTGATCTGCCCCGCGATATTATAAATTGGCATCAAAACTCCGACCGCCATAAGGCCAACTCCAGTTCCAATAATAATCATCAGGATTGGTTCGATAAGGGTGGACATATTTTTGGCCATCAGTTCCACTTCTTGGCCATAAAACTTCGTGATATGCCCGAGTACTGAATCGATCTGGCCGGAATCCTCGCCGATTTTGATCATATGCGAAACCATTGGTGGGATGAGCGAACTTCGCTTGAGAACATCACTCATATTTTCTCCTCTTTTGACATTCTCGGCCGTGCGCAAAAAAAGTTCCTCATAGACCGTATTGCCAATCACCGCGCTCACAATTGTGATGGATTTGATGATCGGGATGCCTCCGGCCAAAAGCACGGCCAGATTTTCCGAAAATCTGGTGATGTAGACGTAGCGAAACATCACGCCAACTACCGGCAATTTGAGTTTTATCTGATCCCATTCTTTTCTGCCATCGATGGTATTGAGATAATATATGATACCCCCAATAATACCGGCAATCATCAAAAGCACCGCCCACCAATATACAGCCATAAAATCTCCCGTGTTAATGAGGAGTCTTGTGTACCATGGCACATCCGCGCCCAAATCTTTGATCATCACAGTGAGTTTGGGAATAATTAAAGTGATGACGAGAAAGGCGATTATAAAAAAAACGACAAGTACGATTAGTGGGTAGGTCATCGCCGATTTGACTTTACTGGTCAGCTCGTAGTTTTTTTCAATGTTATCAGCGACATATTCCACGGATTTTTTCAAATTTCCCGAAGCTTCTCCCGCCTTTACGATATTGATCGCCAGATTGGAAAAAACTTCTTTATGCTTAGCCAGCGCATCAGAAAGCGTCACGCCATCTTCAATATCTTTGATTGCTTCATTGATGATAATTTTCAAAAAGCTGCCACTAGTTTGTTCTTCAATCGCCGTGAGCGCCACCACGATCGGTACGCGCGCTTCAATCAGAATTGCCAGTTGACGAAAAAAGATCACTAATTCTTTGTCGGTCACTCGGTCATAATACTTGGCAAAAACTTTTTTTGCCAAATTATCCACATCTTCTTCGATGTGAATCGGGAAAAGTTCGTTTTTTTGCAAAATAGCCGCGGCCAAATCTCGATTAGCAGCATTGACCAGCCCAGTTTGTTTTTCTCCTGTTTTTGTTTTTGCTTCAAATTTAAATTTCATATTTTTATCCCCCACCACTTTTTCGCTTAGGAGGTTATTTTACTTCTAAAAAAATTACTTTGTAATGACACCATCGGTTCTTATTAGGCTTTTTTGCTCGCGCATTCCATGCGAGCGAAAAAGTGGTGGGGGATGAATTCATTATAGCATCAATTCATAGAATGCAAAAACACTTTTCATTAATATTTCAGGAGTGTTTCAAAATTTTTAGCATCCCGCGAATAGGACGAGGCGGTTTCCAGTGAGACCAAGCCTCTGCGCACCAAATCAGAAAGTGAGCGATCCATCGTCACCATTCCTTCTTGCGAACTGGTTTCAATCACATTGCCGATTTGATAGCTCTTGTTCTCTCGGATTAGATTTTCCACCGCGTGATTTTTGATCATAATTTCCACCGCCGGAATTCTGCCCTTGTCAATCTTGGGAATCAGCCGTTGTGACACTACCGCCAAAAGCACGCTGGCCAGTTGCGCGCGCACCTGGTTTTGCTGATGCGCCGGAAAAACATCCACAATACGATCAATCGTTTGTGGCGCATCATTAGTGTGCAATGTACCAAAAATCAAATGCCCCGTTTCCGCCGCCGTCATCGCCGCGGAAATCGTATCCAAATCCCGCAATTCTCCAATCAAAACCACATTAGCATCTTCACGAAAAACTGCCTTGAGCGCTGTTTGAAAAGATTCCGTGTCCTGATAAACTTCTCGCTGATTGATGATAGAACGGTCTTGCTCATAGATATATTCGATCGGATCTTCGATGGTGAGAATGTGTTTTTCTTGGTTGTGATTAATTTCATTGATCATCGCGGCCAAGGTGGTTGATTTGCCGTGTCCTACCGGCCCCACCATCAAGAACAATCCTTGGGAAACCCGGGTAAAATCATAGAGAGTTTCCGGCACACCCAACTCTTCCAGCGTCCTGATTTCCTTGGAAATTAACCGAAAAGCGACGCTGGTATAGCCCTGCTGGAAAAAAGCATTCACGCGAAAACGCACCTTGTCTTCAAAGTTATAGGAAAAATCAATCTGGCCTTCTTTCTCAAATTGTTTTTTCTTTTCTTCATTTAAAATAACATCGCAAATTTCTCTTGTCGCGGCGGGAGTGAGAATCGCGTCTTCCTTGAGCGGATAGAGTTTTCCATCGATGCGATAAGTCGGATAACGACCCACCACCAGATGCAAATCCGAGGCTTCGCGTTGCGCGGCGATTCTGAGCAAGTTTTTTATTTTTTGTTCGGTTCGTAACATATTTTTAGGCTTCTTTAAGCACAGTTTTTATTTTTTCCAAAACCTCCGATGGCGTGAAATGCGATTTGATCAAAAAATCTTTCGCTCCCAGCGCCATTCCCCGGTCAATTTCCGTTTTTTGGCTCAAGTTGGTCAAAAGGATGACGGGAATATTTTTCAACCGCTCATCTTTTTTGACTTCTTCCAGCACTTCCAACCCACCCAAATAGGGCATAATGATATCGAGAAGAATCAAGTCGGGAATTTGCTTCTCTTCTCGCAATTTTTTCAACGCCTCAAGACCGTTCTCGGCATTGACCACGGCAAAGCCGGATTGGGTCAGTTTTGTGTGATAGATGTCCATCACGAAACGATCGTCCTCGATAATCATTACTGTTTTTTTGCTGTCTTCCATAGGATTATATATTCAAAAAAATAAATTGTTAGACCTAGTCGTTCTCTTCCGCCAGAGTAGTGAAATTATATTCCGTTACCCGCTCCACTTCTTCAATTGTCGTGAGGCCCTTGAGCATTTTCAGCACGCCGTCTTGTTCGATGGTCAGAACCCCCATATGGTCTCTTTCTTTTTTGAGCAACTCTTCGCTCCCTCTGTTTTCAATAATAATATTTTTTATCGCGTCTGTCACGGGCACCGCTTCATAGATCGCGACGCGCCCTTTCAGTCCTGTTCCATTGCAAGTGTCGCAACCCGCACCGTGATAGAATTCAGCTCCGCCGCTCAAATCTACGCCATAACTTTTCAACTCTTTCTCGGAAATATTTTTTATTCTTTCCATTATTCTTTCGCGAATCACATCAGATATTTTTATCTTTTCCTTGCATTTTTCACAAATTCGCCGCACGAGCCTTTGAGCCACCACCATACGCAGAGAAGAAGACAAAAGAAACGGTTCGATTCCCATATCAATGAGACGGGGAATCGCCCCGACTGCCGTGTTAGTGTGCAAGGTGGAAAACATCAGATGCCCCGTAAGCGCCGCATGTACAGCCAGTTCCGCCGTTTCGCCGTCGCGAATTTCTCCCACCATAATCACATTGGGATCTTGACGGAGAACCGTCCGCAGACCGGATGCGAAAGTATAGCCGATTTCCGGCCTAATCTGGCTTTGATTCATCCCTTCGATATAGTATTCAACCGGATCCTCCAGTGTGATTATGTTACGATCTTCACTGTTGAGAATTTTGAGCAGTGTGTAGAGTGTCGTCGATTTCCCCGAACCGGTCGGACCGGTGAGAAGAATCATGCCGTAGGTCTCTTTAATCGCGAGACTGATATCCTCCTTAGCTTTGCCCAAAAGACCCAGGGCGTTTGTGCTGCCGGTTTCATTTTCTTTGTCCAAAATTCTCATCACAATTTTTTCCCCTCCCACTACCGGCAAAGAAGAAACGCGAAAATCAATGTCTTTTTTGTTAAATTTCAACCGGAACCTTCCGTCTTGTGGTTTTCTTTTTTCGTCAATTTTCAAATTAGCCAAAATTTTGATCCGCGAAATTACTACCGGACCGATCTCCAGCGGAAAAATGAGACTGACGTGGAGTACTCCATCTACCCGAAAACGTACCCGATAATCTTTTTCCATCGGCTCGATGTGAATGTCACTGGCTTTCCCTTCCACGGCGTGGCTGATGAGTACTTCGACCAGCTTGGTAACGGGCGCGTCTTTCAAAATTTCCGCTTCTTTTTTTCCTTTTTCCGCGATTATTTCATTTTTCTCAAAAACCGCCACCTCTTCTTTTTCATCCTTAAACGAATCAATCGCGTCTTTCAATGCCTCGCTAGTTTCATTGTAATGCAATAAAAGTTCGGAAAAATTTTTGCGCGACACGGCGTAGGTTTCTATTTTCACCTTTTCTTTTTCCGCCACAAAGTTGAGCGCATTCAAAGCCTGCATATTTTCCGAGTCAACCATCGCTACACTTAAAACACCTTCCGCTTTGCCAAAAGCCATCATTTCATATTTCTGAGCGACTTCCTTGGGAATGATATTAACAATATCCCCTGCGATATTTTTTGGAATTTCTCTCAAGATATTTTGTTTGATTCCCGATTTTCCCTGGCTCGCAGTTTCATCGCTTTTTTTAACCTCATCTTCAGCCATTATTTTGCCATTATGAAAGGATTAACAATTCCCTTTTGTCCCGGAACCACATCGGTTATATTGATGCTTTTTTTGTTTTTGATATCGTCCTCGATTTTTCTGTCGAAAGTCCCAGTGGAAAAAATCGGATTACTAATATCGCCCTCGACCAAATTATTTAGCTCTTTGAGATAGCGAAATTCCAAAGTTATTTTTGCCGAAAGAGAATCACTCAAAGTCTGGTCCTCTTTGAGCAGTGTCTTTATCTCCACGCCGGAAAATTTGCTAAACATTTTTATTTTTTCAATCTTTTCCAAAAGAATCTTTATCCCTCCATAATCGCCCAAAACAGAAAGCTCAACTCTCATTTTTTCCGGCACAGCCTTGGTTGTAGCCAACGGCACAGGAGTTACTACTACACCAGAAGAAGCACCGGGAAGAGCCGCGCCCAATGGTACGGCGGGAGCCACAATTTCCGGCACCACTTCTTCCTTTTTCACCTCAGAAACGGAAATATTAAGAACAGACAGCGCGCTATCTCTGGTCAATTGATCGAGGTTTTCAATTATTTTTTCCTCTTCTTTTTTGTTGGGAATGTACTCCAGAGTAACGGCGTCCTGGGCGGCATTGGTCTTCAGGTCAGCCGCCAGTTTTCCCACGCTGACAATCTGATCATCCAAGTTGGAAGATAAGAGCTTTTGCTCATTAAATTTTTGGTATTCTTCTTTCACTCCATCGACTCCGTTGGTGTAGCTGGGATAGACCACCCAGATAAGCAAGGTTATGATTATTACGATGAGCGCCGGAGCAAGTAATATTTTTATTTTCATGTTTTTTATTTAATTGGTTAAAATCACTAAAACTATAGAAAAAATTAAAACTTCTTTTCTTAGCAAGCCCTGTGGAATTAACCAACGAGCTCGCCCGCCGTAGCTCTTTGACCGCCGTAGCTTTGGCGTAGGAGGTTTAGCGGAGGAGGGTTAAAATAACCGGAAAATTAATTTTACCGCTCTTTGAATCAAATTTCGTCCCTCCTGCCATAACGGAAATGAAATAATCGGAACTCTTGAAACTCAAAATCTGCTTGGCCACCGTGTCATAGTTATCCGCATAACAATCCAGCGTTATCGCTTTTGTCGTTTCATCATAGGAATAGCCATTGAGCCGCGTGCCAGCAACAACCGCCGCTTCCACCTTATCTAAATCTTGTTTGGCGCTCCGCTCCTCAGTCATTGATTCTCTCGCAACAATCAGTCGATCTTGAAAATCCAAAATCTTTTTTGAATCTCCGATGATAAGACTGTTGCGCTTAGCATCATAGGCCGCTTTCAGCTCGGCTGCCTTGCTCTCCAAGTTTTTTCCATAAAAAAACAGAGTCGCATAGACTATCAGCACAACCAAAAGTGCCACGAAAAGACTGCTAATCCCCGACCCCACTGTTTTTTGACTTCTACCATCAGTAACCAAATTTATATTTACCATTTTATTTTTTTACCCCGTTAAATTCCGTAATCGGACCATTTAACCGGGGTGAATCTCACCACTTTTTCGCTCGCATTCGCGGCGATAGTGAAAAGTATTTTATTAAATTATTATTTATTTTATATTTTTATCCCCCACCACTTTTTTGCTTTTGAAACTAGCCCTCTGTAAGCTATTTATTAATCAGTTTGTTGACAACAATCTACTAAACTATTTTGGGGGGGTAAGTGATGCGAGCGAAAAAGTGGTGGGGGATGAATTTATTTAACTGCTTTTTTGGAAAATTCCTCAACCCCTTTTAACGCCGAGCCGACCGCTACCGCAAAACTGGTTCTGATTCGAGAAACTAATTTTTCCGCTTTTTTGTCATAGGTAATTCTAGCAAAGGGATCGCCTACGACTGTTTTTATTTTCAATTTGTCCGAAAAATAATCCGCGAGACCGACCATATTGGCCATTCCGCCGGAAAGAATGATCTCTGTCACTTTTTCTCTGCCTTCTTCTTTGAAATAGGTGCGGATTATTCTCTCTACTTCTCCTGTTATGACTTCCAACGTGACAAAGCTGGTTGGCGCAGCAGAAGTGAAAAAATTTTTACCAGAAACTTTCAGTGCCTCCGCCCTTTCGACGTCAATCTGCATTTCTTTGGCAATCGCCCTGGTTAAGTCCAATCCTCCGGCATCAATATTTCTGTTAATCCTGATTACGCCTTTTTCCACTAAAATAATATTACAGGCTTTTGACCCAATGTCGATAATAATAAAACTGCCAGGGTCATTCCCGAGAAGAGCGCGAATGATGGAAAAAGTTTCAATGTCCACCGACCGAAGTGTGAGACCGGACGTTTTGATTAAATTTTCATATTTCAAAATTTTACTTTTTGAAGCAGCCACCAAAAGCACCTTGACTGTCGCCCCAGGAAGACCTCTTGTCTCAACGCCACTTAAGCCGGGACTTTTTGCCGCCTCTCTCTTCTCCACAACATCCCAACTAATCACAACGTCGTCGAGCGAGGTGGGAATATATTTATGCGCTTCAAACTTTATCGCCTGCTCCATATCACCATCGGCCATTTCAGGAAAATCGATAAGCGTGATCAGCCCCCCGAAAGACGGCAATGAAATGTAGGCATCTTTTCCGCTGATTTTCGCCTTTTTAATCATCTTTTTTATGCAAATCGGTAATGTTGCATAAAAATATTCTGAGTCTAGGTCTTTTTTCGCTGAACCATTTCCTCCCAGTGGCATCCAAGCATAATTCGAAAGTACCGGCTTGCCATCAATCATGCGAATTTCCACAATTTTGATTGAGGCCGTCCCGATATCAATCCCTAGGAATGTATTTTTTTTAAAACTAAAATCAAACATTGCTTTATCCCCCACCACTTTTACTTTAAGTGAGACTTTCTTTTGTTCTCTTTTTTAACTCTTGTAGTCCTCTATAATTTTGTTTCAACTTCTTTTCCCTACTAAAAGCATCTGCTTTGGAATAAAAAGCTTCATAATACCTCACCTCCCACGGCCCTTTAAATTTTGTTGACTTTACTTTATTTGAATTGTGCTTTAGTAGTCTTTCGCGCAGGTCATTTGTGCAACCTAAATATAATTCTCCGAGTTTCTTACTTTTAATCAAATAAACGTAATGCATAAAAGTAAAAGTGGTGGGGGATGAATTTTCCTTCTTTTATTATACCACACTTTCATTTGTCACGCTAAGCAATCTAGAGCGCAATCTCTTGCCATGTTCCGGAGTTGCAAGGTGGGCAAGTCTTTTTTTGAGGACAAGTTGTGGCGGTGCAAACTCCTCCGCAAGTTCCAGTGCAATTATAGTCTATTTTTTTCCCGCAAACACTGCCGCAATTCGGTTCGGTGCAAGCGGTGCTGGGAGAACAATTCAAAGAAACAGTGACACTTTTTACTCCACTGGAGACACCGGCGTTATTCCAGCATTCCAAGTTATAGGCTTGACTGATTAAGATTGGTCCGGTTGGCTCCGCTCCTCCCGCGACTGACTTCCAACCAGACCAAGCTCCACTTGCCCAGCAAGAAGTAGTGTTTGTTACTGACCACGAAATCGTAGACGCGGCGCCATAGGCGACTGTGGCTGGAATAGCCGTTATGGTAATTATGGGAAGAGGTGCAGAATTAACCGTAAAATTTGTTATTGACCAACCATTCGGGTTAACCCAGGCAGAATTATAGCAATAACACCAAGCGCTATGCGCTCCGGGAGTAGTAAGTGCTCCGGGAGAATAGGTGCCAGAGGTGAAATAGCCGGAAACGTTCCAATCCCAGACCCCGTCCATAAGGATATGGCAATAGTAGGCACTAGTGGAACTTAGCGTGAAACTAGGACTGCCACCATAGGAAACCGGATTAGGAGAGACGGAGAGGGAGCAAGTTGGTGCGACGGAGACGGAAACCGTCGCGCTTTTTGTCCCGGTGGAAGCGCCGACATTATTATAGCAAGTTAGATTGTAAGTTTTGTTAGCTGTGAGAGCTCCAGTGGAAACCGATCCGCTCGTTGCCACCCAGCCGGACCAATCCGCCCAACAGGAAGTCGCATCGATTGTGGACCAAGTGAGGGTGGAAGATCCGCTATATGGGATAGCAGTAGGAGAAGCAGAAAGGGTGGCGGTGGGAGCAGAATTAACTGTGAAATTCGTCGTTGACCAGCCGGAACCGACCCAAGTGGAGTTATAGCAATAGGCGGAAGCCGTGTGAGCACCTGGTGTTGTGAAAGCGCCGTAATAGTATGTGCCGGAAGTTGCATAATTAGCTAATAAATACGTCGTCCAATCAATAAGGACATAGCAATAATAGCCGTTAGTAGAAGAAAGCGTGAAACCGGGATTGCCACCATAGGGAACGGGGTTAGGAGAAACTGAGATGGAAACGGTTGGAGCGGAACAGTCAGTAACACTCACCGCTCCCGTGCTACAAGACCCCAGTTTATTCGACCAATCACCGCTTGGAATGACGCCTTCATTAAAAATACCAACTTGACATTTTTCCTCTCCCGCATAATTAAAAATCCAGGGCTGACCCGACCAGCCAGCATTACTAAAAGAATTTTCATCAAGCTTCCAGCTGACGGCTCCATTAAGTTTTTGACATTTTCCCCAAAGATCATATTGCGTTCTGTTATAATTAACAAGATTGGACCAGAAACCTTTCGTGGCTCCAAGACAGGCCGTTGTTATTGAGGCCGAATTAGCTTGACTTTCGGTAAACGCTACTCCGCAAGTAGGCAGAATAATTGGGCAAGTAAAGCTGGTACTGGCCACAATGTTAATATTTGCACTTGGATGAACCCACGCATTATAATTTTTGCCAGGAATTCCTGAATAAGAATAGCTCCTACTCTGCACATAGTTATCGATTAAATCTGGTGGATTTGAACGATACCAACCATCTATCATCCCTGGTTGGCCGTTATTTGAGGTTTCGTCAATCCGAAGCAGGTAATAGGCACTCGATGGTCCCCCGATCCAATTAAGCGAAATTGTTCCGTTGGAATTGCAAGATCCGCTGATGCTAAGTGCGGGACAATATCCCGTGCCAGCGCAAGTTCCTCCACAACCATCACCAAAGGTTGTGCCGGAGCAATAGAGATAATTAGATGAACAGTCGGGACTGCATCCTCCGCCACCGCCATAGGAACAATTATGGCAACCATAGGGACAGCCATCGGTACAGGAGCCATATCCACCATTAAAAATAAACACTATGTCACCATCGCAAGTCTCTCCAGCCCCACAACCACTGCAATTTTGATGCATTGGTCCGCAACTACACAAGTCACCACACCAAGCAAAAACATTCCCCGCCTTGAAGGCAAAGACGACCAAAAAAATAATTATCAACGCTAATTTTATGTTACTTTTCATTTTAATGATTTATTATTATTCAAAAAATTATTTCGCCAACCAATTGAGTTTAAACATTATTTTAGCATAAATATCCGCCCCAGAAATCGGTCCAAACGTTTTTGAATCAAAAATATTTTTATCGCTTTCGGCTAAGACAAAATATTGACCGTCCGCTAACGTGACAGGAGCAATCAATTCATTAGTTTGCACTTTTCTAATCAATTGATCATTCACAAAAAGTTGCCCGCCATTGATTTTCACGCTATCCCCGGACGTCGCAATAATTTTTCGGATAATCGTTTTATTCTTCTCGATTGGATTTTGAAAAATTACCGTATCTCCCTTGGAATAATTGCGCGCTAGGGCTATATTTGTTTGGCAAAAAACAAAACTTCCTTTGACATAAACCGGATCCATCCCATCATCCTTTATGACAACGGGATAAAAAATACTGAAATTAAGACTTAGGATGATTACAATAAAGAAAACCAGAAAGCCCCATAAAATGGTTGCTAATTTCTCATATTGGTGCCAACCTTTTTGGAAAAACCACACGATAAAAAACATCAGCAAGCCGAGAAAAAAAACTACGAATACAGTAATGGATCGATAAAAACCGGGCAGTCGAAAAGAGCCGAGGGAAAATAGATAAGCGCACAGCGCGACTGACAACGCCACAATAAGCAAGACCTTACAATAAGACCACAGCCCCCGCTCGCTTCGTGAATATTTTTTTGCTAGAAGGCTAAAAAAAATTCCACCAGGAAAAAGGACTGCGATAATAATCAAGAGGGAGAGAATGAGAAGACTATTCATTTTTTTGCTTCGTCTCGCCGTAGCTTTAGCGAAGGCGGATTACTTTAATTAGATTTTAACCAAATTGCTTTTTGTTATTTTTATTTTACCACAAATCCAAAAAACAGTCCATCTAAAAATTACCCTTCACTGCAAGTTTTTAAAAATTACCAGCCCGCGGCTGGTTCGCCTCGAGCGGAAAAATTAAAAATTAAAAATTAATTTCCTACTGCCTCCCCTTACAATCTTTGAGTCCAACTTTGTAGTTGCACCCATCAAAACAACTCACATCCTTGCAAGTTGATTTGGCGCAAGCTGGGTCATCTGGTTGGCAAGCTGGTTTATTTGGATCAGTAACACATTTGCAATCTTTGCAAGTTTTGCCGGCTGGACATGGAACATAGCTGATTGCTCCGGCGCTTGGATTGTAGTCACATTCTTCTTGGCCTTCGACGATGTTGTTGCCGCAGGTGGGAGTGCCGTTAACTTGGATACTCACAGAGAAAGGAGTGCCGGGAAGATTGTCTTTAGTATTTGTCGGATAGAAGGTGCAGATTTCTGTGCCGGTTTGATTGGTTGTGAATTTAAACTCATAGCCTTTATCGGTGCATTCGGGAACTTTTCCGCTGGTTTTACAATCAGCATTGCTATTAAACCAGCCTCCGCGAGTGATACTGACTGGGCCGGTGCATT
>JAPLXG010000001.1:54901-69019 GCA_026396175.1 Candidatus Moraniibacteriota bacterium | reverse complement strand
CAAGAACTAAAATGGAACTTCGCCGATGCCTCAAAGCTGCGATGGGGAAAATATACCGCGAAACTGGTCTTGGTCTATGACAATGGTCAACGTGATGTGCCGATTGAAGGAGAGGTGGCTTTTTGGGTTTTGCCGTGGAGGCTTTTGATCGGTGGATTTTTTATCCTAGTCTTTGTGCTCATCGGTCTCAAATCAACCGTGCAAAATTGGTACAAAAAAATTAAAAACCTTTTTGCGAAAAACAAATAATCAAAAAATCTTTCATTAGCTATGAAAAAAGCAAGTTTTTATTTTTGCCTTTTATTTTTTTTAAGCTTGGCATTTTTATCGCAGAGAAATTCAGCTCGGGCGCAAGATGCGCAGCCGGGTTTTTTGATTGACCCATTTTTTCAAAGTGTCGATGTTCAAAAAGGCCAAACGAGCGCACAGTTTTCTGTTAAAGTAAAAAACACCACCATCAGTCCGGCGGTTTTCCGCGTTTCTGTTTTGGATTTTGGAACATTGAACGAATCCGGTGGAGTGGCCTTTTTGGGCGCTTCTGACAATCTGAAATACGGTTTGGCGTCTTGGGTCAGTTTGCCAAATGACACGCTGGTGCTTGCCCCGGGCGAAGAACAAACAATTCGCGGGACGATTGAAAACAGAGAATCCCTAGCTCCCGGTGGACATTATGGGGCGGTATTTTTGAAGGTTGAAGACAATAATGAAAATGTGAATGATAACAATAAAAAAGAAATCGTCGCTTTTGATCCTTCTCTTGCGTCGCTACTCTTTGTCCGCAAAATTGGCGGAGAAATATATGGGCTCAACTTAAAAAGCTTTGATTTCGCGAAAAGCTTTTTTAGCTTGCCGGATCAAATAAAACTGCGTTTTCAAAATACCGGCAATGTGCATATCATTCCCTATGGAACAGCGGAAGTGCTTGATCCGTTTGGCAGACAGATTGCCAAAAGCATCATCAATAATGAATCGGGCATAATTTTACCGGAAACATTTCGGGTTTTTTCCGCTAAATTTATCTCAATCACCCCAGCGTTCATTCCCGGACACTATACTCTGCTTCTCAACTATCGTTATGACGGCAAAGATGATTTTGAAAGCGTGCGCAGCAGTTTTTTTCTTATTCCGCCAAATTTTGTTATCCTCATTATTTTCCTAATCGCGCTTTCTGTTGCCACAAGATTCTTTTTTCGAGAAAAAAAGTAATAAAAATAAATGACTTTTGCAAAAAAGAAAAATCAAGAGCAGTCAGGGGAAGAAACTTTTCCTCAAAAAAAACTCCGTTGGGGCAGATATATTTGGCTGACCCTTTTTATTTTGCTGGTAGTTGTGATCATAATAATTTATCGCTTCGCCCAAAAGCCGGCAGAGGGGATTGTGAAGTCAGGAGCTCAAGATACTAAAGCGGTTGAACTTGGCAGTGACGTTCCAGGCACATTTAGGGGAAAATATATTTCTTTTATGTATGATAATAAATTTGTGGTAAAATCTGATGAGCTGGCGCAAAAAAGCGGAGACGTTATTTTGGAAAGCGCTTACTTGTCCGAAACGGGCGCGATGTCGAAAAAGATCAGTGTGACAATCAGAAGTTTGCCGAGTCATAATTTGGCGGACGATCCGGATTATCTGATGCGGACAATCAATGTCAAGCGTTATCGGAAAGAAAATTTTTCCCAAGGGGATGTGCAAGGGGTTGCGTTTGTTCCGGCGGATGACAATAGTCAGTTCGAAAAGATCTATTTCGTGCTTCATAATGATTTTGTAGCAACCTTATCCATCACAACGCCAAGCACTTTGGATGAAAAATCAAACAAAGAGGCGGACGCGATCATAAAAAGTTTGACCTGGTCTAAATAAAAAAGATTTTAGCTAACCTAAGCGGATATTTGCTCTTGATTTTTTCCCAGATATAGTGTATAATAAGGATATGTAAAGCTTTAAAAAGCGGGTGAACAGCCCGCTTTTTTTATTTTTCAAAAGCAAATATGTCCGCCGCAAAACTAAAACCGCCGCTAATATTCGCCACAATTCTGGTTCTACTGGGGGGATTTTTTGTTTTCCCGAAAAATGCTTCGGCGGCGCCGGGAATTTTCAAACAAATCAATTTCCAAGGGAAAATGGTGGCCACTGATGGAACGAATGTGACGAACGCCAGCCATACTTTCCTTTTTTGTATCTATACAACTGGTAGCCCGGTCACGGCTTGTACCGTCGGTTCCTTGGGAAGTGCAGTTTGGAAAGAATCAAAAAGCATCACCACGGTGGACGGAATTTTTCAAACTAATTTGGGGGACACGGATACTACCCTTGGCACAGCGGTTGATTTCAATTCAGATAATATTTATTTGGGAATTAATTTCGACAGCAATGGGCAGATGACACCGCTCGTGCAGTTTACCGCTTCGCCCTATGCTTTCAATTCAGATAAATTAGAAGGAAAGACTTGGGAAGCGCCGGGAACAATTGGATCGGGAACTCCCAATACTGCCGCCTTCACCACGCTCAATTCTTCCGGCATCACTCAATTGGCAACCACAGCTGGATCAACATTTTCCGCTGGCAATACGACCGGAGCGGCAACAATTGTTTCCGGCGGAACTTCCTCTTGGGCCAACACTTCCGGGAATTTGACCATTTCTACCACCAGCTCTGGCACCCTAGCCATCACTTCGGCTGGCGCGCTCAATCTTTCCGCTGCTTCTGCTTCAACGGTAGCGCTGGCCAATGTGGCAAACGCACTGAATTTTGATAGCAATACTTTTTCGATTGATGCGTTGAATAACAGAGTGGGAGTTGGAATTATTGCTCCAACAGCTTTGTTATCACTAGGGGCAGCTACAACTTCCAACGCTTCGCTTAATCTTGCCGCCGGAACAGCACCGACCGGAGGTAATCTCTACAACGGCGATTTGTGGTATGAAACGGGGCACCTCTATTTCCGCGATACGACTACCAAGGATCTTTTGGCGGTAGGTGGCCACACGCAAAATACTGACACTGGAACTAATCAGGTCACCTTTATTGTGGGCAACACCTCGGACGCGGCCACAACCAATCTAACACTTCAATTCGGAAGCACTAACGCCAAGGCGCTCTATTATGACGGCGCTTCTACGGATAATTTCAAGTTAAATGATGATTTAGATATCACCGGCGGACTGACCACGACAAGCACAATCAATCTGCAAACCATTTCTGCCACCGCTAGCTTTACCGGTACTGTCGCGGTAACGACGAGTATCACCGATCCGCTTTTGATTGGAAGTTCGGCGGTATCTGGCACGCTCACTCTTCAGTCGACTTCCAACGGCACGAAAGGTAAAATTCTTTTTGGTACTTCCGCCTATGACGAAGTGAACAATCGCCTGGCAATTGGTCAGGCTAGTGCGAGCTATAAAACGGATATTCTGACTTCAACCGGGAGTGATCGCGGCATTAATGTTTTAAACAACGCGACATCGGGCACGAACTACGGAGTGTATTCAGCCGCGATTCCATCATCCGGAGCGCCAACGACAAATTATGGTGGTTATTTTGGAGCGAGTGGCGCAACGACAAATTATGGATTACAGATTGCTGGACCAGCTGGTGCGGTGACATCAAATTATGGATTGAATATTACTGCACCGTCTGGAGCCACACATAATTCAGCATTAACACTGGGAAGCGTTGTAACTACTGGGGGAACCTGGGCGATTTATTCAAATATGGCCAACAATTCCTACTTTGCCGGCAATATTGGCATCAATGTGCAACCGGGAGCAGCCAATCGGTTGGATATCGCGACTGCCACCGCTAATGACCGTGGCATCAACATCGCACACACGGCGACGACCGGTACAAACTATGGAATCTATTCATCAGTCACCGGCGCGACTGCGAACTCAAATGTTGGCGGATATTTTAATGTTACGTCATCAACAACCGGTTATGGTCTTCAGGTTGCGACAATGAACAGTGCGACTTCCACCGGCTTGGACATTGCGCAGTTGACAGGCGCGACAGCTAATTATGGAATCAACCTATCAGGAGGAATCAATTCCGCCGGAACTAACACCGGAATAAACGTTGGAACATTGACAGGTGCTGGCGCGGCGACCGGACTAAATATTGCTCAAATTACAGCCAGTGGCGGCGCTACAACTAATTATGGAATTAACGTAAATGGTTTTTCCAGTGCGGCAGCCGGCACGGCTAACTACGGAATCCGGATTGGAGACATTGCCGGTGGCGCAACAACCAGTAAATATGGAATTTCTATCCTCAGTTTGACAGCGACTGGTGCTTCGACTAACACTGGTGTAAACATCGGAGCGATTACCGGTTCAACCGGAGCGGCGATCAACACCGGACTTTCCATCGGTTCAATATCGGGAACAGCGACATCTAACACCGGAATAAATGTTGGACAAATTACTACGACCGGGGCAACAAATTCCTATGGCATCAATATTACCAATATGACCGGAACCGGAGTGATGACCGGAGCAATCAATGTCGCTGCCATCACCAATACATTATCCGGAGCAACAGCAACACTAGTTAATTTGGGCGGTTTCACAAACGTTGCCAATGCAACCAGTCATACCGGCATCAATCTTGGAGCCATCTCTGGAACAACCGGGACTGCTTGGGGGATGAATATGTCGACGATTACCGGAGGTACTACGGCTAATTATGGAATTAATATCGGTCAAATTACCGGTGTGGCAACAGGGATGAACAAGGGCATCGTCCTTGGAGGAACAACTGGTTCGTCAGGCACAACTTCGACCAACACCGGAATTGAAATTGGAGCGATTGCCGGAACGGCGACTAATAACTATGGACTAAATATTTTAGCGGGAATTACCGGTGGTTCTACTGCCAACTATGGGCTAAATGTTGGTGCGATTACCACTACCGGCGCTACGGATTCTTTCGGATTAAATTTAGCGGCAATGACTGGATCTGGTGCAACCAGCACGGGGTTGAATATTATGGCGCCAACTTCAGCGCTGGCTGGCACGACTAGTTATGGGATAAATATTGCTTCCTCACTTGCAACCAGTACTAGTGTTTTTGGAATGAAAATTACCGGCGCAACCGGTGCGTCAACTAATAGTTATGGCTTAAATTTAACTGTGCCAACTGGCGCCACTCATAATACTGCTTTGGAAATTGGCGCTGCGGCAACCACATCTGGAACTTGGGCGCTTTATTCCAGCAGTACCAGTAATTCCTATCTCGCCGGCAACATTGGTGTTGGCACTGGCATGACTAGCCCGACTGCCTTTTTGGATGTAGCCGGATTTACAACCGGTGAAGCTTCTTTGAATATCAGCCCGACTGGTGGATCAACAGTTCTTTCCGCTCCTAATGTTGGGGATGTCTGGTTTGAAAATACGAGCACCCCGCATCTCTATTTCCGTAAAGACGGTTCAACAACTCAAGATCTTTTAGCGGCAGGTACCGGAATGACTAATCCGATGACAACTGCCGGTGATGTTATTTATGGTGGAGCGGCTGGAGCGCCACAAAGACTGGGCGGATCGAGCAATGATGGATATGTTTTGAAATATAATCTGGCCACCAATATTCCCTACTGGTCTACGGACTTAACTAGTGCTGGTGGCCCGACCGTGAGTTTGGCCCCCGCTTCGGCAGACTCGGCAGCTAATGCCAACCCGGCTATTTTTATCAATGAAACGAGTACTGGCAATCTAATGCAATTACAAAAAAGCGGAATTGATAAATTCACCGTAGCGAATAATGGTGGATTGACGGTAAACGGCAGTGATTCAAGTATTGTCAAACAAACATCTACAGACTTTTCAAAAACCGGATCGACCGTTGGATTAAGTTTGGACAACTCGAATGGCGCTTTGTCTATTTCTGATACTGCTACAGGTGGAATTCCTAATGGAGGCAAGGGAACAATCACGACTGGCGGAGCAACAACTTCAGTGGCTGTCGGAGCCGGAGCGTTTTCAATCACCCGCGCTGATGGCAAATATTTATTGATCAGAGGAGGCGGAACTGGTATGGATGTGTTTGATTCCGTGGCTAATACATTTACTGCTGCGCCTACTGGCCAAGTATTGAATAGTGCGGCGGGAGCTGGTGCGACAGCTTTGCCACGACCAGGTGGAAGATATCGTATTTTGCATGGTGGCGGAACAAATAGCACTTCCTTGATTGATCCAATGGGAGTCGCACCAGTCGGTCCAAATATTGCATCATCCGCGGTCAAGGGTGCCGGCACAGTAGCATATCTACGTCCGAACGGAAGATTTTTGATAACAAATGGTGGTGCGGCTACGACCGATCTTTATGATCCGGTCGCTGATTCATTCACTGCAGGAAATTCCGGAACTGGTGGCAACTGGGTGGCTGGGACCGTCATTCTGCCTCGCAATGATGGTCAAGCATTAGTCGTTGTGGGAAATTCATCTAATACGCAATTATATGATCCGAATGCGGGTACTGTTACCGGGGGAAGTCCAATCGGAGCTTTCACGGTGGGGCCAACATTGGATGGTAATCAGGCGGCGGGAACATGTGCCATTAATGCCAACGGTTCAGTTGCGTTGCGCCGACAGGATGGGAAATATGTCGTTCTCTCAAAGGTAAGCGTCTGGGCGGTATATGATCCGGTAGCTAATACTATTACATGTAACGCATCTGGCGGACCAGCCACAGCGATTGGTGACGGCGGTCATGCCATTCCATTGCAAAATGGAAAGTTTTTGATTATTGTTGGCGGTAATTCGCAGAATGCATATATATACGATCCAAGTGATGATAGTTTCACGACATATGGAGCTACGCCACTCACAGCAGTTACAACTGGAGCTCATTCGATTATGCGCCATGACGGAAAATGGCAGATCATTGTCGGTGGCGGACAAAATACCAACACCTATGACACGGCCCTGCCGATGAGTGACAGCAATACTAAATATACTTCCGAAGATATTTACAATAATTCAATCAATACAAATTCAACGCTGTGGTATCGAGTACAAATGGAATCGGTATATGCAGCGGCACGCAATGCCACGACCAACACCGCTTTTTCGACGCTACAATTTTTTGTCCAAACTGCCCATAGTTCCGATGGAACACAAGCTGGATGCGCAACGCCACTTAATGCTGCTCCACTGAATGAAATTCGCAATTCTGGTGATCTGATCGATGCTAGTGTGGGAAATGATTGCGTGCGCTTGACGGTTCAATTCAATCGCCCGCTGCCAAAGAGACTTTTTGATGAGCGCAATGTTTGGGTAGGAAATGGTTTAGCGTCGACACGTTATAATTATGTAACCCCAAGATTGTATAGTCTTAAAGTTGATAATTCAGCTGTGCTTAAACGTTCTAATTTTGATTTCACCAATCCAAACGCCAGCAACCCAACCAATCCGACCATACCAGCGCCGCTAACTTCCACGCTCAATGCAACTGGCGGGGCTTGTACTTCAGGTACTCACACCTGGTATGTGACCTTTGTTACCAATGGAGTCGAATCACAACTCGGAACACCTTCGACTCCGGCCATAACCTGCAATGGGGATGGTAATGACAGTGTTAGTTTGTCAAATATTCCAATCGGACCTGCCGGAACAACGAATCGAAAAATTTATCGCACTCCAGCCGGCAACAGTCCCGATCCGCTTCTTTTGACGACGTTGAACAGTTCCGATACGACATACACCGATGTTTCGGCGGATACTTCTTTGGGGGCGCCATATTCTTTGGTTACCGCATCGGGTCCGGTTTCGACTCGCAGTGAAACTCGAGTGGAAACAGTTAATGGTAATTTAGTTTTGCCATATGGACGTTTGCAATCAACGACGCAAATAGCAGGATCAGCAACCATACCCGGTGGCTATTATATGGGAGCATATTCCAACGCGCATCCGCAACTTACGAATGCAGCTGGAGCAGGAACGACGGTTATCGCGCGCGATGATAAGCAATTTCTGATTATTGAACCAGGAGGAAATTTTGCTGATCTCTATGATCCGGCGACGGAAACCTTTATCAATCAAACCGGTGCGGGTAATATTCCAACTACGACTAATGCGGCCGGCGTTGGAACAGGTGCATTTTCCCTTAAACGGCCGGATGGCACATTTCTGGTATACCTAGGAAATCTAGCTACAACCACAGCTTGCACAGTAGCCAGCACAGCGACAGATATTTATAATCCGAACGCACCTTCCGGCAGTCGGTTTACCAATGGTCCATGTCTCACAGCGGCGGCTGGAGTTGGATCGCAAGCCATTCTTAATAATGATGGCACATACACAATTATTCACGGCAATGGTGTTAAAACCACTTCTGTATATAATCCGGTGACAAACACGATGATTATCGGCCCGGATACCACTCAAAACATTTCTTGCGGATCGTGGGCAATCCCGATGGGTCTGCCGAATAATAATCAATACAAAGTAAAAATTGGTGCTGCACCGGGCGCCGCCGCCAATGCTACCACTTTAAATTATGATGCTAACGCCAAGGTATTTAGCGCCGGTGGAGGTTTTACTAACTCCACGGGCTGTGGTTCGATTGCTTTCCAACGCCCGGATGGTTATTGGTTTATTACGAGTGGTGAAAATTCCGGTGCTTCAACAACGACTACTACCATACTAAATCCAATCAATGGCGCACAAGGCGCTGGCCCAACATTGACTGCTGGCACAACAGCAAATGGCAGGGGCACGACGGTCATCCCAAGGGCGGATGGCACATTCCTTCTTGTGAATGGAAATCCAGTTGCTGCGGGAACTTTGGCAACTTCAACTATTTATTTTCCAACCGGCGGACCGATCGTAACTAATCTGACCGTCCCTATGGGTGTGATTGCACAGGGTCCGCCAGTTGGACCAGCAGCTGCGGCTGCTCTCCCAACAGGCGCGTTAGTTGCTGGTACGAACTTGGGAATAGGAGCATATTACTATCGCTATACGAATGTAATCGGTGGCATTGAATCATTGCCTTCAGCTGTTAGTGCGGCGGTAACTACGACGAGCGGTAACCAGGCTGTGACAGTAACATTGGCCGCCGCGCCAGCCGGAACTACCACCAGAAGGGTGTATCGGACAGTGGTCGGTGCTGCTAGTACTACAATTGAATATTTTGTCGGACAGGTGGACGGCACGGGTACTACTTTTAATGATACATTTGCTGACGCGACTATCGTGGCAAATCCGGCCATCCCATATGCTGTGGCTCCAGCTACAGCAGCAACTATTGCATCGATCGGTGCTGGCGGTTCAGTTGATATTGGTGTGCATACCTATAAGTATACTTTTGTAACCAATGGGGTGGAATCATTGCCAGCCGCCGCTTCAGCTACAGCTACAACCAGTGCTGGTAATCAGACTGTTAATGTTGCTGGTATCATAGCTGGTCCGACCGGAACGACGGAACGCAGAGTGTATCGAACCATTGCCTCAGCCAATGGACTCATTGGAAGCTATCGCTTGGTCGGAATTGTATCTGGAAATTCGACGCTTACTTTTCCTGATACTTATGCTGACTCTACACTGGGCTCACTTATCCCGGGTGGTGCGATAACCGCGACGTATACTGGTCAGAGCGACGGCGCGATTTCTTTCCAGCGACCAGACGGAAAATGGGTGATGATTAATGGCGGTTCGACGGCTTCCACTCCAGTTGGTATTTATGACGCCGGTTGGTATTCGGAAGGGCAATATCTGTCGGAAATGATGCAGGTTCAGCCTTTGGCCGCCAACTCAACGTTGGAGTGGCAAAAAACGGCTGATCCATACGCGCGGTTCGAAGTTCGTGTGGCGAGCACGCAAGTTGCTCTGCAGACCACTTCTTTCAAAGGAGTTGATTCACCGGGTAACACAATCAACAATGCTGGCAATGAAATCTGGGCGCAAGTGGTGATCAATTTTCGTCGTGACTTCCCAACATTTTGTAGCAATCTTAATGGTGTATACAATTCTGGAGCCGGCCTGGCGTATTGCAACCGTAACATTTCCTTGCCGACAGTTTTGCAGTATCAGATTACCAATGGTCAAGACTTATTATCTCTCCAGACTAATACATACAATGTCTTACGCGTGACTTCTAATGGTGGAATATATTCATCACAACAAGGCGGATTCTTTGCCGGTGGCGCCGACTTGGCGGAAAATTATACCTCCAAAGATGAGCTATCCAAGGGAGAAGTTGTTTCTATTGACTCAAGCGATGTCCATAATGTCAAACGATCTACAATGGCCTATCAGAAAGATGTTTTGGGAATTGTTTCCACTGCGCCAGGATTTGTAGCTGGTGAATATACCGATGGTTCCTATCCGATTGCTCTGGTTGGACGCGTGCCAGTGAATGTTTCGACAGAGAATGGAATGATAAAAGCCGGAGATCGGATTACTTCAGCCTCAATTCCTGGTTATGCGATGCGGGCGACGGTAGGCGGAAGAGTTATTGGAACGGCGATGGAAACAATAGATCTTTCCAAGATGAGTGCTTGTCCGGCAGGTGGAATAGGCGGAACTGATGCTAAATGTGGACAGATTATGGTGTTTGTGAATTTAACTGATTACCAAGGTATGCCGGTGGAAACCCTAATGAGTGAAATGGATAGTAATGGCCTCGTGCTTGATGGCGGCGCAGTGGCTGATGCCGATGATCCAAATTCACCCTTTGCGAAATATCTGCCACAGGCCAAAACACTCGATTTCCTAAAAGTATTGCAAGATAAGCAAACGAGTTATAAGGCCGTGGATATTTTAGTGGGTAATGTCAATGCAATCAATCAAATTATCAGTCCGCTTATTGTAACGGATACGCTGATTGCCAAACATATCAAAGCTGATTCGATTGAAGGCTTGGAGTTTATCCAAACAAATGTTGCTAGTGCGACTTCTGATGCAGCGGCAGCAGTGACACAAACAGCAGATTTGGGCAAAGAAGTGGCTGATCTGAAAACACAGCTGTTGGCAATGAGTGCTACGCCAAGTAATGTCGTGCCACTTGAAACGCTCAAGGATTTTGAAGTACAAGGCGGTTTGAAAGTAGCTGGTCCGGTAGAATTTCAGGGACCGGCAATGTTCAAAGCGCTAGCGGAATTTGTGGACAAGGTAATTTTCCGCAACAATGTTGAATTCGCCGGACAAGTAACGTTTAATGAAGATTCGGCCGGCTATGCCATCATAAACAAGGGCGAAAACAGCGTGCAGGTTCAATTTGCCAATGAATATGCTAATGTGCCAATCATCAACGCTAGCATTTCCGTGCAAGATATTAAAGACGAAGAACTGAAAAGCGCGACGGAAGATTTAATCTTGGCGACTGATGTGAAATATATCATCACCAATGTCACGACTAAAGGTTTTGAAATTAAGATTAGTAGCATCAATGATTGGGAAATTCCGTTTGCTTGGCAAGCGGCGAGCGTGAAAGATGCGCGGACTTCACAAGCGCAAATAGACAAGCAAGATCCGGACGCAATAAAAACTGAAAAAGAAAAAGCAGTTGATTCGCCAAAAATTGATGTGCCTGTGGCTACTAAAGTTACTCCAACTCAAACAACATTAACTACTTCGACAGAAAATACAGTTGCACCGGAAGTGGAAACATCAACAGATTCCGTGGTAGCAAATTCAGCTCAGGTTAGTGGGGAAGCTGTGCCAGTGGCGGGGCAATAAAAGAAGTACCTCCTCTCCCTTAGGGAGAGCCTGCCTGCCGGTAGGCAGGGATGTCCGTAGGACAGGTGAGGGAAGGGGGCATCGATAAAAGAAAATATTGTGTTAATAAATAAATGATCAATTTTCGAAAGGCTTTTCCCTCATCCGCCCTCCAGGCACCTTCTCCCTAATGGAGAAGGGGATATAATTAAAAATTACCAGTTTCGTTAAATAAAATAAAAAAAACAGGCATCTGCTAGCGGCGCAAATGCCTGTTTTTGATTTTGATTTATTGTGCCAAAAAGTGAGTTGTGGTAAGATTTGTTTATCGAACGTCGTTTAAAAAATAGAAACAAAATGTGTTGAAAATTTTGCAAAAATTTACCTTATCTTTGGGAATTTTTCTCTTGGGCGGACTGCTGGTTTGGCTGTTTTTGCATCCGCAAAATCAGGTTAAAATGGCTTGTAATCAAGACTATGCATTTTTGAGCGGAGATATTGATTGTGAAAGTATTGATGAAAAAGCCAATCAAATTGAAAATTTACATAGCAATATTCAACAAATTATTGATAATAAAAAGCAACAGAATCATATTATCCGTGCGTCTGTGTTTTATCGCGACCTCAATACGCGACGTTGGTTTGGTGTTAATGATATTGACAATTTTTATCCTGCCAGTCTAATAAAATTACCCATTGCAATATTGTATTATAAAATAGCCGAACTTCAGCCGGATATTTTTGATAAGAAGATGCAAATTCCAGCTGATATGAGCGATAATTCTGATCAGCATTATCCGCCGGCCGATCCACTCGTTGCCGGACAGTCCTACGCGGTCAAAGATATGCTTGAGCATATGCTTAAGTATTCTGACAATGCTCCATTTCAAGCGCTGTATGATCAAGGCGGTGCTACCCGCGACAAAGTTTTGAGCGATTTGAGCATTTATATGCCTTCGGCTGATTCAGGCGAGGGAGAATGGAGTGTGACAGCACGAAACTATGCTAATATTTTTCGAATGCTTTACAATGCTTCCTATGTGAATGTTCGTTCGGCCAATGAAATCCTATCAATTCTTTCCCAGTCCACATTCACCAGGGGTATTGTGGCGGGTGTCCCACCGGGCGTGAAAGTAGCTCACAAGTTTGGCGAGGCGACGGCAACGGATGCCAAAAACAATATTCAATCGCGCGTACTGAACGATTGTGGAATTGTGTACAAAAAAGATAATCCCTATATTTTGTGCATTATGACGGAGGGCAATGATTATGTCGAAATGGAAAAAACCATCCAGCAAATTTCCGAGTCGGCGTATAGCGCCTTGTGATTTTTAATTTGAATAATCTTCATTTTTTTGCTATAGTTAGTAAAATAAAACAATAAATATATGTCAAACCCAGAAGATTTTTTGAAGCCAAAAAGAGTACGGAGTAAAAAAAGTATTGAGGAAGAAAAAAAATCGGAAACAGATATTGGAAAATCGATCAATCTCATAAAAAAGATCGGCTCTTTGATTATGGTTGTTGTTTTTTTGGGATTGCTTGGAACAAGCGTTTATTTTTATCTTAAATATAGAAAAGCAGTGGCTAATCCAAATGTAGCTATACAAGATGAAGTGAAAGATATTTCTGAAAAAATTGGAAAGTTCATGGAACTTCCGGCGGAAATCCCGACAGTCGCTACTGTTTCGGACAAAGAAAAGTTGCAGGGACAAGCCTTTTTTGCCAATGCGCAAAATGGTGATCGCGTCCTGATTTATTCCAAATCACAAAAAGCGATTCTTTGGCGCCCAACTACAAACAAGGTAATCGAAGTAGCCTCCTTGGGGGGTAATAAGGTAGAGAATATTTCAGCTCCGGCGACTTCTCAATCGACTCCGGCTAATCAAGAAAACAATACGTCAGCCGCTCCAATTGAAACTTCTGCCGAAGCTCCTGCGCCAACCGCTCCAGAAAAAACCAGTTCGGCAAAAGTAGTTGTTTATAATGGAACGAAAATTGCAGGATTAGCGGGAAAGCTGGGTGCACAAATTTCCGCTGGAGTGACTGGCGTGGAAATTGTGAAAACGGGAAATGCGGCAGGAAATTATTCCAAGACAATTGTGGTGGATCTCACAGGCAATAATACTGAACTGGTGCAAAAAATTATTGCCATTGTCGGCGGAGAAGCGGGGACATTGCCTGATGGAGAAATGAAACCGGATGGGGATATTTTGGTGATTGGTGGAGGGGAGAAATAATAGAAAATGTTACATTACGGGGACGGGTTTATCACTCGTCCTTTTTTCTTGCACAAAATGGTCATTGACTGGTAATATACGAGTATATAATTGTCATTCCCGCGCAGGCGGGAATCTAGTGTAAAGACTTAATGAAAAGCTACTATCTCTATATTTTAGCTAGTAACAGAAATGGGACATTATATATCGGCGTAACCTCAGATTTAATTAAAAGAATCCAGCAACATAAA
>JAPLXG010000001.1:0-54896 GCA_026396175.1 Candidatus Moraniibacteriota bacterium | reverse complement strand
GCTATTGCCAGGGAAAAAGCACTCAAAAAATGGAACAGAGCGTGGAAAATAAATCTTATCGAACAAAATAATCCTAACTGGGACGACCTCTATTTTAAGCTAATTGCGTGACTGGATTCCCGCCTGCGCGGGAATGACAATAAATATGCCTATCAAAACCCTTTTCCCCCAAAGTCTCAAAAATCTCTATCATTTGGCGCAAGCAATTGTGGCGAATGTTTGGTATGGCTTTCCTTCACATAAAATCAAAGTCATCGGTGTCACAGGCACCAATGGCAAAACAACCACCTGTCAGATGATTGCCAAAATTTTGGAAGAATCGGGCGCGCGGGTTGCGATGGCTTCGACAATCAATTTTAAGCTGGGAGAAAAGGAATGGGTAAACGCGACAAAATTCACCACTGTGTCGGCGTTTGCGACGCAAAAGTTTATTGCGCAGGCGGTAAAAACTGGTTGCAAATATTTGGTTTTGGAAACATCTTCACATTCCTTGGATCAATATCGCGTTTGGGGAATAAAATATGACACGGCAGTGATCACGAATGTGACGCGCGAGCATTTAGATTATCACGAAACGATGGAGCAGTATCGCCAAGCGAAATTGAAGTTATTTCGCGATGTTAAAACGGCGATTATTAACCTTGATATGGAACAGCCGGAAGATTTTTCAGATTATGTTGCGAAAAATACCTACGTTTATACCACAAGAGATGAAAGGATTGATTTGAAAAATAAAAAAATAAAAATTATTCAAGCTAGAAATATAAAACTGGGAATTGATGGTTCTTCATACCAAATACCTGCCTCGCCGGCAGGCAGGCAAAATACTAAATACCAAATACAAATCCCAGGACTTTTTAATGTGGAAAATGCACTGGCCGCGACTTGCGTGGGGATTTCTGAGGGGATTGATTTGGGTGTGATAAAAAATGCTTTGGAAAAAATTACCAAAGTGCCGGGACGAATGGATGAGGTGGAAAATAATTTAGGGCTAAAAATCATTATCGATTACGCGCTCACACCGGACTCGATGGAAAAGCTAGGGGCACTGATTTCCGAACAAAAAAAGGCTAATCAAAGCCTAATTTGGGTGTTTGGTGCTTGCGGAGAGCGTGACCGCGGCAAGCGTCCAATGATGGGAGAGATTGTTTCGCGTTATGCAGATTACGTAATTGTCACCAACGAAGATCCATATGGTGAAGACCCGGTTGGGATAATAAATGAGGTTTTTAGCGGAGTGGTAGGAATGAAAATTTCTAATTCCGAATTTCTAACCTTGCCTACCGGCAGGCAGGTTTCTAATAAAATACCAAATACCAAATACCAAATACTAGATACTAAAATTGAAGGAAAGAATTGCTGGAGAATTTTAGACAGAAGAGAAGCGATAAAAAATGCATTAAAATTGGCCAAGCCCGGCGATATTATTTTAGTCACCGGCAAAGGCGCGGAAGAAACTATGGCGGTCGGGAAAGAAAGAATTGTTTGGAATGATCGACAAGTGATTGGGGAAGAGTTGGAAAAAATATAATTGTCATCCTGAGCGATCCGCCAGCTGGCGGACGGACGCAGTCGACCGCGTGTCGCCTTAGCTTTAGCGGTGGCACAAGGATCTACTTTCCATTATCGTAAGCTCTCGAAAATATAGCAAAGCTAGCAATAACTTATAGCAGATCCTTCGACTCCGCTACGCTTCGCTCAGGATGACAGTTTTCTTAGTTCCATCTTATAAAACTAAAAACAGGCCAGCAGCCTGCTTTTTTTGTTTCATTTTTCTAGGCGGGTTTATTTCAAAACACTTGCCAAAAAGTAGGTAATCAAAAATCCCAAAATCGCGCCGACAATCACTTCGCTTTTTCGGTGGCCGACGCGTTCGCGCAGGCGGGGGAATTCTTTTTTGCTGATTTTAAGTTGTTCGATGATGAAATTGAGTCGACGACCTTGGTCGCCCATGTAGATGCGCAGGCGTAGGGCGTCGTCAATCACGATAATGGCGATGGCAACAGCGACAGCGAAGGCGCCGGAATTTAGCCCGGCGTAATAGCCAACAGAAGTGACGAGTGAAGCCATGAAGCCGGTGTGGGCGGAGGGCATATGGCCGTAGGCGGTGCCGTGTTCGACGGCATAGCTCCAATTGAAATTATGCTTGATGTAAAAGACAATGAATTTGATTACCCAGATGATAAATCCGACAGCGACCGGCAAAATGACGACATAATAATTTGATAAATTTGGCATAGCTTTATTTTTATGTGCTTATAGGCCTAATTTTAACACAGTTTTTAATTTTTTGCATTTTTTTCCAAAAAGCGGTACAATTCAAGGGTAATTTTTAAGAGAATAAAAATATGATTGGAATAATTATCTTGATCATCGTAGTGGTGCTAGCATTGGCGCTAGTGGGAATGTATAACGGGCTCATCAAGCTCAAAAATCGAGTAGATGAGGCTTGGAGTGATATTTCTGTGCAACTAAAAAGACGCTATGATTTGATTCCTAATTTAATTAGCACCGTGAAAGGTTATGCGGCGCACGAAAAAGAAGTCTTTGAAAGGGTGACGGAAGCCAGAACGCGAGCAATGGGCGCGGGGAATGCCGCCGACAAAGCGGAAGCAGAAAATGCTCTTTCCGGAACGTTGAAAACTTTATTTGCCGTTTCCGAAAACTATCCGGAACTGAAAGCCAATGAAAACTTTTTGGAATTACAACGAGAACTGACTGACACGGAAGACAAGATTATGGCATCACGAAGGTTTTACAATGGCAATGTGCGCGACTTCAACACTAAGATCGAAGTTTTCCCAACTAACATTTTGGCCGGCGCTTTGAATTTTACCAAGCGAGATTTCTTTGAGGCGGCGGACTCGGAGAAGGAGAATGTGAAAGTTGAGTTCTGATGTTCTCTACGAATTACGAATTTGTACGAATATACGAATATACAAAATGCAAAGCACGAATGTTTATGTCTTAAATATCTCGTGTTTTGTTTATAGTTGATATGCTTACACCAAACAATCAAACGGATAAAAATACTCGGCTGGTTTGGGTTAGCGGGGTTGGTTTATTAGTTTTTGTGATTGGAATCGGCTTTGTCTATTTTAATCCGGGCCAGTCAAGCGCGAAAATAGTTAACGAACAAAAAATGGAAACAGCCTCAAAAAAGGCTGTTTCTTTGGCTAAAGAGGTCACGCCGGAGAATAGTAGCTTTCGCTTGCTTTTTGCGGGGGACGCGATGCTTGATCGGTATATCTCGACTGTTGCAGGAAGAAAGAGCGTGGGATTTCTGACCGAAAAAATGCAGCGGATTTTTCTCGGACCGGATGAAATAGTTTTTAATCTGGAAGGACCGGTGACAAAAAATAATTCTGTCTCAAAAGAAACACTGATTGGCGACAAAGGCAATATGCGCTTCACTTTCGATGCTGACACAACAAAAAACTTTTTGCAAAGTTCGCATGCCAGTTCTATTTTTATTGGCAACAATCATATTTTGGATTTTGGAAAAGAAGGACTGGCTGAGACGGAAAATTTTCTCAAGGAAAATAATTTTAGTTATTTTGGTGACGCTAATGCTAAAAATGAGCCATTATTAAAGGAAATTTCTGGCAAAAAAGTAGCCTATGTTGCTTTTAATCAGTTCTTAGGAGAAGACGCAAAAAGTGTTAGTGAGGAAATCCGACAGTTGAAAAAGACCAATGATTTTGTGGTGCTCTATGCCCATTGGGGCGTGGAATATGCGCGCATGGAAAGTGAAAAGCAAAAAGAGTGGGCGCATGATTTTGTTGACGCGGGAGCGGACTTGGTCATCGGGTCACATCCGCATGTTGTCGAGCCGTTAGAAATTTATAAAAATAAAGCGATATTTTATTCTTTGGGCAATTTTGTTTTTGATCAATATTTTTCTCCTGAGACAATGGAGGGATTGGCAGTTGGCGTGTCTGTGAAAGATAATAATTTGGATTTTTATCTTTCGCCGCTAAGCTTGAATCGCGATGGAAGCACAACGCTTGCACAAGGGGAAAAGAAAGATAGCTTGCTCTCATGGCTCGCGGAAAATAGCGCTGTTTCTTCGGAGCTCAAAAACAGCCTAAAATCTGGCCATTTTCAAATAGAAAATAAATGAGCTATAATTTAGCTATAGAGAAATTTAAAGTTTAGAGGTATGGCAAGAAAACAGTTAAAAGAAGGAAAAATCAATGGGTGTAAGGGGTATCGCTGTAGCTCATGTTGTTGCGATGATGATTTGGTTGAGGAATGGGCGCTTGAGTTTATGGCTTTTCATGATAGGATGAAAAATTATTGGCTGTCCAAAGGAATAAAAATTGAATTCCTGGATGATCGGGTAAGGTTTCGCAACTGTTCCGATGGTAAGGAATGTAAGTTTATAACTTATTCTCCAAATAAGGAAATTGATTCACGGCCGATTGATTGCAAGATTTATCCGTATTTAGTCGACTGGGATACTATTGATTTTGACAAGAAAATCGTGCATCTTTATTTTTGGGACGAGGACTGTCCCTTGGTGAAAGACGGCTTAGTTTCTCAAAAATTCAAAAAAGAAATTGAAGAAATAATCAAATATAATTTTTCTTTATTATTTCACGGTGCAAAGTTTGAAGTTAGGTTTGTGAATAAAATACTAAAGAATCATCGTTTCTATAACTTTAAATTAAAATTAGCTTCTTAAATAAAAATTTATGGCTACATTATACGATCAAGCAGATAAAAATACGCGTCTCACTTGGGTTTACATCGCAGGCTTTTTAATCTTTGTGATTGGAGTAGGCTATGTTTTTGCCGGAGCGATGGGCAACAGCACAATTCTCTATGTCGCGGTGATTTTTTCGGTCGTGATGAGTTTCGGTTCGTACTGGTGGAGTGATAAAATTGTTTTGGCAATGAGCTCAGCCAAACCAATTGATCATGACAGTAATCGCGAGATTTATCATTTAGTGGAAAATCTTTGCATTACCGCCGGGCTTCCGGTACCGAAAATCTATATCATCCAAGACTCGGCAATGAATGCTTTTGCCACTGGGCGCGATCCAGCGCACGGAGTCATTTGTCTCACAACCGGGATAATTGCTCGCCTTGAAAAAACAGAACTGGAAGGCGTAATCGCTCACGAATTGTCGCATATCGGAAACCGGGATATTTTGCTTTCTACGGTCGTTGTCGTACTGGTTGGCTTTGTGGCGCTTATGGCCGATTGGTTTCGCCACTGGGCCTTTTTTGGCCGTCGTGGCGGCAATGACAGTGAGGGAGGTGGACAATTGCGTTTGATTTTGATTGTTTTGGCAATCATTCTTTCGATTTTAGCTCCCATCGCCGGTGTCTTGATGCAACTGGCAATTTCTCGCAAACGCGAATTTCTGGCTGATGCTGACGGGGCGCTACTCACGCGCTATCCAGAAGGACTGGCCAGCGCGCTCGAAAAAATCTCCAGCGATCCAACGCCACTCAAAGAAGCCAACCGCGCAACGGCGCATCTTTTCATCTCCAACCCGTTCAAAGGCGCCAAAGTTTCCAAATTATTTATGACGCATCCGCCGATTGCGGATAGAGTGGCAGCGCTACGTGGAATTAAAGTTTGATTTTCTATTGAGGCTAAGAAGATGCAAAAATTCCAAAATAAATACACAATTAAATCTACCAGGTTGGAAAATTATGATTACAGCCAAAACGGATTATATTTTGTAACAATTTGCACAAAAGACAGAAAAGAATTGCTTGGTGAGGTTATTGGAGGAAAAATAATTTTAAATAACGTTGGAGAAATAGTCCGCCGATTCTGGCAAGAAATTCCCAAGCATTTTCCATTTGTTAGTTTAGATGAATTTGCGGTAATGCCTAATCATCTGCATGGGATAATTGAAATATTAAAAAATCCCATTGTAGAGACGCATTTCAATGCGTCTAAAACCAACATCACATCCAAAATTAATGATGCATCTAGGGTTAATATTGCGCAGGGGAAACAAGGCGCGGTAATGTTCAAAGATGGAATTGCACACAAAGACGCGTTAACGTGCCAAGACGCATTGAAATGCGTCTCTACGGAAAATAATAAAAAACCAGGCGGCGTAACTGGGTTAAAAAATCCATCATTAAATCCTGATTCTCTTTCAAACATCATTAAATTATATAAGGGCAGATGCGTATTCGAAATTAGAAAACAATTAAATCCTATCACCTTTGCCTGGCAAGCTCGCTTCTACGATCACATTATCCGCAATGACGAATCCCTAAACAAAATCCGCGAATACATAGTAAAAAATCCTGGAATGTGGGAACGGGATCGTAATAATGCGGAAAGTATATTTATGTAGACTTAAAAAAATGCAGACAAAGATTCCCAAAAACACTAACCACTATTTCTGGACCGAACACGTGAAATTCAAGATGCGGTTTTATGGTCTTAGCGAACAAAAAGTGCTGAGTGTCATTAGTAGTCCCAAGAGGAAAGAGGAGGGAATTGTGGAAAAAACCATCGCGGTAATGAAACCGGTTTCGCCGAAAATTGTGAGTGGCAAAGAAGTTTGGAAGCAAGAGGTTTGGGTGATGTTCCAAAAACATAAAGCATGTAACATGAAACATGTAACAAAAATTCCCGCCTGCAACGCTATGCGTAGCATTGCGGGCAGGCAAAATTCAAAAATAAAAATAATCAGTGCTTGGCGGTATCCAGGGGTGAGTCCAGAAAAAAACCCGATTCCGGAAGAGATTTTGCGAGAACTTTTGGAAAATTCCTAGGCTTGCGGATATTCGTGGTTATGGTAATATGATGGCAAGTTCATCCCCCACCACTTTTTCACTTTTTGGGATTTATATTTAAGGTTTTTTATATAATTAAAACTAAGTAATTTAAATAAGCCTCTCTGCGCACATCGCGAATGCGAGTGAAAAAGTGGTGGGGGATAAATAAAAAAATATGGACGAACAAAAAAATGAGGAACAAAAAAGCGAAGAGCAAAAAAGTGAACAAAAACCAGGCGGGTCCGATCTTAAAGGAGGCATAGGACAGCTTGAGGCGATGTTGGATGAGTATATGATTAAAAAAGCTCCGTTTGCACTGCCAAAAGGACTGAAAGAATTTATTGCAACAGTTTCTCCCTATCTGATTATCATCTTTGCCATTATGGCTTTGCCACTTATCTTTGCCGCTCTCGGTCTTTCTGCTGTTCTCACCCCATTTGCCATGATGGGAGGTTATGGATTCGGTTGGGGATATGGCGCAATTATTTCCTTGGTTGTCGCTGTGGTTACTCTTGTTATGGAAGTTATCGCGGTGCCGGGACTGTTCAAAAGAACCAAAGCTGCTTGGCGCTTGCTGTTCTATGCTAGTATTGTGAGTCTTGTTGGAAGCATTCTTTCTGTTAGCGGCATTATCGGCGGAATCATTGGCGCAATTATCGGTTGGTACATCCTATTCCAAGTCAAAGAACTCTACAAAAACTAGACACTTTCAAGTAAAAAATATAAATAAGCAATCCCTTGGGGGATTGCTTATTTTATTATATTATGGGAATATGGATAGGTTATAGCTAAAAAGAAGATAAATCAAAATTTATGAAAAAAACGAAAATTGTGGCCACAATCGGCCCCGCCTCTGATTCGAAAGAAACTTTGCGCGAACTAATTCAAGCCGGACTGAATGTTTGTCGGATCAATTTTTCCCACGGAACCTATGATTCGAATGGAAAAGTGATCACGGAAGTGCGGGAACTTTCCAAGGAACTTAATGTCCCGGTTGGTATTATGGTGGACTTACAAGGGCCACGCATAAGAACGGTGGTCAGCGAAGATGTGGAAATTAAAAATGGGGAATATATTTGGGTTTCGGATGTATCAGTAGGCGATAATTTTAAATTTGAAATTTTAAATTTTAAGTCAATATCAAATGACAAAATTTTAAATAAAAAAATACTTCTAGATTGGCCGGAAATTGTGAATGATATAAATATTGGCGAGAGCATATTGATCGAGGATGGGTTGAAGCGTCTCAAGGTTGTTGAAAAAGAGGGAAAATCCTTGGTGGCGCAGGTGATAAATGGCGGAATAATTAAAAATCATAAAGGCGTGAATGTGCCTGATTCAAAGTTGAAAATTGGCGCGGTGACCAAAAAAGATGAAGAAGATTTGGCCTATGCCATGAGTCGCGAGGTGGATTTCATCGCCTTGTCTTTTGTGAGCAATGGACAAGAAATTGAAGAAACGCGCGAAAAGATGAGAAAACTTCTGGGACGCGATGACAATCTGCCGCAAATCGTGGCAAAAATTGAAAGAAAAGAAGCGATCAAAAACATTGATGAAATAATTGCCGCGACCGATGTGATTATGGTGGCGAGAGGGGATCTTGGGATTGAAATGGACGAAACGAAAGTTGTAATCTATCAAAAAGAAATTATTGCCAAGTGCATCAAAGCCGTGCGACCGGTGATCGTGGCAACGCAGATGCTCGAATCAATGATTCAAAATCCGATTCCGACCCGCGCCGAAGTTTCTGACGTGTCCAATGCTGTCATTGACCACACTGACGCAGTGATGCTTTCGGGCGAATCAGCCAATGGAAAATTTCCGCAAAAAGCGGTTGAGACAATGAGTCAAATTATTTCCGACACGGAAGACTCGCGTTTTGATGACGTGGAGTTTGCTATTCCCGAAGATGACAAAGATCAAGATTATGTGGCAATCATTGATAGCGCCTATAATTTAGCCAAGCAATCCCAGGCCAAAGCGATTGTGGCACTCACGGTTTCCGGCCTCACTGCGCGCCTGATTTCCCATTTCCGTCCGATGCAAAGTAACTTTGTTGCCACAACCAGCGAAAAGGTCTATAATCAACTTTCACTCGTTTGGGGTGTGGAGAGTTATCTCTTGGAAGATACTGACAAAGAAAAGCTCATTGAAAATATGCTTGAAAGACTGGAAAAAGAGGATAAAATCAAAGCCGGAGACAAGGTGGTAGTAGTTTTGGGACGGATTCCAGGAGGGGAGAAGATGCGGTTGGTGGGGATAAGGGAAATCATGTAGCATGCAACATGAAGCATGTAACAAACAATAAAAAAAGAAAAACAAATTTTTTTGTTACATGTTTCATGCTATATGATATATGACTAGGAGAGGTCGCATAGTGGTCTAGTGCACCACCTTGGAAAGGTGGCATACTCGCAAGGGTATCGAGGGTTCAAATCCCTCTCTCTCCGCAGAAAAAAATGACCACCCCAAGTTTCTGGGGTGGTTTTTTGATGCGCTAGCAGCGCAGCTCTCCTTTTTTCTTCCAGGGATTGCCAGTATAGCGCATGGCATATTCCTGGCAAGGATCAAATCCGGGACCATTTGGTCCCTCTGGACAATTACTACAATCGTCCTGGATTTTTTTACTAAACTGTCCAGGAGGAGTTTTTACGAAACCAAGCTTTTCATAAAAAGCGACTTGGTTCGTGAAACAAAATACCGCGCCGGGGCTGACATGGCGGAGTTTCTTTTTGATTTTATCAAAAAGTAACGCCCCCAATCCCTGTCCCTGGTAGGAAGGGTGTATCGCGTGGGATACAACCTCTATATTGAGGTCGTCCCAAAAGATGATTGATATGACCCCAACTACCTTACCAAAGTAGTTTTTAACCACAATGGTTTCATGGGACAGGTAGAATTCTACCGTTCGCGGGAGCATTTTTGCTCCGTGCTTAGTTCTTAAGTTGTGAATAAGCTGTTTGATTTTCTTGGCAGATTTTTTGTTAGGTTCTTCTTCGAAAGTGCAAAACCTAACGTCAGAAAGATTCGCAGTACACTTGCCACAAAGACATGCTTTCAACTTTATTAACATAATAGACCTCCTTGAATAAAAGTTTTTAAAGAACTCTGGACAGAAAGAATTTTCAGTCCAGCTGCGATGGTTCGAAAAATCAAGCCATCGCAGAAAGACTAAGAGTGGCCTTTTATTGCGACGGCGGTTAAGTTGAATTTGATAAGTTTGCATAGAATTGATGATTAAAAAAGAAAACAAAAAACAGCCCACGAGGCTGTTTGGCAACTAACTATTGGGGAAAATTAACAATAACCAAACAACCTCAAATGGAGCAAGGTTACGCGGCGAGAGATTGATTTTGTTAAATTATAATTTTCCATGGCTTCATTGTAGCAGAGAACAGTTGGATGTCAAGACTGCTTCGCATATTTTTATTCTAGCCAAAATTGAGCTATAATGAAGTTTATATGGAAAATAAAGTTCAAAAATCTCTCATCATAATTTTTTGCTTGTGGTTTTTGGCGCTGATGGCGACTGGACTCGTTAGCTCTAAATTTTCCACCTATAACGACGGTGGGAAAGTTTGCGCCGTCAAAAAGCAGTTGCCATTTTATCGTTGGGATTCTTTTTGGTACACTTCAATTTCTCGGCACGGCTATTCGTTCTCTTTGGAAAAAAATTCCAGTATCGCTTTTTTTCCCGCCTACCCCGCGGTAATAAAATTAGTGCATACAGTGAGCGGCGCCAAAGAAGATCAAATTAGTCTTGTCTTGAACATTCTTTTTTCCGCGCTGATTGTTTTTTTTCTTTATCGCTTGGCGCTGATGGATTATTCTGACGTGGTCAGTCGTAACATTGTCTTGGTCTGGCTACTTTTTCCGCCTGCCTATTTTTTGCTTTCCGGTTATCCTGAAGCAATGTTTGTATTTCTCGCCGTCCTCAGTTTTTATCTTGCCCGAAAAAAAGCCTGGCTTTGGGCGGGGATTGTGGCGGGGATTTTGGCTGTCACAAAGCCTTATGGGGTTTTTATGCTTCCGGCGCTATTTGTTGAATACTTCGAAAGCAATGCCTGGGATTGGCGCGTATTTTATCGCAAATTTACCTGGCTTCCATTACTCTTGCCGCTAGTGACTTTTGGAGGATTTGTGCTTTTCAATTTTCTTAAATTTGGTAATGCCTTGGCATTTCTCTCGGCGCAACATACTTGGGGTCGGACACTGGGCAGTCCACTCTCGGCACTTTTTTCAGAGTTCAAATTTTATCTTATTGATAATCCAATAATGACCGGCAGTAATTTTCCCTATCTGATTTATCTTTTTAGTTTTGTTTTTTCAATTTTTGCCTTCGCGCTCTCTTGGAAAAAAATCCGCAATTCCTATTTAGTTTTTTCGGGACTGCTTTTGCTTTCAGCCTTTTTGACCGGCACGCTCACCAGCTGGGGACGGTATATGTTCCTTGGTTTTCCGATTCTGATGGGCCCGGCGATTTATCTTTCCAGGAAAAAATGGTTGCTTTGGATATATTTATTTTTCTCGGCTTTAGTTTTACTATTTTGCGCTAGTTTTTTTGCTAGGTGTTATCCGTTTGAATAAAACGGATAGGCGTGATAAATTGATAGGGTGCTATTTTGGAGAGATATTAGAGTGGTATGCGCCCAAGGCGCACCCGCCTCGGGCGGGGATTGGTATTATGCTTATTTTGGGCTTGTAGCTCCTGCCTGCGCTAAAGCTCCGGCAGGCAAGCAGTTTCAGTTCGAGGCTGATCCGCCTCGGGTGGAGATAGAGCGCTGCATTTTCACCCCAGCACCAAATTCGGGGCTCATAGTATAGTGGTAGTACATCGCATTTTTACCCCACACCAAAAATTGGGCTGTTAGCTCAGCTGGTAGAGCGCTGCATTCGCATTGCAGAGGTCGTCGGTCCGAATCCGATACAGTCCACTACCAATTTTGGTGTTGCGGCGAGTTGCGGGGACGCGAGTTCCCCGCCTATGCTAAAGCTCCGGCGGGCAGGGATTCTCGCTGGGTCCACGAGATATTAAAATGTAGGATTTGGAGAGATGCCAGAGTGGTCGAATGGGACGGTTTCGAAAACCGTTGTCGCCCTTAAAAGTGACCCAGGGTTCGAATCCCTGTCTCTCCGCCTACGCTAAAGCTTCGGCGGATAAATCCGCAGACACACTAAGCTTTGGCAAATTTATTTAAACCTATGTTTTATGTATATATATTAAAGTGCTGTAATGGTGACCTGTATGTTGGTTCAACAAATAATTTAAAGCTGAGAATTGTCCAGCATGAGAGCGGAGAAACTAAAAGTCTGAAAAATAAAAAGTTTGTATTAGAAGGTTATATTGCAGTAAAAACAGAAAAGAAGGCTAGAGAGTTAGAAAAATATTTAAAAACAGGATCTGGCAGAGCTGTGATAAAAAAGAGAATTTTAACTGACGAAGCCTTGGCGTAGTCAGTCCCTATCTCTCCGCAGTGCATTACTGTTAGCATGTAAACATATTAATTTTTTCTCGTATAACTAAATGGAGGTGCTGACATCCTATAGCACAATGGGCGACAATGAACTGGTTGAAGCTTCGAAAAGTGACCCAGAAGTTTTTGGCGAATTAGTACTGAGATATCAAGAGCGTCTATTCCGCTTCATTAGGAGGATTTCATATTTTTGCATTGAGGACATCGAAGATATCGTTCAAGAAACATTCATTAAGGCATACAGGAGTTTGAACATATTTGACACTGATTTGAAGTTTTCAACGTGGATTTATCAAATTGCTAGAAATACTACGATAGATGCCATACGAAAAAAACAGGCTCGGCCACAGACAGTATGTCTCGAACAAGATGATGCGATAAAATTTTTGCGGTCGGATGGCGATATGCAGATTAATTTGGAAACAAAAGAACAGCTAAAAATCATGCAAGAGATCATAAGAACATTGCCTCATAAATATCGGGAAGTAATGGTCCTGCGTTTTTTGGAAGAAAAAAACTACGAAGAAATAATGGACATTATTCAAAAGCCAAAAGGCACCGTGGCAGCCCTAATAAATCGCGGAAGAAAAATGCTTTTTGATGAAGCAAAGAAAATTAAACTAAAGTAATATTTATGAAAGATTTTTCAAAAACTGTAGTTGAAAAGATTAAAAAAGCTCATATAATCCCTGAGTCAAAGTTAAAGTTGCAATGGAAAAGTTATCTTTTTTGGATTATTATGTTATGTTTTATTATTTTTGGGGCGTTATCGTTATCTATGGTGATTTTTAACATTATTGACATAGATCCAAGATTTTTGAAATATTTAGGATTGCAAAGGCTTATCATAATACTTTTTATCACTGCTCCATATCTTTGGTTATTATTATCATTATCAGCACTCATTTTTGGAATTTTGGCTTTTAGAAAGACTACAAAAGGATATCGTCGTAGCACTCTTTTTATAACCAGTCTTGTAGTATTAATAATTTCAATTCTGGGGGTTTTTGGCCATATTTTAAAAATAGATAATAGGATGGGAGGATTGCTTTCAAGGAGTGCGCCAAATTTCAGTGATGTGACTAATCCTATGGGAGGTCGCTGGCAAAGGCCCGGTGATGGATTAATTGCAGGGGAAATTACTAATACTGAGCCAGACAGCTTTGATTTAAAAAGCTTCGATGGTCAAAATTGGAAAATAATTTATGATCCAAAAACTGAAATAGTTAGTGACACACAAATAATAATTGGTGAAAAAGTTGGCATTATTGGTGAAAAAACCGGAGAATTTTTGATGCATGCGTTTTCAATAAAAAAGTTTCCCGCCGATTGGAATGGTGAACCATCGAGAGGCCTAATGCCACCGCCTGGTCAAAACGGTCAATTTCCGAATGGATTTCCGCCACCTCTACCCCCGCCTTTCTGATTGTTATATTGGGAATCACTATCTTTATAAAGACTTTGCTGTTTTACGCAAGGTCTTTTTAGTGTAATAATGCAAACTTTTTTTTGATTGTCCGTATTAGACTATATAGGCACTCAAAGAGGGAGGGCGCTTATTTTATAGAATAATAACGAGCAATTAATTCATATGCCGTCTTATTGAAGGATGGGCATGGATTGAAGTTATGCAATCAAAACAAAAAAATAATATCAAAATTTTGCTTGTTGTCCTGGCGTCTTTTATTGCTCCACTAGTTGCCTTGGCTGCAACTGGTATGGGGACACCAACTATTGAGGATTGCGTTTCTAGGACCGGTCAAACTAAAGCACAATGTACAGAAATGATTAATAAGTTTAAGAATATGTCTCCGAGTGATGCGGCAAATATGAAGCCACCTTCAAGCGCAACAGGAAAACAACTGCCCGTTTTAAAAAGTGGCGATGCAACACCAGCAAAACCAAATGATACTACTGATATTATTCAGGTCGCAAGTGATATTAATGCAAAGATCGAAAGAGTTACCAAGATGCGGGCTGAGAAGGAGCAGCAGTTTATCCAAGCAGAAAGCAGAGTTGAAAAAATTATTGAATTTTTAAGGTCGAAAAGTATAGGTACTACTGGAATAGAAAGTAATCTTGAAATTTTCAAAACTAAAGCTGCCGCTGTATTGAGTGCATTTGATGTATATGCCCAAGCCTTAGTTAATAGCAAAACTGACGCAACCGAAACTGCTTCTGAGGCACTCCGAAGCGCTCAAGCGCAAATTAAAACGACGATGTCTGATTTTGTTGGTTCTTATGGCACGCTTAGAAATAGTTTGAGCGTTGCCATTGAAAAAATAACGTAATAAAATGCAAATAAACATAAGCGAAAGAAACAAAAATAGACTATATCTAGTATTTTCTGTTGTTTTTGTCATTATAATTATAGGTATCATTGCCTGGATTGATCGACAAGAGGTGGATAAAAAAATTAATGAACAGGCAACGCTGATGTGTGCACAAAAAAACGCGATAAATCAAGTTGGCACAAATGATTCATTGAGTAATCAGTCAATTGATGCCAACGCCCCAATTAAAACTAAGAGTGAAGCAAACAATGCTCTCAAAAAGGTTGATGATCTGATAAAATCAGTCAAGGATGATAATTTATCTGCACAATAATTCATTATTTGTATCTTATATTATGAAAAAACTATTCAAGAAAATGACTTCCTCTAAGACAAAAAAATTCATTTCAGTATTAATTTTGGTTGCTATTATTTTTTCGATATGGTTTTTATTTTTAAGAAAAAAAGCCGATCAAATAGAAACATATACTGTCGGTAGGGGAAATATCGCCGAGACCGTTATGGAAACGGGCAATGTTCAGGCGGCACAGGTAAGTGTTTATTCCACTTCAAACGGAGTGGTTCAGGAACTTTATGTGAAGAATGGTGATTCAGTTCAGGCTGGGCAGAAATTATTTACGGTAAAATCAACCAGTACTGACCAGGAAGAAGCAACGGCGTATGCGAATTATTTGACTGCTCTCAATAATTTGAAAAAATCCCAGCAGGACAAGGAAAGCGCCTATACTCAATCGCTGAGTGACAAAAAATCTCTGACAGATGCTGAAGAGGATCTTAAATATCAAAAAAATCACGATGAAAACCCTGCAACCGGTAAGGATTATACATCTTCGAAAAAGAAATCCTTGAGGCAAGATGTATTAGCAAAGGAAAGTGCGCTTAACGTTTCACAAAAAAAATATGACGATTCTGAAACCGCAATTAGCGCTAGTCAGGCCAGTGTAAAGGCATCTAAACTTTCCTATGATGCCACGCAGAATGCCACCATCAAAGCGCAGGTTGCCGGAACAGTCAGCAATTTATCCGTCCGAGTTGGTGATATCGTTTATTTTTCTGATATTACTGTAACATCCACCACAATTGCTTCTCCCGTTTTGGTTATCGGTGATCTTTCCGGATATTCGGTGAAAATTGGCATTAATGAAATGGAAAGATCTAAAATTGCTTTGGGGCAATTTGCCACAATTAAATTCGATGCCATTTCAGACAAGCAATATTCAGGAATAGTTGAAAAAATAGATGATTTTGGAGTGGAAGAGTCCGGTGTGATTACTTATAACGCCTATCTTTCCGTTACCGATCAAGACGAAAGAATGCTACCTAAGATGACAGCCAATGTTACTGTGAAAACAAACTCCCGAGAAAATGTGGTAGTTGTTCCAAGCAAAGCCCTGAAACCGTATCAAAACGCGAAAGGAGTGCAGGTGTTAAAGACTGATTCGAAGGGAAAACAAGCTTACGAATATGTCTCAGTCAAAACCGGTCTTAAGAGCGGGTCGCAAGTGGAAATTGCCAGCGGTTTAGAAGAAGGAATGATAATTTCGCTTTCGGATGCGGCCATGACATCCGTTGCTAAATAGTTTACAAATTTAAAAGCTATCTTTTGGAATATGACACAATCAAAATTGATTATTTCTCTTCGAAATATCAAAAAAAACTATCTTATGGGCGATAGCACCTCATATCAAGCTTTGAAGGGGATTTCTTTTGATGTTCATGAGGGAGATTTTATTTCTATTATGGGACCTTCGGGATCTGGAAAATCGACGCTTATGAATATTATCGGCACATTGGACACGGCGACAGAAGGAAAATATATTTTTAATGATTCAAATATAACTAAATATACTGAGAATGAATTAGCGAAAGTAAGAAATGAAAAAATTGGATTCGTATTTCAATCGTTTAATCTTATTCCTCGGGTAAGCGTCTATCATAATGTGGAAAGGCCGATGATTTATAGCAGAAAAATTCCTCGTTCCCAAAGAAGAGAGCGAGTTCTTTCCGCTTTAAAAACAGTCCATCTGGAGGATAAAATAGACAACTTGTCTAATCAACTTTCCGGTGGTCAGATTCAACGAGTGGCCATTGCTCGGGCACTGGTAATGAATCCGGAAATTATCTTGGCCGATGAACCGACTGGAAATTTGGATAGTGCCACATCTCATGATGTAATGAGTTTTTTTCAGACGCTTAATGAGGAAGGGAAAACTATTATTTTGATTACCCATGAACCGGACATCGCCGCCTTTGGGAAAAGAACGATTACTCTTAAAGACGGATTGATCATTGAAGATAAAACTAATGAATTAAATTAAATTATAGCCTATGAGTTTTTTAGATGCGTTTAACATTTCATTTTCATCATTGCGACATAATCGGCTGAGGACGATTTTAGCGATGTTGGGAATCGTGATTGGAATCGCTTCCGTCATTCTTATTATTTCCATTGCCAAGGGAGCGACGTCTTCAATTACCTCAGAAGTTTCTTCAATGGGATCCAATCTCTTGTCCATATCGCCCGGAAGCCAATCTAACGGTCCGGTCCAAGGCGGAGGAAATGTCCAAACTTTAACTTATGCCGATGCTCAATTTTTTAAGGATAATAATGATTTCTCCAATGTTAACGCTGTTTCAGCCTCAGTCCAAAGCAACGCGCAGGTAATCGGGAATGGAGAAAATATGAATACGACGGTTCAAGGTATTTCCGCTGGTTATTTCCAAATGCAATCTATTTCCGTTGATTCGGGAGAATTGTTTAGCGCGGAAGATGAGAGTTTCTATTCCAAGGTGGCAGTTATCGGACCGGATGTTGTCACTGAGCTTTTTGGCGAAGGAGCCGATCCGACTGGTCAGGTTATTCAAATAAAATCGCAATTGTTTAGGGTAGTTGGAGTTACTAAGGCTAAAGGAAGTAGTGGAATGACAAACCCAGATAAAACCGTTTATGTTCCGGTGACTACGGCTATGAAAATACTCCTTGGACAAAATTATGTCCAATCAATTCAATTAGCGTTGTCTGATGTTACAGTTATCAATCAAACTACTTCGGAGATTAAGCAAGCGCTAATGGAAAGGCATGGAATAGCTGACGAAGCCAACATCGATTTTAATATTACCAGTTCCAAAGAAATGCAGGAAAAATTAAGCAGCATAACAAGCACTTTGACGGCAATGCTAGCCGGGATTGCCGGCATCTCACTTCTTGTTGGCGGGATTGGAGTGATGAACATCATGCTCGTAAGTGTCACAGAAAGAACCAAAGAAATCGGACTCCTGAAAGCTTTGGGCGCCAGAAAAAATGACATCTTACTCCAGTTTTTGATTGAAGCGGTGGTGCTGACTATCACTGGAGGATTTATTGGAATGGCTACTGGAGAAATTTTTTCATACATTGCTTCTATTATTATCAAGATTCCTTTTGTCTTTCAGCTTTATCCTATTTTTCTGGCTGTCGGGGTATGCGTAGCTATCGGAGTTTTCTTCGGACTTTACCCTTCCCAGCGCGCGGCAAAATTAAATCCGATTGATGCATTGAAATATGAATAAATTTTTAATAACTGCTTTTTATAGTGTTTCGTAATGAAGATAGGCGTAGCTTATTAATCTTCGATTAATCATGCAATTAAGGCTCGAGCCACCGAGTGGCTATGATGAATAGTGTGATATAATAAAGGTATCTTTAAAGATACCTTTTAAGGTACCCAAAAAATATGCGCAGAAAATTAGCGGACAAAAGTATCCGCAAAATCTACAAAAAATCTGGTAGCTATGGCGTGACTATTCCTATCGAGATTATAAAAGATTTCAAAATTAAAGAAGGCCAGAAAGTGGTGGTCAAAGCTAGCGGCAAAAGCATCGTGATTGTAGATTGGAAAAAATAAAAAAACCATGCAAATCCCCAAACAACAATTTGAAAAACTGGTCGCGCAGGCGATTGACGGCGTGCCGGAGAAATTTCGCGAGTGGATCAATAATCTGGCTTTTTTTGTCGAGGATTATCCGACTGAGGAGCAGTTGAAAAAAGTGCATTTATCCGGCAGAAGCGATGTAATGCTTTTGGGACTCTATGAAGGTTATCATCAAGCGAAAAGGCTCAATGTTGGACCGGTTTTTCCCGATCGAATTACGCTTTTTCAAAAACCGATTGAGCAGATGTGTCGGACGGAGAATGAGTTAAAAAAACAAATCGCGAGCACAGTGCGCCACGAAATCGCGCATCACTTTGGTTCAGACGAAACGGGAGCACAAAAGGCCGGTCGGAGATAGGGGGTTTTGAAAAATCACAATATGATGATAAGATAAAAGTATAATTTTTTAAATTTAATCAAATGAAAAAACAAATTGTTTGGCTTGGGGCGTTATTTGCAATCTTGACGCTGGCGGGTTGCGGGAACAGTGTACCACAAGCGGCTGATAAAACTAATTCAACTGACAGTGCGGCTTCCGGCACGCAGACAGAAAGCAATACTTTTTCTGGTTCTATTATGGATTTGATGGCCAAAGGATCAAATACTCAATGCACCTGGTCGTCGGGAAGTGACGCGACAAAAATCAGCGGTACGGTCTATGTGAGCGGAAACAAATTTTTTCAAGAATATTCTTCCGTAGACGCAAGGACTAATGGAGAAATTAAAAGCTATATCCTAAACGATGGGGAATGGATGTATCAATGGACCTCGCTTTCCAAGATGGGAACAAAAATGAATACGGCGGAAGTGAAAAAACTGGCTGATGATGCGCAGAAAGCGAATCCTGTTAACACAACAGATAGCCAGGGGATTAAAGAAGGTGAAAAACTCAATGATAAATTCGACTATAGCTGTCAAAAATGGAATGTTGATGCTTCCAAGTTTGCATTGCCTTCCGACATTCAATTTAATGATTTTTCGCAAATGTTGAATAATTTGCCAAAAGCGGCTACTGATGGACAAACTAAGATTGATGTCTGTCAGATGTGTAACAATTTGCCAGCTGAAGGGAAAGCGGCTTGTCTTGCAAATTGTCAGAAATAATAATTTTACGACTTACGTGTTTCATCCATATTCGGGTCATTAGCGTGTAGATTCGAGTATTAGTGTCGCCGTATATGTTCATGGGGCGACTCTAATTTACGAATAGGCACCCGAATGTCTCTAATGGCAAGTACGTAAGTCCTAAATATATGAAAGGCATAATTTTGGCCGGCGGAACAGCGACAAGACTTTTTCCACTCACTGCCACAACCTCAAAACAATTGCTTCCAGTCTATGATCGGCAGATGATTTTTTATCCTTTGAATGTGCTCATTAAGGCCGGAATAACCGAGATTTTAATTATCGTCTCTCCTGAGCATTCCGGACAATTTATCAATCTCTTGGGTTCAATTTTTGAAGGCGCGGGAATCCATCTTGAATTTCGTGTGCAAAAAGTTCCTCGCGGTCTCGCCGATGCTTTCATCCTCGGCGAAACTTTTATCGGTGACGACTGCGTGGCGATGGCACTGGGGGATAATATTTTTGAAGATGATCTTAGCGCTAAAATTAAAAAATTTGAGCATGGCGGATTGGTGTTTGCCAAAAAAGTTTCTGACCCGGAACGTTTCGGTGTGGTGGAGTTCGATGAGAATGACCGCGCAATTTCGATTGAAGAAAAACCGCAAAAACCAAAAAGTGATTTTGCTGTGACCGGATTTTATGTCTATGATAATCAAGTGGTGAAAATTGCCAAGAGCTTGAAGCCATCTGTCCGTGGAGAAATTGAAATCACGGATGTCAACCGGAAGTATATGAAAATGGGACAGCTCAAGGTGGAAAAAATTAAAGGCGCTTGGCTGGACGCGGGAACCTATGATTCCCTTCTCGAAGCCAGCGTGGTGGTGAAGAAAAAAGAAATTTACAAAAACTTTGATCCGGCCATTGACGAAGCAATCGCGCAATTTAATCTTGAGCTAAAGACAATCGCCAAAAAACGTTTGGGTTAGTCAGTTTTTTGTCGAAAAAGCGCCTTTTTTGCATATTTTTTCGTATTATAGTAAGCTAGGGTCATGGGAACAGACCTCGAAGAGATCAAAAGCCGCCTGAACATTGTGGATGTTTTGGGTGAATATCTGCGCCTAGACAAGACAGGGACCAATTACCGGGCGCTCTGTCCTTTTCATAATGAGAAAAGCCCGTCTTTTATGGTCAGCGAAGAGAAGCAGATTTGGCATTGTTTCGGTTGCCAAAAAGGTGGGGATATTTTTTCGTTTGTGATGGAGATGGAAGGTTTGGAATTTCGCGATGCTTTGCGCCAATTGGCAGAAAAAGCCGGAGTGGAATTGAAGAAAGTGGCACCAGGCACAGTCGAGAAAAAAAATCGCACGCTAGAAATCTTGGAGCTGGCGACCAAGTTCTATGAAATTCAACTTTGGAAAGGGGCGGGAAAAGAAAAAATTGTGAATTATTTGAAAGAGCGGGGACTGACCGAAGAGTCAATCAAACTTTTTCGTTTGGGTTATGCACCTAGCGGATGGAGAAATGTCTTATCCTTTTTGTTGAATCGAGGGTATGATGTGGGGGAAATTATGCAAACAGGGCTATTGGTTCAAAAAAAAGATTCAGAACCGATCCGAAACTACGAAACAGGCACGAATCTACGAACGGATACGCAGATTCGTAGTTTCGCAGATTCGGATAAATTCGTAGATTCGAATCGGTATTACGACCGTTTTCGTGATCGGATCATTTTCCCCATTTGTGACTATTCCGGGCGTGTTTTGGGCTATAGTGCGCGTGTTGCTCCCGGTGGAGACGAGTCACAAGCCAAGTATGTCAATTCGCCGGAAACAGAAGTCTATCACAAAAGCAAAGCACTTTATGGCATTGATAAGGCCAAAAGTGAAATTAAGCAGAAGGATTTTGCGCTACTTGTTGAGGGGAATATGGATGTGATTGCAGCGAGTCAAGCAGGGATCAAAAATGTTGTCGCAGTTTCCGGAACAGCGCTCACCCCGACGCAACTGGACACCTTGAAACGCTATACAAAAAATCTCAAGATGCTTTTTGATATGGACGCGGCCGGAGAAGCGGCGACGAAAAAAAGTTTGAAGCTCGCGTTGGAAAAAAATATTGCCGTGCAAATTGTGGAATTGCCATTCGGAAAAGATGCGGCCGATGTGGCGAAGAATAATCCGGAAAAATTGCGCGACGCTATTTCGAAATCCAAAAGTGCGATGCAATATCTCTATGACAAAGCATTTGGGACTTTTGATAGCACTGCATCTGAAGGCAAAAGAAAGATTAGCGAGGCCCTTTTGGAAATGATTGAGAGTCTCGCGAGTGAAGTGGAAAAAAGCCATTGGATCAAAAAATTAGCCCAAGGCCTGGATGTTACTGAGAAGGCATTGACGACAGAGCTAAAAAAGGCTAAGCTGACAAATAGAACATCGGTGAGTCAAAAAACTCAAGAGGGCGAAAAAGTTCTCACGGACGATCGCCAAAAAATTGATATATTACTTGAAGAGCTCACCGGCCTTATGCTTATTCTTCCAGACGTCTGGAGGAGTATGGCGCTAAAAAAAGAGCACCACGATTACTTTTTTCGCGATAAGCTTCTCAAATTAATGCTCGACAAAGGAGTTGAGTTTAATTTTGATTTTAATCGTTTGACGGAAAATGCTGATCGTGAGCTGAAATTACGCGCGGAAAAACTTTTTTTCCGCAAAAAATTTCGCCTAGGACTGAACAATAGTCTTGAAGAAGTGTCGATGGAAGAGCTTCCCCAAGAACTACCGGGAATCCTGGCTGAATTGAAAAAAGAAACTAAGAAAATAAAGTTGGTGCAAATTACTAAGGATTTGAAATTAGCGGAAAATCGCAAAGACAAAGCGGCTTTGGAATTTTTAAGAGGGGAATTTGAGAAAATATTAGGAGAGTAGGATATAAAATTAAATAATTTACAGACGTGCCATTTTCCAATAAAAAAGATCGGCGCCCATTGTCATTCTGAGCGTAGCGCAGCGGAGTCGAAGAATCTGCTTTCAATTACCTCTAGTGTCATTATGAATAGTAAAAACTACGATTACTGTAGGCAGATCACTGCCTACCGGCAGGCAGGCTTCGACTGCGTCCGTCCGCCAGCTGGCGGATCGCTCAGGCTTGTCCTGAGTTTATCGAAGGGATGACAAAATAAGACAATTTAATAAACTTTAAACTTTTAATTTTTATGGCCAAGAAAAAACGACCGTTAAAAATAAAAAAAAGTAAACTTAAGAAAAATAATCCGCCATCCGGTGGAAAAAAAACCAAGAAAATTATGCCGATTAAAAAAAAGTTAAAGCTGGTCAAAAAAAAGACCGGAAAGAGTAGGTTGGGGAAAATTGCGCCAAAAAAATTGATCAAGAAACCGTTGAAAAAGAAGGTGACGCCGAAGCGCAAAGATGAGAAAAAGCCGACTTCCAAAAAGACCGCTGGTCGTTTTACGATTAAAATTAAGCCAAAGAATAAGCCAAAAACGAGCGAAAAAGCTAAGAAGGGTGGCAAAAAAGAAACCAAGCCTAAGAGCGTGCAAAGTGAAAAAAGGGCGGAAACGGAAGCGAAGAAAAAAAGTCAGATTGATGATTTGGTCTATCGCTCCAAGCAGAGAGGTTTCATCACCGAAGATGAAATTCTCCACGCTTTCCCTGATGCGGAACGGGACATTGAAAAGCTGGAAGAACTCTATGAAAGTTTGGAAAATAGCAGCATCAAGGTAATCAGCTCGGACGAGATGATTAAATTTGAAACGGACAAAATTTCCGAAGATTTTGAAAGTGAAAAGCCAACCAAGAAAAGCAAGGCTCAACGCAAAGATACGCTGACCGCCGGAATTTCTGATGATGTTTCCTCAGACTTGGTGCAGATGTACTTGCGTGAAATCGGACGAGTGGATTTGCTCTCGACCGAAGAAGAAGTGGCACTGGCCAAAAGAATTGAAAAGGATGATCTCGCCGCCAAACAAAGAATGACCGAAGCCAATCTTCGTCTCGTTGTGAGTATTGCCAAAAAATATGTCGGACGTTCGCATAACCTATCTCTCCTGGATCTGATCCAAGAAGGAAACATCGGCCTTTTTCGCGCGGTGGAAAAATTTGATTATCGCAAAGGCTATAAGTTCTCAACTTATGCCACCTGGTGGATTCGCCAAGCCGTGACAAGAGCTCTCGCTGATCAATCCAGAACAATCAGAATTCCGGTGCATATGGTGGAAACAATCAATAAATATACCCAAATTACCCGTCGCCTTGTGCAAGACCTCGGACGCGAACCACTGCCGGAAGAAATCGCGGTGGAAATGGGGGTGGAAGTGGAAAAAATTCGGCACATCCAAAAAATTTCGCAAGAAACCGTTTCCCTTGAAACAACGGTCGGGGACAGCGATGATGATTCAGTTTTGGGAGACTTCGTGGAAGACACAGAAACAGTGATGCCCAATCAATTGGCTTCCCGAAAAATGCTCAAGGAACACGTCGAAGAAATTTTGAAAGACCTCACTCCGCGCGAACAAAAAATCTTGAAAATTCGTTTCGGCCTCGAAGACGGCGTCACCCACACGCTCGAAGAAGTAGGACAAGAGTTTGGCGTGACTCGTGAACGCATCCGCCAAATCGAAGCGAAAGCTCTTGAGAAAATTCGAGATCATAAGACGATCAAAAAGCTCCGGGATTATTAGAAAATATATTTAATCCATGCATAAAATTCTTCCAGCCGTAAAAGCAATTATTTTGAAGGATAACAAATTCCTTGTTATTAAGCAGGTCATGGACAATGCTAATATTTTTTGGGATTTACCTGGCGGGAAGGTTGATTTTGGCGAGTCGCCCTATGACACCTTGCATCGTGAAGTTAAGGAAGAAACCGGACTCGAGGTCGAGATTATAAAGCCTGCTGGATTGTGGTGGTTTTTTCATAAAATTAATGGTAATCAAATTATTTGCATGACGTTTATCTGTAAAAGTCAGCGTAAAAGTATTGATTTGAATTATAGCCCAATTGGCGATAATATCATTGAATTTAAGTGGGTAACGAAAGATGAATTTCTTGGTGAAAATTATCCAGTTGGGGATAATAGTCTAAAAGATTTAATCTCGGAAGTTTTACAGTAAAAATATGATTTACCCAATAATTTTAGCTGTATATTTACTGGCAACCTTTATTCTGCATAAAGTTTCAAAGGTAAAATTGTGGGAAAGTGAGAAAGAGAAAAGAGTCGTTTTAATTTGGTTTTTGTTAATTTTTATAACTGGATCGGTGTGCGATCTTTTTGCGACATCTCAACAAATTTGGATTTTTCCTGGCACTGGCATCACTGGTATTCGGATTTTCTGGCTTCCAATAGAGGAATTTTTCTTTTTTATTATTATTCCATATTTTGTTTTAGTGCTATATAAAGTTTTGAAAAATTTTTAAACAAGTAAACAAAAATGCTCTGATTTGACACTTTCCCTCCCTCCCGCTGAACTACTTTTATTCAAAAATCTCTCTCAAAAACCTCGATTTGACAAAATTTTACCCATCTGCTAAATTACTACTATGTTTAATTTAACTAAAACAACTCAGAAGAACTACATATTGTTTTTGAGCGTCGTCTTGATTATTATCAAGGCCGGTTTTGGTTTCAGGAAAATGCGAATGGGGTAAGAGAAAAACATTTTCCAAAAGCCAAAGCCGGTCTCCAAAAGAGCCGGTTTTTTAGTTCTTTGAAAAATCAATTCCTATCATTTTAGCCCTTCAATTTGGATGGTTGGAATGATAGGGATTGATGAAAATTTAGAAAAAACCTTACGAAAGGAGGATGGCTTATGAATAACGCTATAAAGTGCGGGCAAGTTTTTAAAAGTGAAGAGGAAATGCGTCGCGCCATAATGCCCGAAGGTCACAAGGTGGTGGTGGTTGCTGTCGGTGGTGAAATTAAAGTTTTTAGTGATCCAATGCCGGCAGACTCTTCTATCAGAAGAAACAAGATAGACATGCGTCTCGCAGGAGCTAGAGTTACTCACAGCGGCGGAGAAGCATATGTTTATCCCTAGCAAGGTTTAATAAATTTCGGCAGGCTTTTTGCACCATGCAAAAAATAGCCAAAGGGCTCCCACCGGGCTTGAAGCCGAAAAAAATGGAGAGAGAAAGGGCAAGAACCGTTGCCTTTTCCTCTCCATTCTCCAAAAATCATTAGACGAGAGGAGGTGATTGATTTGAAGAAACGAGGAAAGGGGAGTAAGCAAAAAAAGGACCGCCGGAAGATGGCGGTCCCGGTCAGAATCGATCGGAGAATGGAAAAAAAAGAAAGAGAGGTTCGCGAAGTGTCCCAATAGAAACTTTGCGACCTGGCTGCAGTGCCTATTGGAGGGTTGGGCAATCGCGATTGTCCACCCTCCTCACCAAAAAATCAAGTTAAATTTTCATATATATTGACAAAATAATCAGAAGTGCTAAATTAGTTTTATGTTAAATAAAGTTCAAAATAATCAAGCTCAGTTGTTGTTGCTAGACCTCTCCAATCCGGCGGTTATTTTGAAGCGTGCATAAAAGAAAAAGTGAGATTCAAGACCAACCGCCAAGAGGGCGGTTTTTTTTGTTCTTTGAAAAAGTACGACCAAGTCTTTTTACCATCCTTGTGAATGTTAGAGGATAATTTTTACAAGAGATGGTAAGAACACAAACCAATAAAATTAAAGGAAGGAGAATAAAAATGGTAGCTTCAAGGATTGATAAAATTATAGTGCTCAAGCCAATCCGTCACGGCGATGAGGATGGAAATTGGGGGATAATCCTTCGTGGTGAATATCCCGTTATGATGCAATATATGATGGAAAGGGGAATGAATATAGCCTATTATTTCATCGGAATAGGTGGAAAATTTACGGGGGTGTGTCTTCCAGCAAGCCTGGTTGATCGATTTGTTCGGATAAGAACAATAGAGGTCGTATGGAGCAGTTAAGTGCTAAAACTAGCGCAAAGCTATGGGGGCAGGTGATAATTCACCTGCCTTCCCAAAATTAAAAATCAACCAAATTTTCAAATATTTGACAAAATTTTGTGAAGTGCTAAGATAGTTAAGTAAAAAACAATGAGCAATCAAACCAACCAAAATTCCTATAGCTTCTATTTTTTTAGCTTCTGGTTTAGCCAGATCGGTTTTGGTTTGCTTAGAATGGATAATGCATAATCGCTAATATTCATTTAAGGAAGGCCAAAGCCGATCTCACGCGAGACCGGTTTTTTTGTTCTTTAAAACTGTTTTTTGGGATTTTGATGGTTGGAGTAAGGATTTTATTTTAAATTCTTAAGATAGAGTTTTTATTTAACTATCAACATTTATCAATCACAAATGGAGGAAGAATATGCTAAAAGCACAAGCCGGACAAACTGCAAAAGTAATGCCAATGACAAGGGTTATGCGTGAGGAAGCACCTGATTTTAAACAACAGATAAAAAACTTAAAATCAGGCATAAAAACTCGGCAATTGGAAGGTCGTGAATTAACCATCCAAGAAAAAGGAAGCTTTGCGTACATTTGGGCCAGAGGATCTGAAAATTTTCTAGCCGGGATGTGCCTCCTCGAAAGCGAAGGCTATAAGGATGTGGTCTTTGGCGCCCATGAAGCGGATGGCATTTTTTCTGCTACGATGATCAAAAAACAGTATACAGCAGGAACTGGTGCGTGGTAAATCTTACTGCGTAGGCTATTCCGGGGACAAATGCGAGAACCACTTCGCATTTGCCCCTAACCACAAAATTAGTAAACTTTTATTTTTTTAAGTAGAACTTATGCATTTGCCTCAAAAAAACAACCAAATCATGTCATCCTGAGCGAAGCGGAGCGAAGTCGAAGGATCTACTCAATATTACCCAAAGCTTTGCGATTATAAGTAAGCTTCGGATAATGGCTAGTAGATCCTTCGACTGCGTCTCGAGTACGGGACTTCGCTCAGGATGACACTTATTCCATAGAAAAAAACTTTCCCGTAAGGGAAAGTTTTTTAATTGCAAATTTTATATAAACTTAAGCTTTTCTCGAATGCCTAATCCTCTCAGTTTCTGATAGAAATTGTTTACGCAAACGCACGGAAAGGGGAGTGACCTCCAGGTATTCATCATCGGCCATAATTTCCAAGCCGCGTTCCAGGGTAACTTTAATTGGCGGGGAAAGTTGAATGGCTTCATCAGCGCCGGAGGAGCGCATATTGCTCATCGCTTTGCCTTTGGTTGGATTGACCGACATATCTTGGCCTTTTGATGTGTTACCGATTACCATACCTTCATAGACTTCAGTGGAAGGTTCGATAAAAAGTGTGCCACGCGTTTGAAGATTGGCCAAAGAAAATCCGAGGGCCTTTCCTGTCGCCATGGAGATCATTGAGCCAGTATCAGTCTTTTTAATTTCTCCGGCGTATGGTCGAAAGCCGATTACGCGACTGCATAAAATACCTTCGCCGCGGGTGTCAATCATAAACTCGCCGCGATAACCCAAGATGCCACGAGTCGGTACTTCAAAAATCATCCGCATCTGCGTGCCGGTTTGCTTCATATTCATCATCACACCTTTGCGTTTGCCGATTTTTTCAATCACCACGCCAGAAGATTTTTCTGGCACGTCGACTGTCAGTTCTTCAAATGGTTCGGATTTCACACCATCAATATCTTTAATAATTACTTTTGGTTTGGAAACTTGCAGTTCAAATCCTTCCCGACGCATATTTTCCAAGAGAATGGCGATATGCAATTCGCCACGGCCCAGGACGGTGTAATATTCTGTTTGGGAAAAATCAATTTTGAGTCCAACATTGATTTCCAATTCTTTCATCAAGCGCTCCTTGATTTGTTTGTTGGTGACTAACTTGCCTTCTTTGCTGGCAAAGGGAGAATCATTAACTAAAAAGCTAAGAGAAATGGTTGGTTCGTCGATGCTGATGTAGGGGAGTGGTTCTTGATCCGGGGTCGCGCAAACTGTTTCACCGATATCAATTTTCGGAATTCCGGCAATCATCACGATGTCACCGGCAATCGCTTCGGCCACTTCTTTCCGCTCTGTTCCGAGAAAGGAAAACAGTTTCACAATTTTTCCGGTTTCAATTGTGCCATCACTTTTTTTGACTGTCACTGTATCGTTGGGATGAATTTTTCCTTCGTAGATTCGGCCAATACCAAGACGTCCCAAAAAGTTGTCATAGCCAAGATTGAAAAACTGCATACGCAGGGGTTTATCGCTATTTTCCAAGGGAGTGGCCGGAATGCGTTCAAGGATCGTATCGAGTAGCGGCGAGAGGTCAGTTGATTCATCTTCCATGTGCATCTTGGCAATGCCTTGTTTGGCGATAGCATAGACAGTGGTAAATTCCAATTGCTCATCCGAAGCGCCTAAATCTAAAAATAGTTCAAAAACTTGTTCTTGAACCATATCAGGATCAGCGGCTGGTTTATCAATTTTATTGATCACCACAATTGGTTTTAGACCAAGTTCAAGTGATTTTTTGAGCACGAAGCGAGTTTGTGGCATCGGACCTTCTTGGGCGTCAACGACCAAAACCACGCTATCGATCGAACGGAGAACGCGCTCAACTTCCGAGCCAAAGTCGGCGTGACCAGGTGTGTCCACGATATTGATTTTCGTGTCTTTATAGATGATGGCGGCATTTTTGGAATAGATTGTGATGCCACGTTCTTTTTCCAGGGCATTGCTGTCCATTGTGTCGCCTTCAGGGGCGTTACCGGTTTGGCGCATAATCGCGTCGGTGAGGGTTGTTTTACCATGGTCCACATGGGCGATAATCGCGATATTTCTAATTTCCATAACTACGAATTACAAATTTAGTACCTGCCTACCGGCAGGCAGGCAAATCTATTAATGTTGCTTATTTAGCCTTGTTAAACATAAACCTTATTCTACCCTTGAAAGAGGTTCTTGTCAAAGAATTTGTGGCTTTGCATAAAACAGAAGCTAAGCTTCCGGAGCTCCGGAAGCTTAGCTTCTGTTTTTGGGTCATTATTTTATTTCCGCATAATTTTTGGCGTTCCCGAAGTTGCATCAATGATCGTGCTGGCCTTTCCTGAAGAGGACGTCTCGTCCCAAATGACATAATCCACGGATTCTAAAATATTTGTGGGGATATCTTCAAAATGCTTTGCCGAAGGTTCGCTGGTATAGTTTATGGAAGTGGAAACAAAAGGTATGCCACTTTCTGCGATAATTTTGGAAAACCAATTATTTGGCAAGCGAATGCCAATAGTTAAATCAGCGCGGACTATTAAGGGATCAAGCATTTCGTGATTTTTTAATTTTAAAATAAAGGAATACGGGCCAGGCAGTTTTTCGCTCAATAACGCCCCGATTTCTTCATTAGGAATGACGCAATTTTCCAAAATCCATTTGAGTGATGGAGCGATAACAAGAAAAGTTTTATCAAACCTTTTTTTGAGGACAGAAATCTTTTCAATACTTTTGGCATCTTGAGCGTTTGCGCCCAGTCCGTGCAGGGTGTCGGTGGGATAGATAAAAACTTTGCCTTTTTTAATCTCAGCAATAAAAAAGGCCTGGCGGGCTAAGAAATTTTCACGGGTTAATATTTTAGGCATCTCGTTTGCTATTACTACAAAATTACAAGGCACTACGAAAATACAAATAAATACAAAAATACAAAAATACAAAAAAATTCAAGAAGCAGATTGCAAGAACCTCTTTATAATTAATGCAGTGTGATTACCACAATTTCCGGTGTGCTATCGGTGCGCATCGCCGGGCCCCAAGTGCCGATGCCACTTGAGGTGTATAGTGTGTAATTTCCAATCGTGTGCAGGCCGTAATCATAGCCACGGTAGATTAATTTTGTGATGAAATTGAAAGGAAAAATTTGTCCAAGATGGGTGTGGCCGGACAGTTGCAAGTTGATGCCGTTTTCGGCGAATTGAGTAATGTTAGTTGGGGAGTGGTAGAGCAGGATATTGGGGGAGCCGAAAAATTGGGGCTTAAGCTTTTCTAATGTGGCCACGACATCTTTTTTTAGGTCGCGCTCCGGATAGCTAAGCCCGATTAACTTGAGACCAGCCAGATTAACCACTTGATCGTCAAGAACTTGCGCAGGAGTTTTTTTGACCGCCACATACGCCTTATCAAGACCAAGATAGGTTTCGTGGTTGCCATTGATAAAAAATGTGCCTTGTTTGGCTTTGAGATTATCAAGCGGTGCAGTAAGCGTTTCCAAATCGACATTGTCCGTGCCATCAAAAAGATCGCCCGTGATGACAACCAAATCAGGGTCAAGCGAATTTGTCTTGGCGACAATTTTTTCTAGGAAATTTTTTTGATAGATTAGCCCCAGATGTACATCTGACAATTGAACGACTTTTTTACCCTGCCAACTTTGAGGCAAATTAGGAATGGTAACAGCGATGTTTTTGATCCTCGGTTCGAAAGCATTCCAGGTGCCATAAAGCGAAACCAAAAAAGCCAAGCTGAAAAAAATTGCCGCCACGATTTGGAAATTAATATTGATTCCGACGAGAGGAAGGAGCCAATGTAAAAACCAAAGCAAGACGAGCGCCAGCAGGAGATTAGTGAGTAGTCCCAGCCAAAAGCCAGAGAGAAAATAGCTGGTGCGGGTAAAAATATCTTCTCGCATATGAGCGAGGAAAGAGGTCAGAATAAAACTAACAGCCAGAAGCCCTAGCGTTATGATTAGGCCGTTTTTATGCGAGCTAAAAAAAGGAAAAAATTTGACGAGCGAAGCGTAGAGAAAATAGTGCGAACCAAAGAGCAAAATTATAGCAAGAAGAAGAAAGAAAATGACTTGGAGGATAATCATAGTTTTTTGTCTTTCTAAAAAAGCATTTTTAAGTTGAAATTATAAATTTTAAATCAAATCTAAATAATTCAATTTTTAATTTAAGCATTTAGTTATTTAGCCTTTATTTCAAATTTTAAATTTAGAATTGAAAATTGTGCAGCTGAGACATCGGGCGATTGCTTAATACCCCCCCTAGTCTAGCATAAAAAGTCAGAACAAAAAATAAAATTATCTCTCCAAATCCAACACTTCATCAATCCGAATCTGTACTACAAAATCCGGCACGTGGCTCACTAGCACCATTGCGCCCTTATATTCATCAAGCGCTTGGGCGATAATTGGTAAATGGCGAAAGTTGATGTGATTGGTTGGCTCATCTAAAATTAAAAGTCCTGGCTCCAGAAGAACCAGTTGAGCAAAAGCGACCAGACCTTTTTGGCCTTCCGACAGGCTGCCAATTTTGGAGTAAACTAAATCTTTGGTGATGAGAAATCCGGAAGCAACGGAACGCATTTTTTCTTCGTCCTTGAGTTGCATTGCCGCGAGCAATGAATCATAGACCGTATCTTCAAAATTCAGCGTGGAAAAGTCTTGGCGATAATATCCGACGCGAACGTCTTCTCCGATTTTAGCACTCAACGTTTCTTTTTTAGCGATTGATTCAAGGAGTGTGCTTTTACCGATGCCGTTCGGTCCGGAAAGTAAAAGGTGCTCATTTTTGTGCAGTGAAACGTTGACGCTTTTTTCGGTCGGCTCATAGTTTCGCACAATTGTGACCGAATCAATATGCAAAATTTCTCCGCCGATTTCTTCTTGACAGGGGATTTCAAATGGGCGGATGGCTTTGTCTTCTCTCCTAACATCGACCTTAGCTTCTTCCATCTCGGTTGCTTTGTCGCGCATCCTCCTTGCCACAAGACGCATCTTTCCGCCCTTATTAGCAAAAAAGTTAGCTTTTTCTTTGTTGGCAATAATTTCTTTTTCGTATTGGGCATTTTTGCGTTTTTCTTTTTCGATCTGCACTGCGATTTCTTCTACGACGGTGTAATAATCGCCCAAATATTGTTGGGTCTTGTGATTGAAAATATCAAGATAGAGCACGCCATCCGTGAAGGAGTTGAGAAAATCGGCGTCATGGGAAATGACCAGGCAAGTCTTATTATAATCAATCAAAAATTGGGTGAGGTGTGCGATGCCAGCCGGGTCGAGATTATTGGTTGGCTCGTCGAGGATTAAAAGATCCGGATCAGTAATGAGGGCGGAAGCCAAAAGTAGTCGGGCTTGCTGTCCGCCGGAAAAAGATTTTACCGTCCGGTCATGTGGCGCCTTCAAATTGACTATCGCGAGAACCTTGTCAATGCGCGGAGTGAGGTTGTAGATTTTTTCTGAAAAACGTTTGGCAAAAAAATCATTGACAGTCAGTTCCAGCTCTTCGCGAGGAATGACTTGCTTGGCACAGGCGACTGTGAGATTTTTGGCGACGTGAATCGTGCCGGATTTCGGTTTCAAGCTTCCTGTAATCAGCTCCAAGAGAGTGGTTTTTCCCGCGCCATTTTGACCCATTAGAGTGATTTTAGCCCCTTGGCGCAAAGAAAAAGAGGCATCGTCCAAGATGACCTTGTTTTTGGAATATTCAAAGGAAACTTCATTGAACCTGATAGCAAGCTCCGGTGCAGACATAATTTAGGAAAATTAATTTGTAATATGAGAATTATTCGTATGTCCCGTTTTCGCCCGCCTGCAACGCTATGCGTAGCATTGCGGGCAGGTAACGGGGGTTCGCGAAGCGAATAACAGCGAAGCGAATAACCAAGTTTCTATTCTATACCATATTTTCAAAAAAGGGAAGAGGCAGAGCGAAATTTAAAATGTAAATTTCAAAATGAAAAATTACAATGTAGAATACGAACTTCGTGTATTTTAAAAAGCTACAATTTGATATTGTAGCCTTTTTAGTTTTTGAGTATCTTTGATTGCTATTTTTGTGGGATAGCCGGAGTAGTTACGGGAGTTGTTGCTGGCGTAGCCGAGCTAGCCGGTGTGGTTGCATTTTGGTCGCTTGGAGTAGTTGCGCTATCTTGCGGAGCGGTGCTATCAGTTGGTTTATTTTTATCCACAGCTTTCTTTTTTGTTGCGGTAGCTTTCAAAAGTCCCATCGAAGTCAACTTTCTTTTTTCATATTTTGCTCCGGCATAAAACATCACACCGCCGACAAGCACTACGAGCACAATAAGCGCAAGGGTTTTTTTGCTGTACCCATAAACCTTTCCTTCTAAATTCATAGTTTTTTAGAGTTAATAATTATGACCAATAAAGTCTAGCATAAAAATACGTTCCTTCCAAATGCGAGGAAATAACACCGTTAACTCGTGTGATTACGGATATGTTGATACAAATTCAAATCCATGCTTTAATTATTAGTATGACTTATGCGTTCACCAAAAACAATCTTCAAAGCGCGGGGTTCATTGGGGTTTGTTGCTATGCATATTAGTCCTCAAGGCTAAGAAACTTTTTCCAGACTAGCCTTGGCTATGGATAAGCTTGTTTTTGGCAAACACGTAAGTCACCATCAAGTATGAATATCATCGAAGTCAAAAACCTAGTCAAAAAATTTGATGACATCATCGCGGTTGATGATATCTCTTTTTCCGTGGAAAAAGGCAAAATCTTTGCTTTTTTGGGACCCAATGGCGCTGGCAAAACCACCACCATCAAAATGTTCACAACTCTCCTTCAGCCGACCAGTGGAAAAATTCTCATCAACGGCTTTGATCCAGTAACCAATTCTGATGACGTGCGCTGTTCTTTTGGAATTATCTTTCAAGACCCCAGCCTCGATGATGAACTGACCGCTTTTGAAAATTTGGAATTTCACGGCGTGCTCTATGACGTGCCGAAAAAAATTCGTCGCGAAAGAATCAATGAACTTTTGAAAATCGTGGAACTGGAAAGCCGAAAAAATGATCTGGTGAAAGAATTTTCCGGCGGAATGAAACGTCGCTTGGAAATTGCGAGAGGTCTTTTGCATCATCCGAAAATTATTTTTCTCGATGAGCCGACGCTGGGACTGGACCCACAAACGAGAAATCATCTGTGGAGCTACATCAAAGATATGAATGAGAAAGAAGACATCACCGTTTTTTTCAGCACGCACTATATGGAAGAAGCTGACCGGATGTCGGATCGGATTGCGATTATTGATAATGGAAAAATTGTCGCCGAAGGTTCAGCTGAAGAACTAAAAACAAAAACGGCCAGCGCGACCTTGGAAGATGCTTTTTTGAAATTAACTGGAAAAGCAATCCGCGAAGAAGGCGCAAATGCCGTGGATAAATTAAGAAAAATGAGTCGCTTATGGAGAAGATAAAAAAATATTCAAAAGTAATCTACATCTTGTGGCTTCGTCAGCTGAAACGCTATTCGCGTTCTCGGGCGAGAATCATTGGATCACTCGCGCAACCGGTGCTATTCCTGGTGGCGATGGGTTTTGGTTTTGGGCCGATTTACCAAAAAGCCGGCGGCGGCAATTATATCCAATTTATCGCTCCCGGAATCATTGCCATGAGCATCATTTTCACGGCGATGTTTGGCGGAATGGAAGTGATTTATGACCGCCAATTTGGATTTTTGAAAGAAACGCTTGTCGCGCCTGTTCCGCGTTGGACGATTATGCTTGGCAGGACGTTTGGCGGAGCGACTGTTTCCACTCTGCAAGGCGTCGCCGTTTTCCTTATCGCGCTAATCATTGGATTTCGGCCGGAAAATATTTTTATTGCTCCACTCGCCCTAGTCTATATGGCTCTTGTTGCCACCTCTTTCACGGCGCTTGGCACAGCGATTGCTTCGACGATGGAAGATATGCAAGCCTTTCCCTTAGTGATGAACTTTCTCATTATGCCCTTGTTCTTTTTGTCTGGCGCACTCTTTCCGCTTACGGGACTTCCGAAAGCCATTCAAATAATCATCAGAGTTAATCCATTGTCCTATGGCGTGGACGGTATCCGTGGCATCCTCACCGGCCAAATGCATTTCGCCTATCACACGGACTTTTTTGTGCTTTTCATTTTTACTTCCCTTGCTCTTGCCGTCGGCAGTTATCTTTTTTCTAAGATTGAGGTTTAGAAAAATTTTGAAAGTAAAAAATAAAAGAAACCTACGAAGGGTTCTTTTTTAATAGGGAATAATGAAATTAGTGTTGGTTCAAGTCTCCGACTTGAACCATTTATTTCTTGCTAGACTATATTTAGCTGGTTAGAATTATATAGTTCAGGTCAGAGACCTGAACCAACAAGGAAACCTGGGTAGGTTTCTTTTTTAATATATAAATGACATTTCACCACAACGTTAGGCATATCCGAAGTTTTTCTGAAGCGTAGCGGAGGAAAAATTTGGGAGAGAAAATTTTGCTTTCCTTAATTTATTATAAAGTGCAAAATTTTTGAACCGGATATGCCTTGTTATGTGATGTAAAATTCTTTCTTTTTTTCTTTTTTTAAATTTGCTTTATAAATTGATAAATAAGTTTTTTTGTTTTTGATTTTGGGCAGAGGGGTCAGGGGTGAATGCCCAAAATCAAAAACTCCTTGTTACATATTTTCAATTTCATCCTTAATCATGTTTGATTCGGAATTTATCTGTAGCTCAAGTTTTCTTATTAAATCTTTTCGTTTCTGAATACTGTTCACTATCTTATTTTGCTTTTCAATCGGAATATCGGGAATAATAATTTTCCTCAATTCTATCATGTTAAACCCGGGCTGGGCTGATTTTTCCGAATAACGCTCTAATTGGCTATACACGACAGGTGAATTTATTAATTCAGCGATAAAGAAAGGGTTAGCTTTTTTTGGATCAATACTTATTTTGCAACAGCTAGCTGTAATATTTGCTTCCGCATAAAGTTTATCTGGAAATAAACAAGCTTTGCCAAAAGTTGCTCCCGTCTTGGCGATAATTATATCCCCACTTTTTATTCTACTCCTATTTAATTCTTTGTGCTTGTCTTTGGATATATAAACCAAATCATTGTTAAGGAATTCGTTTATTCCTATATTTTTTACTCGAAAGACTGGCACGCCTTCTTTTTTGTAGTCCGTAACATGAAGTTGCGTGCCAAAAGGACCATCGACAATCGAATATTTTTCTTTCATTAAAATATCCTCCAATTTCAAATATTTTTCTTTTCTGATTTTTTTAAGCAATTTCAAATATTTTGGTTTATAGAAATTTACCGAAAGTAACTCACCGTCATTTCTTTTAATGGCATAATAATTTTCATCATCAAACATTTCCTTGCCTTTTGATTTGAATTCTCGATAGTTCCAAAATGCATTTGGAAAATAATCAGCGTCAGGACGATTATTTGAATCAAAACTAATTTTTGTTACATTGCCCATAAAAATCTTGTAATCAAATGAGGCTGGTTTTTTCCGAGTCATGAAAATGAGGCTGGTTTGGATTCCAGATGCTCCAGAAGGACTAAATGCATAGCTAGGCATTTTAAATATTGCGTCGATTGTTACATTTTGATCAAGCCAATCCCGTACATATTGAAAAGTTGTATTCATCAAAACACTTTCTGGCAATACTATTGCTATTTTTCCAGTTTCTTTTTTAGCTAAACGAATACAACGTTCTAAAAATAAAATTTCAGACTGCTGTTTATTTCTTTTGATTCCTAATTCAAAATTGTTCAGTATTTCTTCCTTGTCTATCTTTGCACCAAATGGAGGGTTTGTAACAACAATATCAAACTTATCCTCTTGTACGTCACCTATGTCCAGCAATCCATCTCCACGATAAATTTTCGTCCTTCCATCGCCATGAAGATACATGTTTGTCTTACAGGCTATTTCTAGGCGTGGGTTAATTTCCACTCCGTAAAGATACTCGGAGGATAATTTGATTTTTTCCTCATCTTTTCTGGCTTGATTAAAATTGCTCGCTTTTATGCTTTCAAGTAACCTCTTGTATGGTAAAACTAGGAATCCACCACTCCCGAAAGCAGGATCGATGATTAAATTTCCTATTTGAGGATCTAAAATATCAAGCATGAATTCCTTAATTCGATCGGGAGTAAAAAATTGTCCCAATCTTTCACCTCTAAAAATAGAGGGCAAAAATGATTCATAAGCAAGACCTATTATGCTGTCCTTGGTTTGAGATATCGCTTTTTGCTCAAGAATACTGACAATTGCGATGAGCGTATCTGGACTGAGTTTTATTTTTTCATCATCACTAAATATTCTATTTATTTTGAAATCATTGTTTGCATCTTGAAAAATTCGATTTACTTCCTCTACTGGATTATCGCTTATAAAATCTTTAGTGAAACGATTTACTCCTTTTTTTTCGGCTCTGGCCTCTTCCTGAATTTTTGCAAAAATAAGTTTATTTACTTCATCGAAGCTACTCAAAGGATCAAGGCCATCGTTTCCACGAATAATATCATGGCATTTATCTAATGCCGCTCTTATTTCTTGGACATTTTTATAGCCCTCGATTATAAAACGACCAGCCTCCTCAACTTCTTCTTTGCTAATTTTTATGTTTGCAAGGAAAGAAATTAACTCATTCTTTTTTGGTATTTCAGGAATTAATTGCTTGGTTTTTACATCATATATTTTGAAAGAAATTCCATTTGTAACAACTGCAATGGGAACAACTTTTTCTGATTGTCGTGCATATGATATCGCTTGCTCTTTATGAATCTCATCAAGTTGCATTCCTGGCTTTTTTACCTCAACAATAATAATAGGATTTGAACCCTCTCTTATAACAAGATCTGCATAAACAGTTTTTGATTGACGACCCAAAAAAGCTTTAATCGGAACATTTAGAAAAATTTGGTTATCTTTGTAGCCAAGTTTTTTAAAGTAAGGTATAACTATTTTTGCCTTAACATCCTCTTCAGAATGTAAGTCTTTTAAAATGGCCAAGTTATCAATTGGCTCTTGAATATTTTTTGTAGGTTTCATATTTTTTTAAATAAAATGCTTATGATTTTATTATACACTACAAAGATAGATTCGAACAGGGGATAAGTTTTTGGGATTGGATTTTCGATAATAATAAGATATAAATCGTCTTTTTTGCGATTCCAGGAGCAAAAAAGACACCTTATACCCCTATATAAATAGATAAAAAAACTTATTTTTCCTTATTATAAAAAAGCAAATTTCAAAAAAGAAAAAAGCAAGAATTTTATTTCACATAACGTATCGGCATCATCTGAAGTTTTTGTGTAGCGATAGCGGAACAAAAATTTGGGAGAAGGAATTTTTCTTACCTTATATTATAAATGTGAAAAATTTCTGAACCAGATATGCCGTGTTATCTGCTGTTTCATTTTTAAAATCCGTATTCTTTGAACTCATTTTCCAATGGGTTACCTTGGCAATAATAAGCCTTTCGATTCTTTGTGTCAAAAACGAAGGCGGAATGTGTAAAACAATCATCCTCATTTTTTGTTGAACAGATAGCGGTCTTTTTGTCTGCGTTTTTCCGATCTCTCAAGAGTTGCTGAAAATCTTCAAGACTGTTAGCTGTCGAAATTAATTCCTTAGCTCTGTCATAATGATCATGAGACCATTGTTTAAAATTCTGGTCGTCTTTAAAATTCAAATTTTCATTTGGTAAGTTGATGTAATGATTTGTTTTAACAATCGGATCGGTGACTTTTTCGATAAAATATTTTTCAGGAATACCTTCAATTCCATAGCACTCATTGGAGTCAGCAACAAGCATATTTCCACCGATTCGAGGATTGAAAGCCTTAATAATTTCGACAGCTTCTTTCGCTGTTTCTGCATCCAAAATCAAGCGAACATAAGGTCTTCGAATATAAGAAACCTGATTTTCAGCAACATTAACAAAAGTGGAAATAAAAGCAACTCCTTTTTCATTAATTCCGCCGTAGTAACCATCTTCATTTGGATTGGGGTTTTGAATAATAAGTTTTCTATATTTATCATTCTTGGAATCGAAAAGCTTTATTTCATCGTCCCATCTCATCCACGGGACAGGGTCTCTTGTTTTAAGCAAGAACCAACTATTATTTAAGCGTTTTGCTGTTGTTGTACACATAAGTGTTAGGATTTTAAAAATGAAATGGCAGATAACGTCACCCATATCTGAAGTTTTTGCCTCGCTTCCTTAATGTTATATCAAAAGAACTAAAGAGGCAAAAATTTGGGTGGAAGAAATTTGCGCTCCTTGGCGTTAATTCATAAATGCAAATTTCTGTAACCAGATATGGGTTGTTAAACGATGTTTTGTTCAAAAATATATTCCTTATTAAAAGAGCCCTTTTGAATTTTTTTTTGGCCGCTGGATTGACAGGCTGGCGGTTTTCTGCTACACTACTTTGAAGCTAATTTTTCAACAAACAAGAAAAGGAGAAATTGCTATGAAGAAGGTGTGGGTCATAAGCGAGGATGATTTTAAGGAGGAGTTGTTTAGAAAAGCGGAGGTCATCTTGTGCAAGGAGATGAGTGAGTCCTGGATGAACAGCGACTTCATCCGAACAGACGAGGATACGCCACTCATCCTTGAAAAAGGAGAATCTGTAGCGGTTTTACTTACATTTGAAGGGAGCAGTAAAATCTATTCCGTGTACACGATAGGGGAATAGTCAATCTTCTCACTTCTCACTCACAATCTGAGCATTCACCGGTTACTATTGGTGGGTGCTTTTTTCTACCAAAAAAATTCAAAAGGACTCTATAAAAAAATATTTTTGAACAAAATTTCGTTTAACGTATCGGTATCATCTGAAGTTTTTGCGGAATGTAATGACGCAAAAATTTGGGTGAGAGAATTTTTTACTCCTTACGGCTATATAAATGAGAAAAATTCTTGAACCAGATATGCCGTGTTATGTGATGTCATTTTTTCATTCCTTATTGTAATTTTCTCAATCCGCTTTTTTATTAAAATTGTAAATAAGTTTTTTTGTTTTGGATTTTGGACAGAGGGGTAGGGGTGAATGCCCAAAATCAAAAACTCCTTATTGATTGATTTTTGTTAATTCATAAATGCAATTATTTCCACCAATTCTCATAACCGAACAACCGCCATAGCATTTAAATTTATCTTTGCAATTATGACATTTTTCATCGCTATTAATTATTTCGTTTAAACGATATTTTTTAAAACCTTTTTGCCAAATATTAAGAATAGAATCTTGCCTTATATTTCCTTCTGTAAATTCAGGCGTGTCTGGTTGTTCGGGACAACCACGAACACTACCGTTAACACCAATACAGCAAGCTGTTATGCCAACCGGGCATAATGCAGGTTCATCACGAACAAATTCTTCCTGATCTGCAAGAAAGGGTATATTTTCTCCGACATAGATATGCATTTTTTGATTATTTCTAAGATTAATAAATTCAAATAAATTTTTGAATTGTTCGGAACTTAATAATAAACTTTCTGAATCTACTGCTCTGCCAATTGGCATTACCACGCTAATGCGCCATCTTTTAACTTCTAACTCAATCAATAAGTCATATATTTTATCTAATTCATGAAAATTGTGCGGAGTCAATGTTGTAGCAACTGACAGAACGGGTATTTTAATTTTCTGAAGATTTTTTATTGCATTTTTTATGCGAGCAAAACTTTTCAGATTATTGCGGATTTTATTATGCGTTTCCTCCAGGCCATCAAGACTGATTTGTATGGAATCTATTTTTGCATTTTTGATATCATCTGCTTTTTTCTCGTCAATCAAAAAACCGTTTGAGGCAATACCCGTTCCTAGCCCTTTTGATTTTGCATAAGACAAAACTTCAAGAATATCACCACGCATAAACGGCTCGCCACCAGTTGCGCCGAAAAAACATCTTTTTATTTTTGAAATATCGTCAATTACTTTCTTTATCTCATTGGTTGAAAGTTCTTCATTATAATTTTCCTTTGAGGCGCCACAATGCTCACAATGTAAATTGCAACGACGAGTGCAATCCCAGGCAAAAAATTTTGGTAATTCAACCTCTTCATTTCTTTTTGTCCTTTTGTAAAATTGCTTGCGCTTAAAAATGACTGCAAATTTATCAATTTGATAGGTTAACTTCATAGAAAAATAAATTACAATCTAAAAATCTGGACCGGCCATGTATGTCATCATGCTTTGACTTCTTAAAAATGCCAATACTACAAGAATAATAAAACCAACAACAATCATGGTTGATATTAATCCGATAATAAGAAATTTTCGTTGTTTTGTTTTTTTATATTTCACCAACGAGTAGATACCCCCTATCAATAAAGCAAGGGGAATAAGAATGAGTAAGAGTGGAAAAATCATACTTTTGAAATTAAAAATTAATATTATAATTAAATCGTTTTTTCTGCGATTTCAGGAGCAGAAAAAATTCCTTATTACCCCTCTTGAAATAATTAAAAATCAAATTTTCTGTCCCAATTAAAATCACAAAACTCTAAATTATCACCAAGATAAAAAATTTATTTCGCCACAACGTTACGAGTATCCGAAGTTTTTCTGAAGCGTAGCGAAAAAAAATTTGGGTGGAGGCTTTTGGATAAAAGCCGTAACCGGATACTCGTTGTTATCTGATGTTTGCTTTTTCTTTTATTCGGTGCCTAACTGAATAGCGTTTTTGTAACGAAAAAATTGAATTTCGTCTTTGTTTTTGGACAGAGGGGTAGGGGTGAATGCCCAAAATCAAAAACTCCTTATTTTTCTCCAGTTGGTAAAGATTTCACGAATTTGTCAAAATCAGATTCTATTGCCTGCGTTTTATTATATTCGTCATATTCTTGAAATGCTTTTTGTTCCGCCTGAGTATGGGAAATAGAGCCTTTCCCCTTCAACACTTCATACTTATTAAACTCCAAAAAGTTATTTACGGATTCCGCCAATTTTTCCATAGTGAGAGCGGTGCGATTTTCAATCAGTCTTTCAATATAATCAAAATAGCCGACAATACCTCTTTCTAGTTTCTTTATTTTATCCTCATTAAGATAATTTTTGGCGATAACTGTGTCTGATTTAAGAATTCTGCCTTTCGGTGAGTTTTTCCAAGTTTTAAGTCCCATAAAAGGTTTTTGCTTGTTTACCGTTTCAAAAATAATTTCAGCTGCGGTTTTTCCAGCAATAGCAAAGTGAAATTTATTTTGAATCATTGCATAAAAATTTTTAGCAATTTCTGATGTTGGACTATAATCCAAACTGCATTCGGCAAAAATATCCGTAATTTGCTGATAAATCTTTCTTTCACTGGCGCGAATGGAACGGACTCTTTCCAAGAGTTCGAGAAAGTAATCTTTGTTAAAATATTTTCCGTTCTTTAATCTCTCGTCATCCATGGTAAAACCTTTGATGATGTATTCCTTAAGTCTTTCTGTCGCCCAAATACGGAACTGAGTGGCCTCTGCTGAGTTTACTCGATAGCCAACGGAAATTATGGCGTCAAGATTATAGAACTTCGTTTGGTACTTTTTGCCATCATTGGCAGTATATTCCAAAATGGAATGAACTGAATTTTCCAGTAGTTCTTCACTTTCAAAAATATTCTTCAAATGCTTGGCAATAGCTGGTTGTTGCACGCCGAATAATTTGGCCATCTTGTCTTGAGTTAGCCAAATGTTTTCGTCATGAAAGTATATTTCTACTTTTACCTTACCGCTTGGAGCTGTATAAAGTAGAAATTCGGTTAATTCATTTTTTATGCTAATTTTATGATTGTTTTTGGGCATAAATTTTATAACTTTAAAGGAAACTTGTCTTTATTTTACCATATTTAGGGTCAAAGGTGAATGCCAAAAATTCAAAACTCCTCATTACGTCCATATTTCTCCTGTTTTTATGTTAATATTCTTTGTTATTTTCCAAATTAAAATGTATCCAAGAACCATGGTAATAAATAAACAAATCAATGGTATCCGTTGGCTTTTGAAGTAATCACTCGCCAAGCCATAAATAATGGGTCCAATAAATACCGCCGCCTCCGATGCTACCGTGTAAAGACCGAATTGGAAACCAGATTCGCTACGTTCAATTAGGTTGGCATATTGCGAGCGTAAATATGACTGACTGTTGCCAAGAGTAAAGGCGCCAGCAATTATTATAACAATTAACCCTGGCAATCCCAAATTAAAAGTTAAAAACGCAACGGTAATGCCCCACAGAATCACGGTAACGCCGAGTAGCTTAACAATATCGAATCGCCTCGCCAATTTGCCTCCATACCAAGTGGCAGGAAAGGCAATTGATTGTACCGCTAATAAAGTCGCACCAATTTTCATGTTTGAAAAACCTAGTTCATTCTTCAAGTAGATAGTAATGAAAAGAAGGATTACGGTGATACCCTCACTGATAAACCAATAACCCAACAATAGTATATTTTTTTGCGATTTAGTTAAAATAGAGGTTTGCGTAACCGGCGGCTTTTCATTCATTTTTACTTTTTTCAATCCTCTCAGTGAATAAATAGAAAAAAGCATATAAAATATCGCGGTACTTGCAAATACTAATGGATGATATTCATTGCCAGTAATTTTCTGTAAAATAATTGCAATGACAAGCGCGGCTACTCCACCAAGATAACCAAACCCCCACGCAAAACCACTATACTCTGAAGAATCTTTTTTTGATGCTATATGGGGGAGTATAGAGTCCGATAAAGATATCGACAAAATAAAAAAGGATTGAGTAAAAATGTAAAAATAATATACTGATCCAATCCAAAATTTAACCGCCAAGGCAATTGTCATCATTCCGATAAACGAAATAAGTATGGAGTATTTGAATGATTTGAATTTGCCATGTTTATCTGAATATCGCCCTATGATTATTGATATAACAAGACCGATCGCTGTAGCAAGTGCATTTGCCACACCCCAGGCGCCAAGTGAATGACCAGTATTCGCATACATTGTAGCGAAAAAGACGGGCAACAAGAGCGCGGCATACACTAACACATAACTTGAATTGGCAAAGTCGTAATAAGCCCAGCTCCAGATGCTTTTTGGTAATGTCATAAATTACTTAATTAATTATTTTTTCTGCGCCTTTCAATAGCAGAAAAACACCTTATACCCCTTATAAAAGATAAAAAAACTTATTTTTCCTTATTATAAAAATGCGGATTGAGAAAAAATATAAAAAGTAAAAAAATTATTTCACATAACGTATCGGCATATCCGACGTTTCATTGAAGTGAAACGAAATGAAATGTGACTTTAGCCCTTGCGGATATGCCGTGTTAGACGACCCGAAGGGCTTGAGTTGCTCAGAATTCGCTTCAATCTTTTCCATTCCATTCTTGAAAGAAATGTTCTAAATATTCTTCCATTAATTTATGCCGCTTCTCAGCTATTTTTTCGCAGTCGCAGTATTCATCAATTCTTTCAAGAGTAGCAATTTTTCATAAAAATGATTTACAGTAGGACTCTGATTGTTTTTGTACTGCTCAAACGATTCGTGTTTTTCAGGTTTAATGTCGGGATTATACATCTCTCGACCTTTTGCACCGCCGTAGGCGAAGGTTCTGGCTATACCAATCGCACCAATCGCATCCAATCGATCGGCGTCTTGAACAACCATGCCTTCGGTTGATTTCATTTTGGACATGACTCCCGAACCCTTGAACGAAGCGTCTTTAATGATTTGGCAAACATGAGAAATCACAGTATCATCAACCTCCAATTTTTCCAACCATTCTCTGGACATCTGCGGACCAACATCATCGTTGCCATCGTGGAATTTCCAATCAGCAATATCGTGAAGCAGGGCAGCAAGTTCAACAACAAACAAATCTACGTTCTCATGTTTGCCAATATGAACAGCGTTTTTCCACACACGATAAACATGCCACCAGTCATGGCCAGAACCTTCGCCGGAAAGTTTAGTTTTGATATAGTCAGCAGTTTGATTTACGATTTGTTCCTTATTCATTTTTATGAAAAATTGCGATTTAATAAAGGGAAAAGATTGAAGCGAATTCTGGGCAATTTTGTCTAACGTTACGAGTATCCGAAGTTTTTCTGGAGCGTAGCGAAAGAAAAATTTGGGTGGAGGCTTTCGGAAAAGCCGTAACCGGATACTCGTTGTTAGCTGATGTATTCCTTTTCTTTTTTCCGACAGCAGTCGGAATTGTTTTAAAAAATTTTAAAATTTCTTTTTCCGTTTTGGATTTTGGGCAGAGGGGTAGGGGTGAATGCCCAAAATCCAAAACTCCTATTTTTCATTAAACTTTCTAATAACCCTAATGATTCCTTCGTCTGCATCAACTTCAACAAAATCTCCATCATCTAAAATTTGTGTGGCAATTTTTGTTCCAATCACACAAGGAATGCCAAGCTCACGCGATACAATTGCCGCATGAGAAGTTATTCCGCCCTCATCAGTTACGATTCCGCTACTTTTTACAATAAGAGGCATGAGTTGTGGTCGCGTTTGTCCAGCAACAAGAATAAATTCTCCATTTATTGAAGAAAGTTTTTCTTGCATGTTATCGCTCCATTTGTAAACCAATACTTTTGCTTTAACTTTTCCTTTCATTGCAATGTTACCCTTAAATTCTCTTAAGCCACTATTATCTACGGGCGGAACATACTCAATAAGTTTTTTTTGTGCTTCTGCACCAGAAAGAACAAACACCTTTTCGTCCTCAATGGCAAATAAAAATGCCTTGGTTCTGTTTTCTAATTCGGCTTTGTCTATCGATTCACCTTCAAAAAACGTCATTATCTCTTTGATTGTCGCAAAACGGATTAAAGTTTGATCGCATGAAAATCTTTTTGCTACTTCATTCAAAATGTGTTTGTCGTAATAATAACCAGGCATCCAAACAAATCTCATTTCCAATCTCCAATGACCGATTTCAGCAAGTAAATTGCAATCATCTACAATATCCGACTTGATATTATACATCTCAATAAATTCTGTTTTCTGTTTTTCAATTTTTTCTGATGACTTTGCAATCTCTGAAAGTCTATTCTCGAGATTAGCCAATGGCAATTTATTATCATTTAAAAATTTATTAGCAAAATACTCCAATGTCCACGGCTCATGACCATCAGCGGCGTTAAGCAAGAAATATTCTTTGTAGTGCCTGAGTAGAAGCTCTTCGTTTTCATTTTCTGAAAGGTTTTCTTTTTTTGATTTAATCAATAAATTGAGCCAATTTTGTTCTTCTCTCCTAATTTTTGTAGAGGTGGTTGGTGTTGATAAAAGAGTAAAGGCATCAATGATTTTATTTTCTGGAACGGCTTCTGCTAACTTTTGTTGAACACTTTTTTCAATAAGTGAAACGCACTGCGGTTGGCAAGCAAGATAATAACCGAAATTATTCACCACAACGTCAACTGCTTGCTGTAAAAAATCTTTTAATTCTGGATTTGAAATTTTCGAAAAATCGGTTTCTTCAATTTTTTGATATAATTTTGTCTCAAATTCTAGTAAAGTCTTTATGTCTGCAAAATATTTTTTTCGATATTCTATGTCTGAAAAATCTTTTAGCCCAGCTTCGGCCGCTTTTTTCATTTCACCCTCCTCGTAATAAGCTGCCCCAATGCCATTTTCATAGTAATAAAACCAGTGTTTATCAGCAAATGAGGCAACTTTTGAAAGCGTATCAACGATGGGAAGAATTGACCCTGTGTCAATATCAAAAACAAAAGTATCTGCCGCTTCCCACATTTTTTGAAATTTTAATTTTTCCATATTTTTTATAAGCTAGTTTCTTTATTTCGAAATTTTCCAATAATCTTTTCATCTTCAACTTCTATGTGCATTGCCTCGCAATTATTTATTCCATCAGCTTCAAAATATTTTTCAATCGCTTTAGCTAAATAATTTTCATGGCCAAAAGCAATAATTCTAACTTTTTTACCCTCAAAACCCTCCTGTGCCTTTTTTGCACCAAATCGTGCGAGGCGAAGTATTTGTGGAAATTGCACTTCAAACAATTCCTGCGCAGTTCTTTGATCATTTGGTAATAATTCTTTTTCTTTTAAAATATCAGAATACTGCGAAAAATTTGCGCCCCAATTTCCCTTATCATCTTTCAAAATAATTTGACGAGCTTCTTCCCATTTTAACTTCAAATCAGGCTCAACACCCTCCCAATTTATTGATCCAAGATAAGCTGGTGGATTATAAATGGAACTCCAAAGTGAACTATCTGGCTTAAGAGATAATGTTTCTACGACTCGTATTTCCTCTTCATTCATCTCTTTTGACAAAGGATTATAATGATGCTCGGGAACTATCACGGTAAAGCCTTTTTCTTTTGAAATGTCTTTATAAATTTTTGCGGTTTCGAGTGCGCGCGCTTGATTACTTGATACAAAAAAAAGAGCTTCTGTTTCCGGATTCATTTCAGAAAATAATTTTTCTGCTTCTTGTTTTGCTAATTCAATGCCTGGTTCTAGAATATCAGGAAAAACCTGCTTGTTAATATCTAGTGGTTGATCAGGATTATCGGAGTTAAGGACTTCTTTATAGCTCTTATATCCGGCTTTTGAATGTCTAATAAAATCAATTTTTTCTTTTTCAACTGGTTTTTCAAAATTTTTCATAGATTTATCTTAAATTATTTATTTTTTTCAGTTAATGTTGTGATTGGTCTGCTTTGCACAATGTATATTTTATCATTTTCAATCGCCCATTCGATATCACACGGAAAGCCATAATGATTTTCAATATTTAAGATAATTTCCGATAATTTAAAAATTTGTTTCTCATTCAATACTTGAGATGATGCTTTTGGCTCGCTAATGCTAACCCATTCATTACCAGCTTCTTTTGATCTATAAAGCCCCTTTGTTTGCGTGTTGATATCTATATCGATGATTCTTCTGGGCTCTTTTTCGACAACATAACTGTCCGGTGTAATTTCACCGCCAACAATTGCTTCTCCAAGTCCAAATCCTGCCTCAATAATAAGCTGATTTCTGTCTTGTGTGACAGGGTGGACAGAAAAAGCAATACCTGATTTTTCACTTTCAATCATTTTTTGCACAACAACAGCGACGGATATTTTTTGTTTGCGTAAACCCTTTTCAAATCGATAGAAAATAGCGCGTGGCGTGAACAGTGAAGCCCAGCATTTTTTCACATTTTCAAGTAAACTTTCTTCAGTTGTATTAAGATAGCTTTCAAGCTGTCCCGCCCAGGCGGCGCTTATTGAATCTTCGGCGGTAGCCGATGATCTGACTGCTACAAATTTTGAATCCAGTCTTTCGAAAAACTTTTGGATTTCATCTGTAATGTCTCTTGGTACTACAGCGTTAAGAATTAACGTTTCAATTTTCTCCGAAGCATGTTCAACTGTATGCATTTCCTCGTGATTGACCGAATCAAGAATTGCTTCTATTTCAACATTCAAATCAGTTACTTCTAAAAATTTTTCAAAGACATTTGAAAGAATTACAAAACCAGACGGCACAGAAATGCCTGCTTGCGTCATTTCGCCGAGAGACGCACCTTTGCCACCTGCGATTGCAGTATCCGACTTTGTGATTTGTTCAATTGTTTTTATTAGTATCATGTTGATATTAAAATCTATAAATAAATCGTTTTCGTAGCGGAGCGGAGAAAACACCTTATTACCCCTCTTTTTATAGTGGTGGAATTTTTTCCATAATTTTAATGTTAAATTTATTAATACTTATCTATAAATACCAGCTATACCTCGACCCCAAAAATGAATTGCCAAAATTATTTAAAAAATAAAAGGGGCTTTTCAAAATGGCGTATAACTCGTTTATATGCGAACTTATTGTTGAATAATGACTAAAATTTGCAGGTTATACGAAATAAAAACTTAATTATGCCTCTTCGAATACCCATGCGCATATTCTACGAGAACGGGAATACTGGCGGCGAGGGGCAGGGCAAGAAAGGCTCCGACGATGCCATAGAGTTCCGCGCCAATGATGACAGCGAGAAAACTGAGGGCGGGATAGAGGCTTAGAGCTTTTTTGTAGACCAATGGTGAGATGATGGCGTTTTCCGATTGTTGATAGGCAATGTGGAGAACGAGGACGGAAAAACCGCTCAAGGGGGAGATGGAAAAAGCAATGATGAGGGCAGGAATGGCGCCGATGGCTGAGCCAACGAGAGGAAGGAGATCCATAATGCCGGCGAGAATTGCCAGTGGCAATGCATAGGGAATACGCAAAAGGGAAAAGCCGATAAAGACCACGATGATGCAGATGAGGGAAATAAACAAATTTCCGCGAATGTATTGCCCGTTGACTTCGGCCAGCTCCGCAAGAACGCCGTGAATTTTTTTCCTCTCATTTTGAGGAAATAGTTTCAGAAAAAGTTTGACCAGTCGGTCATGATCAAGGATAAAATAGAACATCAGCACGAGAATTTCGATGCTAGCGATAATCACATAGAAGGCGGTTTGTGCCGAAGCAAACAGATCGGCGGTATGCGTTGAGAGATATGAGGCAAAATCAAAATTTTTGAGCGAGTCGGGAAAAAAACCAAATTGACTGACTAGCGGACGAAGCGTGCCCAAGAGTTCCGGCATTTGGCGAAAAAGATCCGGCATCACAAAAATGCAAAACAGCGCAAAGGGAATGATAAAAGCCAGAAAAACAAGCAGAATCGAAAGCACAAGCGGCAATTTTCGATTGACTTTTTTGACCATTGGATAGATCGAAACCGCCAAAATAACCGCAACAAGCACCGTGACAAAAATCCCAATCATTTTCCACGCCAAAAAAATGAGAAGCCCCACCGTGAGAATTCTCCCCAGCGCCTGCCAGCTTAGAGGATGTTCGTATTTGACCATAAAATAAACTCAATGATATATTGCAATCTAATTATACCACAAAAAAAGTGAATTAAATAATTTTTTATTTGCAAGCATATTGACAAGGATCAACCCAGTCACTTAAGGCGCTTTTATTTTGGACATATCCCAAGATATTAATTGCAGATCCCTTGTGGATGCTTAGGTGCAAATGTTTTCTCTCGCCGTCAGTTTCAGGGCTGTAGGCGGCACCGAGCTGGCCAAGTGTGTCGCCTGCGCTTAAATTATCGCCGATACTTTTAGCGATACTAGTTAATTTCAAATGACCATAGACAACCGTGACCGGTTGATTATCCAGGTTGCACGACTGAACTGCCACGCCACCGTAACCGCTGGCGGATTTTTTGAGAATCAATTTTCCATCACAAATTGCCTGCACGGGAACTACCGTATTCAGTTCTTCGGGAAAAATTTCAAAATCTGTTCCTGTGTGATAACCGCGGAATCTTTCCGGTTGAACTGGAGAGGAGGCGGGAGTGATGAAAATGCCGAAATATTTTTTGGTCACCCGTTCTTTGGCGCGATCCAGTGGAGCTTTAAGGACGGCGTTTTTTTGTGCGGGCGAGACAGTGGCTGGCGCGGAAACCGCAGAATCATTTGTTACTGACAAGGGATGCGTTTGATCGCCGGGAAGAGTTGGCGCAGTAGAAATTTTCACGCGCCAAAAAACTAGGCCAAAAATAATTATGATCACGAGTAGAATAATAAAATATTTTTTCATATATTTTGTCATAAAAATACGCAAAAAATGGCTCCCTTGAAACCATTTTTCCCATATTAAAAGACTAGACACGTGAAAATATCCTGCCAACAAGAATCACGAGCAGCGATCCGACTACTGCCACGGCAAAAGAGGACACATTAAAACCAGTCACTCCCACGCTGAAAAATCTTTCTCCCAAGTAACCGCCAACCACTGCTCCGATAATTCCCAAAATAATCGAACTGATTATTCCACCCTGGGAACTTGGCGCGATGAATTCGGCGATACTGCCCGCGATTAAGCCAAAAAGCATCCAATATAAAATTGTCATATATACCAACCTCCTTTCTTTTTTAATTAATCCTAAAAAATCTCAGCTAAACAATCTTGTGGCCCTGCAAAAGACGCACAACGATCAAGACTAGCGCGACGACTAGAAGGATATGAATCAATCCACCTAGCGTGTAGGAGCTAATCAGCCCAAGGAGCCAGAGAATCAGCAAAATTACAATTATTGTCCACATATAATTTATTTAAAAAAATTAATCACCTCGAGGACTTATGCAGTTATCGCGTAAGTCCCAAAACCACCGCAGAAAACCACCCGCTAGTTGGCTTGCTTGTCGCCTGATAATATTCTCACCAATTTTACGATTCCCCATCCGATAACGGCATAAACGAGGATTGCCACGAAAGTTGCCGGCTCAAATACTGCGACTGTTTCCACGCCTTGGCCGATGGCTTTGTGAAAGATTCCTTCGAAAGGCAACGTGAAAATTCCCGTTATTCCGTAAATCAAACCCACAAAAGCGCTTCCGATGCTAGCACCCGTTAACTTAAGCACAAGACGGAATGCCAAAAGAATCTCGAGTGCTCCAAAAAGGAAGTAAACTAGATATTCAATCGTTTGAGAAGTGGTGGCTTTCTTTTCTGTCCGTGCGTTTACCACCGAGTTGATGTCATCACCTTGGGTGGTTACCGTTTCTTTTTTAATTTCTGTCATATTTCTCACCACCTTTCCTTTTAGGCTTGTTCTATTTTAACTGCTATTTTTATTGTCGCACGGAAGAACCGGAGTCCGGCTTAATTTTCGCCTTCTCAATGATGGTTTTTTTCGGAAGATATCCGATTAAAGCTCGCTCGATAAGCGCGGTCAGGGTTATGTCCTCAACAATCGCTTGCGCTTTCGCGTGTTTGGCGATTGAAGGATTGATAAAAAGAGTGACGCGTTGTCTTTTGTTAGTAGTTGTCATACTTCAATAATACAACTAGTTGTAGTAGTTGTCAAACGAGCTATTTCGTAATCTCTTTTTTGATTACAGAAAAAAGCTCCGGGTCAGTTTGACCGTCGATTTTGAAAAGACTGATGCCTTTGAGGTTGAGATTTTTGGCGAGGTTAATTTTTTGCGCTAAACTCTCGACATCAGAAAAAGTGACTAAATGTTTTCCATCCGGCGCGGTGTAGCTAAAAAATGGTTCCCCGCCGTCAGTTCTTCCAATTGTTGCTTTGTTTTGCGTTTTTTCTTCCAGTGCTTGCGGATAGGTAACGCTTTTTACTTTCTCATAGTGATAGCCGGTAGCAGTTTTTGTGACGCGAAATTCCCAGCCGTATGTTGGAACGCCGAGAACTAATTTATCCGGTGAAATATATTGTAGTGTGTAACGCATCACTTTTTCCACCCAACGGATGTCGGCATTGGGCGCGGTGGGAATTTCATTCGTGTCATCAAAAAGTTTCTTTTCACCATTCACTTGAAACATTTGGTCATAAGCCATAATCCGCACATGGTCACAAAATTTATTCAGTGCCAAATAGTCATTAGCAAAACTCATTGCTCGCGTGCCCGTCCAGCCGGGCGGGGGATTATCTTGAGTTCGCGCTTCCACTGTGCAGCTAAGCGTTTTTCCCGCTGGTTCCAATTTTTTTCGTAGCGCCTCAAGAAAGGTCGAAAAAAGATCACGATCGGTAGCGTCCTTGCCTTCATAGTCAATGTCGACACCGGGAAAATTATTTTGCGTGAGCATTGCGGAAATGGTGCTGATGTGATTTTCTAGTTTTTGCGAATCAGAAAAAGTCGCGTGCATTGCCGGCGCGTCAGCCCAAATAATCGTCGGAACAATGGCGACATTTTCTTTTTGCGCGGCTATTCTTAGCGCCGGCCAAGGCGCGTTTTTTATCCCAAGCGTATCGCGCAGAGTTCCATCAGGATTTACGCCAAAAGCAAAGGGATTAATTTCCGAGAACAAAGATAAGTTTCCGGAAAGAGAATCGGCTCCCGCAAGCTTTTGCCAATATGGTAACCAACCGGAAATGAAAAAAATTTTCTCACTTGGTGTGGTGGCAATGGGCACTTCTTTTTTTGTCTCTTTAATAGCGTTTATATTTTGAGCATTGTTAAGAGAAATGATATTTTTCTTTTGATGGGAAAAATGGAAAAAGGCGCTTATCAAAGCGATGGCTAAGAGCAACCCGATTAAAATTTTTTTAAACATATTATATCAGAACTCGCGCCTCTAAATTAAATCTGTCATCCTGAGCGGAGTCCTGTACTCAGGACGCAGTCGAAGAATCTGCTAACCGTAACCCAGAGTTTTCTACTTAATAGCAGGGCTTACGATAATGGAAAATAGATCCTTCGACTTCTCCGCCAGTTGGCGGATTCGCTCAGGATGACAGGAGGTAGTTGTTTTTCAGCAAAGGCGTAAGTCAATTATTATTCAAAATCAACCTCCTCGGAATTTAACGCATAGAGAAAATTATAGTTCTCCGCTTCTTCAATTTCTTTTTCCATATCAACTACTTCTTTGCCCTCGAACTCCGCATAGCCCAAAGCTTTAAGGCCATTTATGGTCATCATTTTCACTACATCTTTCGTTGAAATTTTGCTCGAATCAAGGCTTGTGCCTTTTTGGAGGAGCGCGGCGAATTTTCCCGCTTCCCAAATGTCGAGCCGATTAGAGCTGGCGGCGCCGTCTGTGCCGAGGCAGACATTAATTCCACTTTCCAGCATCTTTATAATTGGTGCGATTCCCGAACCGAGCTTCAGGTTACTCAATGGGCAATGTGCCACGTTCACTTTTCTTTCCGCCATAATCTTAATGTCCGCATCAGTCACCCAAACGCAATGCGCTAGAATAGTTCGTTCACCCAAAAGGCCTAATTTATCCAAGTAGGCGATTGGGGTGAGATTATTTTTTTCCAAACACTCATCAAATTCCGTTTTTGTTTCCGCCAGATGAATGTGAAGCGGCGCGCTATATTTTTCCGCCAACTTTTTCGCTCGGATTAAATTTTTTTCGCAAACGGCATAAATCGAATGTGGGGCAACCGCCACCAACACTCGCGGATCATCGGCATATCGCACTAAAAGTTTTTCGGTGATTTCAAAAGCCTCCGTGGGAGTCTTGGCGGAAGGTGTGGGAAAATCCAAAATTCCTTCTCCAATCATAACCGACATTCCCAATTCCTTAGCCGCTCGCGCCACTTCCTCTTCAAAAAAATACATATCACAAAAAATCTTGATGCCATTTTTTTGCATCTCGAGAATTGCCTGCTTGGTTTTGGCATAAACGAAATCAGTGGTCACATTTTGTTTTTCTGCTGGCCAGATATATTCCTCGAGCCATTTTTGCAGTGGCAGATCTTCCGCCATTCCCCGAAAAGCCACCATCGCGGCGTGGGTGTGCGTGTTAACTAGGGGCAGTGAAAATTTTTGTTGCATAAAAAATTAATTAAAAAAATTATTCAATTTTATCGTAACTTACGCCTGCCCCAAAAGCAACCTTTAAAGCGCGTGGCCTCCTAGAGCTCACTTTCACTTTCTTAATTCTCAAAATGCTTAAGTTTTTTCGGACTAATCTTGGCTATAGATAAGCTTGCTTTTGGGGCAGGCGTAAGTCCTACCTATTTAAAGTTTAGCAAACTTTGGGGAAATTAAAAACACGCCCTAAATAGTTTTTCCCAAAAGGTAATCCACTAGTTCTACTAGTGAGACTCGAAAAGGTTTTACCGTTCCGGCAACAACAAAAAAAGACATAATGATGTATAATGAACAATGGCTTGAAGAACCAACCGTTCCTAAACAAAAT
>JAPLXG010000003.1 GCA_026396175.1 Candidatus Moraniibacteriota bacterium | reverse complement strand
AGGAGTATGTGTGAATAAATGTTCCAAGTGTACTTGCCCGACGGACAAACCAACTTGCAATGCGGATGAGTCGTGCGCTAGTGCTACTCCCAGTAAGTGTGATCCCGCAACGCAAGTTCAGTTAGTGGATGGGACGTGTGCAAGCCAGTGTAGTGATGGGACGCAGGTGAACCAATGTTCAAATTCAAGTAGGGGCTTCCAATGTGCCGGAGTTCCTAGCAATGCGCCCACACATTTGGAATTAATAGTTGCTTGCCCAACATGCGAATGCCCAGGCTATAAAAGTTGCCAAGGGGATCATACTTGCGTGAATGATACTGGCCTTCCTGAAAGCTTCAGTTGGGCTAATAAGGATGGTGTTAATTGGCTTTCGCCAAGCAAGTCTCAAGGAGGTTGTGGCAGTTGCTGGGACTTTGCTGCGGTGGCGGCAGTGGAAGCAATGTATAATATTGAACATGGCGCTGGCAGTTCTCCTGATTTGTCTGAGCAAGCCGTGCTTAGCTGTAGCAAGGCTGGCACTTGCAACGGAGGAGATCCTACCAGTGCTTTAGTCTATATCGCAAAGGGCATTGTTACTGAAAGTTGTTCGCCATATTCAGGGATCGATACAACAGCGTGCGTTGATCAATGCGGGACAAAACATGGCTTTAGTTCTTTACGTAGTCCTTCGGGTAATCTTTTTAGATTTGTTTATGAGAATGGTCCTGTGCCGATTCTTACTGATGACGGTAATCACGCGGTGCTTATGATTGGTTGGACAAAGGAAGGATATATAAACATTAAAGATAGTGCTAGTTGCAGCTTGGGAGTTACAGGGGATCTGTCCGGTGTCTATGTTCAGCCCCAGGGAACATATTAAATAATAATTACTAATTTTAAAATAAAATGAAAAAAATATTTATCATTTTGCTGGCATTAGTTTTCTTTCCCGTTTTCAATGCCCAAGCTCTCAGAAATCCTGCCGCAGTCTATTGCAATTCAATGGGGTATAGCTATATCGAAGAAAAATCCGGGCAGAATCAATGCCAGATTCCAGGCACTAAGGAAACCTTTCCGGAGTGGGATTTCTATACGGGAAAAGTAGGACAAAAGTATAGCTATTGCGCACTGCATGGCTATGAAATTAAAATCATTAATAGTGCAAAAATCTGCCTTTCTCCGAATATTAATAATGAATGCGCGGTTTGCATAATCGACGGAGAGGCAGTGCCAATTGCTACTGCCATGAAATTAAACTTTGCCGAAGCGCCTTGCGGTGATGGTAAATGTTCTCCGCTTGAAACCGCCCTGAGTTGTCCCAAGGATTGTCCTTCCGGCGTGGCTGATGGCGCGTGTGACGGAAAGGCGGACGGGAAGTGTGACCCGGATTGCACCCAAGTAGTAGTTGTTGCTGGAGCCGTACCAAAGCCGGATCCTGATTGTAATCCGCTAGTGCTCGGTAGCCCAGAGGCTAAAACGAAACCGGCCGATTCCAAGTCAGTCATCGGGCTGATTCTGATTGGGCTGGCAATCGTCGGTTTAATAATATATTATGTTAGAAAAAAATTTAGGAATAATGATATTGCTTAATTTTAAGAACTATTTTTATGCAAGCTAAAAAAACAACTATAATCATCGCGAGTCTCTCATTGCTCTTCATCCTGTCAGCCACGAAAGTGAACGCGGGAGTGACAGTGAATTGTAGCGCGACAAAAGCTTCCCCCACCTGCTCTGTCAAATTTACCCAAAGCAGGACTGACGGATCTGTGATAACAACAGCAAACGCCGGGGAAACAAAAGGTCTCTGGACGACCATTAGCGGGTATAATCCGAGTTACCATACGGCCTATTATGTTTGCGAGAACAGTGGTGACCCCGTGCTGAAGTTATTACCTGGTGTTGCCAATCAAACTGATGTTGGCGCAGATTGGACTTTTGCTAATGCCGGAAAAGAAAAATGTTATATTGTCTTTTTCACAATGGGTACCCCACCACTTTCAGATTGGTCAAATGCGACCTCTTCTTGTCAGACCGAATACGTGACTGTTTCCGGCGCTTCAACTCCTACTTGCACCGCCTCATTTGCTCCCACCACGCTTACCGCTCCTGGTAGCTCTAATCTAACTTTTAGTTCAACGGGTGCCGACAAACTATCCGGCTCTTGCACTGGGCCATTGCCAATCCCTAGCGTTGATCTGCCATCGTCTTATGCTAACTACCCCTTTACTTTCACCGCCACCCAAACTGGCACAGAAACTTGCAGCTTCGTTCCCTCTAATGGAACAACAGTCGGAACAACTTGTTTGGCCAGTGTGGCAGTGAGCGCCGGTAATAATGCTCCTTGCGAATGCACCAATGGACCTTTCAGCGGTGGCAGTTCTTGCACCGGAGGCTATTGCGATGGATGTTATTGTGTCTATAACGGCTCAAAAATTAACGGTCTTTGTGGTAGTGCCAATAATCAAGCTGTATCTTCTGCTCCCACCTCCAATCTCTGCTTAGCTGGCACGGCTTCTGCAGTAACTGGAACCGGTCTCTGGAATTGGACTTGCGCGGGAACTGGAGGAGGAACGACGGCTAGTTGTAGCGCGACAAAATCTGGTAGTGGCTCCAACTGTGGAACAGCAGCGAATAGCAACTATGCCTGCAGTGCAACTGAAACTTCCGGAACACTCTGCGTCTCAGGTGTCACTTGTTATCCTAATCAAGGCTATCCACCAACGCCTTGCCCAACTAATATTCAGCTTTCCGGTACTCAAGCGCATTGGTATTGCGGAACCGATCAAAATTGCTATGCCAACAAGCAGTCTAGTTGCACTAATCCCGCTCCCACTCCTAGCCCCAGTTCAGACTATAAATCCGTTTATCAAATAAGTGGTGAACCAAGAGGCTTTAAAGATAGAAACCTTCCTTCCAAAGCTGTTAATGGTAGTATATCTATCGCCACCGGAAATACCGCCTCTATGGGCGCTGAATATGATGTTTCTTTGCGGAAGTTTAAATTTTTCATTCCGCCCGGTGCCGGTGCAACCTCAAACTTTTTCACAACAGCCATGGCGTATGTCAGTAATGATAGTTCAGTTTTTTATGCTGCGCGATATGGTACTCCGCCCAAAGAGTTGACTGACTTTTCTGATGAATACCGTAGTAAATTATCAAGTGATCCCCATTCATTGGCGGAATTAATGGAGAAAGATTGCGTAGGGGTCAACTCAGTGGGATATTTAGAAATTCTCCAAGATTCTGGTGCGTATGCTGATTCAACGCTTGGCAATTGGGTATATGTCGATCTCTATGTGCGCAAAGGTGCTTATCTTAGTGCTTTTACGAATACTTATGTGAATAATATAGATAGCTATACCAAATGGTACAATTCTGCCCAATGGGGAGCTGACGGTGATCCAATTGTATCAGCAATTATTCCAATTCCAGCCCTTCCCACCGGCCCCGACTGCGCCTCAAAGGTCTGCCTTGGTAATTCTTGCTACAACGGAACAACCTGGATTGCCGGCACCAAAACTACCGATTGCGCCACCGGCTCAGCGACTGCCAGTCCCGCATCCGTCAAACCCGCCGCAATTGATAATCAGCCGGTTGCCGGAGAAATTTCCTACCTCACTTGGACTTCTCAAAATGCTAAATCAATGGAAGTAGCTTGCACCGGACCAACCATTATCCCAAGGGGTGCTTTCTTCCTCAACACTGCCGAATGGTCCACGGAATCCGGTTACAAAAAACCAACCACCACTACTCCCGATGGCTATCCGGGCTGGTTTCATCCCGGAGCAACCGGCACCGAAGTCTGTACCTTCTATCCCACTAACACCAAAGACAGTCTTCCCGGCACCCCCTTCTCCGCCACCATCCAAGTAACCGGCACTCCAACTTGCGGCAACAACATCGTCGAAGGCACGGAAGAATGTGATTACAACCCAAGTGCTGGGGCAATCAATTATGTTCCATGCGTAGCCGGCAAAGCTTGCAAAGAATGTAAGTGTGTAGTCAACGTCGGGAGTGTTTGCCAGCCCGATGACCCCTCTTGCGCTTCCCATACTTGCAAAGATGTGAGTTGTTTTGATGGGTGCAATCTGCAAGTGGGGTTGAAGGATTGTAAGGGGAGACAGTAGGATAAATTTTCAATTTTCAATTTCAAAAAGAATGCATAAAAAAATTGGATTTTAGGTTAGATGTGTGGTAGGATATAATCAATTAAAATAAACAATTTAAAATAAACAATCTGCCTTCGCTAAACCTCCTCCGCCAATGCTACGGCGGGTCGAGGAGCTACGGCGTGACGAAGCAAAAAAATGTTAACAAAAAAAAGGTCTTTGCCTGCCGGCAGGCGTGGCGCTCTTGGTGGGAACAAAAAAATTTCAACCACCTTTGCCCTGGTAGTCGTGATTGTTGTGGCCGTGTTCTTCTCCGGGTTAGTTTGGCGCTTGAACAGGCAGATCAAAGACGATTCTCTCGCGAATTTTTCCGGAGAAACTTTGAAAAATAATGCGCCGAAGAAAGACAATGTCTCAGTAACCAGCCAATCAGTAAATGAAGCAATCACATATATCAATGATATCGGTTTCAAGTTGGCTTTTCCTAGGGATGGTAGAAGATATGCCGTCAAAGAAATTGCTCAAAAAGGAATGGATGGGACGGTTCTTTTTGGGTTACCATTTGTTGATGATGAAGTAAAAAAAGTGAAAAAGGAAGATTATAGCGAACTATTTCGCATCGAATTGGTGCCGCTAACGGATTTGGGCAAAAAAAGTTGCGCGGACAAAAGCCGGCAATTTCCCTTTTGCGATTACGATGACCGGGAATTGGGCCGAAACTCACAATTCGTTTTTGTCTACACGCGCTATGATAAACTAGACGCGGTGGAGAAAAGCAAAAAACGATTGATTCCAGCCGATTTTAATTCGGCAGTTTTTGCTCAAGCGGACGAAATTGCGAAAAGTTTTCGCCTGACGGATTCTCAAGTCGAAGGAGCGGAGAAGAAACTCTAGCGGAGTTAAAAAACAAATAAATCAAAGCGAAAATAGCGCAAGGCTGACCCAGGGGATCAGCCTTGCTTTTGTTTTTTAGGGAATGTTGCTATAATAACGAATATGATTTATGGAAAAACGATAAAAAATTTAGCGTTGATTGTTTTTGCGGTTTGGCTGGTGGTTTTTGATTTTAATTCTTTTGGAGATAGGGTATTCGCGGATGATCTTTCTAAGACTCAGGACGCGCTTAGCAACACTCAGAAAAAAATAGATAATACAACAAATCAGTTAAATACTTCAAAGGTATTGTTACAGAAAAATGTTGTCCAGGTCAACACAACTAAAGCTGCTATCCAAAATACAGAAGGGGAAATTGCCAGAAAAGAAAGTGAACTTACGGATCTTAACGAAAGATTGAAATTGAATAAAATGCTACTTGAAGGCTATATTCGTGAAGCATATTTCCGAGACCAGGATCCCTTGGCCGAGCTAATTTTAACGGGGAAAAGCTTTGATAATATTACAGAAAACTTCGATCAATTGCTTAGTGTTGAGGATAAGCTAATTTTGACAATGGGCGAGATTAACAAGGAGACCGATGACATCGAAGGTGTCAAGAATGATTTGAATGATAAGAAAGCCAAGCATGAAAAACTGTTGCAACAGCAAAAAATTGAACAAGGCGGAATTGTTTCTGATATTAGTGATGCCACGGCGACTCTAGCTGAACTGCAAAAGAAGTTTGCTGAATTGCAGGGCGACTTGAATAAATTATTAGGTTCGAATTATAATGCCAAAGATATTCAAGACGCGGTAAAATATGCCAGCGACAAGACAAATGTTCCAGTGGGATTTCTAGTCGGAGTGCTCAAGATGGAAACCAATCTCGGAGCAAATGTGGGAGGTTGCACCTATGGCGAAGTGGAAAGTGGCGCGCAGGCGTCATATAAGAGTGGAAAATTGGGGAAAAATGCCTGGGCAACTTTTCAGGCAAGGCGAAACACTTTTCAGGGTATTTGCAAAGAATTGGGAATTAATTATCAAAAACAAAAAGTTTCCTGCAATCCACGCGGCTACGCGGGAACCGGAGGAGCGATGGGTGTGGCTCAATTTATGCCAGATACTTGGAATGCATACAAAAGTCAGGTTAGTTCCTATACGGGACATCGACCGCCAAGCCCATGGAACCTGACGGATGGAGTTACGGCGATGGCACTCAAACTTTCCAGAGTGCCTGGTGTTACGGCGGGAAAAACGTCGGCCTATAAGACGGCGGCTTGCGCATATCTTGGAACTTGCTATAAACCCTATATCGACGGAATTCTTTATTGGGCGAGTAACTATAAGACGCTGCTCAACTAAGCGTAGGATGGAATAGAAAAAATTATTCCAATTTCCCTGCCTACCGGCAGGCAGGGTAGGTAGGGATTTAGGATTTGATTGGAAACTAGATATTGGTCCGCCAGCTGGCGGATTGAAATTTATAAAAAGACCTGGATTGTCCAGGCTTTTTTGCTTAAGGTTGCCTTAAGGGCGGGCTTGATATATAGTTAAGATAGCGAAAGAGGAGGCGATAAATAAGACTAAAACTATGGAAACATTTGAAATTATTGGCGGGAAAAAGCTGAAAGGCGAGATTGAGGTGCGGGGGTCCAAAAATGCCACCACGCCGATTTTGGCGGCGACACTGCTCACAAAAGAGGAATGCATTATTTCCAATATTCCGCTCATTGAGGATGTTTACCGTATGCTGGAAATTCTAACGAGCATGGGAGCGGAAATCAAGTGGCTGGGGAAAAGAAAGATTAGCGTCAAAAATACCAAGATTGATCCGGCCAAAATGGATCTGGAAACGGTGAAAAAATTGCGCTCTTCTGTTTTACTTCTCGGGTCATTGAGCGCGCGTTTTGATAAATTTAATTTTTATCGTCCCGGCGGTTGTGTGATTGGTGCGAGACCGCTCGGCACGCATTTCGAAGCTTTGCGCAAAATGGGCGTGAATATTTTTGAGACTAATCATAGTTATGCCGTGAACGCTCAAAAAAGAAAAGCGGCTAAAATTACGCTTGGCGAAATGTCTGTGACGGCGACGGAAAATGCGATGATGCTGGCGGCTGCTCTTCCGGGAAAAACGATTATCAAAGCCGTGGCCTGCGAACCGCATGTCGAAGACTTGGGAAATTTTTTAGTTTCCTTGGGCGCGAAAATCAAAGGTCTTGGGACGCATAGTTTAGAAATTACCGGTTCTAAGAAATTGCACAAAGCGATGCATACGATTATCCCCGATGCCAATGAAGCGGCAACATTTCTGATTTTAGGCGTGACGACAGGAAGCCCGATTCGGGTTAAGAATGCCCGCGAGGAACATTTGGATTTGGTTTTGGAAAAATTGCGCGAGTTTGGAGCGAATTTCAAGATTAGTAAAAATGCGATTGAAGTTATCCCAGCCAAAAAATTAAAAGCGGTTTCCAAGGTAGATACGCGGACTTATCCCGGCGTGCCATCTGATGTGCAAGCGCCGTTTGGCGTGCTTGCGACGCAATCTGAAGGAGAAACGCTCATTCACGATTCGCTCTATGAAAGCCGGTTTAATTATATTGGAGAGCTCGTCAAAATGGGAGCCAAGGCGAAAATTCTCGATCCGCATCGCGTGCTCATCAGTGGTCCGACAAAACTGAAAGGCAAGATAATTACCAGTTTTGATTTGCGTGCCGGAGCGACGCTCATTATTGCCGCACTAATTGCCGAAGGGAAAACTACCATCAAGGAAATCTATCAGGTTGATAGGGGTTATGAAAAGATTGAAGAGCGATTGCAGAAGTTGGGGGCGGATATCAGGAGGGTATAGCCGATTCGAAACTACGAAACATATTCGAATCTACGAAAATAATGAACCGATGCGAAACTACGAAACAAAAACGAATCTACGAAAATAAAGAACAAAAAAATGCAGGGGCAAATAAAAAAGAATGTGGAAATAATATATCCTGAATTATCTTACACTCTCAATGGCATATTTTTTGAAGTTCATAGAAAAACTGGTCGTTTCAGTAAAGAAAAGCAATATGCTGATGGGATAGAAATGGGACTTAAGGAAAAAGGGTTGCCATACAAAAGAGAAGAACGAATTTATAAAGAAGAAAAATTCACAAGAAACATAGTTGATTTTATTGTTGATGATTGCATAGTTGTAGAAATTAAAGCAAAAAAGTTTATTACTAAAGAGGATTATTACCAGCTCAAGAGATATTTAATAAGTATAAATAAGAGTTTAGGGTTGCTAGTAAATTTTAGAGATGATTTTATTAAGAGTAAGCGCGTATTGAATGTCGTTTCGCCTGCCTGTCCGGTAGGCAGGTAGATTCGCATTCAATTCGTAGTTTCGCATCGGTATTATGCTTGTACGAAAAATCGGAATAGATTTAGGCACAGCGAATGTTTTGGTGTTTGTTCCCGGCAAGGGAATTGTTTCCAATGAGCCGTCCGTGGTGGCGATTTCGCTTTTGGAAAATAAAGTTTTGGCGATTGGCAATGAAGCGAAAGAAATGCTTGGGCGCACGCCGGACACAATCGTGGCGAGCCGGCCGATGCGTGACGGCGTGATTGCGGACTATAAAATCACGGAAGCGATGCTAAAATATTTCATCAATAAAGTCAGCGGTAGATTTCGCCTGATTCGTCCGGAAGTGATGGTGTCCATCCCGGCCGGCGTGACTTCGACCGAAAGACGCGCAGTGATTGACGCGACTATTCGCGCGGGCGCGAAAATGGCCTATGTTGTCAAAGAACCGATTTTGGCGGCGATTGGCGCGGGGATTCCGATTAATAATGCTGCCGGGAATATGATCATCGACATTGGTGGCGGAACATCGGAAGTGGCGGTAGTTTCTTTGGGTGGCGTGGTTTCAGCGCATAGCGCGCGGGTGGGTGGGAACAAAATTGATCAAGCGATTGCTGATTATATTAAACGCAAATATAGTCTTTCGATTGGGGACCGAACAGCGGAAGATGTGAAGATAAAAATCGGCTCAGCTTTGCCACAAGTAAAGGAGGATTATATGGATGTGCGCGGGCGAGATCTGACCGGTGGTTTGCCGCGAACGGTGAAAATTTCTTCCAATGAAGTGACAGAGGCGATTCAAGATGAACTGCGCGAAGTGATTAATGCGATTAAAAAAGTGCTACAAGAAACTCCGCCGGAGTTGGCGGCGGATATTATGGATAAAGGTATGGTGCTTTCCGGTGGTGGAGCGCTTTTGCGCAATTTGGATCAGCTGATCACAAAAACCATCGGCGTGCCGTGTTATGTGGCGGATGACGCATTGTTTTGTGTAATCAAGGGAATTGGAATAGCGCTCGAAAATTTGGATATGTATAAGCGGACAATGATGCTATCCAAATAAAATAATTTAAAATTTGAAATTTAAAATTTGAAATCAAGTTCAAATGACTAAATAATAAATGATAAATTATAATTTAAAATTTTTTAATTTAGATTTTATTTTAAACTTAAAATTTCAAATTTCAAATTCAAGAAGATTTTTTTGAAAGGTGGCGGAGTATAGATGATAAAAAAGAAATAATTTAAAAAATATCATGAAGATTGGTATTGACGGCTCACGGGCATTTCTCAAACAAAGAACGGGTGTGGAAGAGTATTCCTACCAGGTGATTAAAAAGTTGCGAGACAGACTCAAGGAACATCGGGTAATTTTATACTTGCGCAGTTATCAAGAAGTGGATTTTTCCTTGCCGGCTAATTGGCGAATTAGAAGAATCCATTGTCCACGGCTTTGGACTCAAGTTGGGTTATCACTGGAAATGTTTCTCCGTCCAGTGGATGTATTATTTGTTCCAGCGCATACCGCGCCTTTTTTTCACCCCAAAAAAACAGTGGTGACGGTGCATGGTTTGGAATATGAAATTATGCCGGAAGCCTATTCGCCTTTCGAGCGGGTTTATATGCGCTTTTCGATCAAAAATTCTTGCCGTTGGGCCAGAAAAATCATCTGTGTTTCCAAAAATACCAAGCGGGACATTATGAATCTCTATGAGGTGCCGGAAGAAAAAATCAATATCGTCTACGAAGGCTATGAAGACAGGACGAAAGATTTTGATTTAGCTGGAGGAGTGGAAATTGACAAGCTCAAGCCTTATTTGCTTTTTGTCGGTCGCTTGGAAAAACGCAAAAATATTTTGGGGATCATTGAAGCGTTTGATCTATTCAAGAAAAAAACCGGTTTTATGCACAAACTAGTCTTGGGTGGCAAGTTTGGCTATGGCGAAGAAGAAATTAAAGCGCGGATTGAGCAATCGGAATATAAAAAAGATATTATTTTATTTGGCTTTGTGAAAGACGCCAGAAAATGGCAATTATATAAAAATGCTCAAATATTTCTTTTTCCGACGCTCTATGAAGGCTTTGGTCTTCCCATCTTGGAAGCGCAAAGCCAGGGTGTGCCGGTCATCACATCAAACACCTCCTCGCTTCCTGAAGTGGCGGGCAATAGTGCGTTTTTGGTTGACCCAACTGAGCCAAAGTTTATTGCGGACGCAATGATCGCGCTGACGCAAGATGAAAAAATGGCCAAAGAGATGATCAAAAAAGGCTATGAGAATATCCGTCGGTTCAGTTGGAAAAACTGCGCGGATCTCATTGCGACGGTTTTGACGGAATAAAGGATTTTTTATTTTTTTTTGTCATCCTGAGCGGAATAAATTTTCGCTAGAAAATTTATGCAGTCGAAGGATCTGCTCACGGTAACCTCAATCTTTGCGATATGAAACAGTACTTTGTATATCTACTAACGAATAATTCAGGCGCTCTCTATGTCGGCTTCACTAGTAATCTAAAAAACAGAATTTGGGAACATAAAAATAAAATAATCAAAGGTTTTACGGAAAGGTATAATATAGACAAAATAATATATCTTGAACAAACGGAAAATGTTTATAGCGCAATTCAAAGAGAAAAGCAGCTGAAAGGTTGGACCAGAAAAAAGAAGATAGCACTATTTGAAAAAGAAAATCCAGAATGGAGAGATTTGTATGATGAGCTATAGCTAAGGATAATGGAAAGCAGATCCTTCGACTCCGCTACGCTACGCTCAGGATGACAATTATTTTTTAGCTTGGCCGGGGGTATATATGCTATTGACAGTTGAAATTGCTTATTGTACCATTTATATATCAACAACCTAAACGGAAAAGGAGGCAAAAACTTTCGTATTCGGGGGATCGAGACTTTTCTTGTCTCGCCCTAAGTTGTTCAGTAGTAACTTCCCGTTGAAGCTCGACATCGTTTCCAGCTCAAATTCATCAACGGGCGTAGCACCTTGTCAACAAGCGGCGTTCGGATATTTTGTTCCGGCGCCACAAACAGGATGTTTTATTTTCGTGGGATGGGAGACATAACCTATGAATGCACAAAATTGCATTACCCGTAGCCAGGCCTTTGCCACAAATTCTGAAGTGCTCCTCGTGGCTGGAGCAAATGTGCGTACCCTGATGCAGTACCCGGTGCAGGACAGCCCCATTTCCAAGTTGGCATCTATTAACCAATAGGCATATCCGCCAGGGTTAGGTGCCGGAATATTGGCTGAGAAGTGCAGGTCGAGACCGCCGGTTTCGACCTGAGTAGCGAATACCCCGTGAAAAAATCCCCAGCGAAAAAGTGGCTTAGGCCAGCTTGAGTAGTTGGGAACCATTATCACCCGGCGCCGGATGAGTCCGCACGCCGATTCCCATGGCCTTTATGCTTCTGACCGGGTCTGTCACCCTGTGATCGAAAACTGCCACGATCGGACAGATTCCATCGTCCGACCCGTCCCTCTCATTAAGAACGTTTTAATGAGAGGGCGGAACTATTTCATAGACCAAAAAGGTCTTTTTTTGTTGCCTCAAGTGCAAAAAGTGGGGAGGTATGGTAAAATTAGAATTACTGGAATATACCTCTTTTTGTACATTCGTATATTCGTAAAAATTCGTAATTCGTAGAGACCACGTAATTCATAGAGAACATCATATGTCTGGAACAAAAGACCTAAAAATTGCCCTAGTCCATGATTTTCTCGTTGAATTTGGTGGAGCGGAGCGGGTGCTTCGTGCGCTTTGCGAAATGTTTCCCGAGGCGCCAATTTATACTCTTCTTGCGGAAAAAGAAAATTTTCCAGCATGGCTCAAAGACAAAAAAATCGAAACTTCATTTTTGCAAAAGTGGCCGAAATTTTTGCGCAAAAGAAAGAAGTGGCTTTTGCCATTTCTTCCCGTGGCGCCGGAAACTTTTAATCTGCGCGAATATGACCTGGTCATTTCCAGTTCCGGTGCGTGGTCTAAGGGGATTGTGACGCGACTTGATACGATTCACATTAGCTATCTCCACAGCCCGATGCGTTTTGCCTGGGATATGAACTGCGAATATTTGCGCGGGCAAAAGAAAGGACGCGCGATCAATTTTTTCACGCGGTCAATTTTGAACTATATTCGCCTGTGGGATTTTGCGGCGGCGGATCGGCCGGAATATCTGATTGCCAATTCGCAGTATACCAAGGATAGAATAAAAAAGTATTATAATCGTGAGGCGAGTGTGATTTATCCTCCTGTTGCAGGGCCGATACGAAACTACGAAACTAATCCGAATCTACGAACAATACAAAATCAAAATGCTAAATACTTTCTTGTTGTGTCGCGCCTTTCGCCGTACAAAAAAATTGATGTGATAATCGAAGCGTTTAATAAGCTAGAATTGCCGTTGATGATTGTTGGTACTGGTGATCAGAAAAAATATTTGAAATCAATTGCCGGAAAAAATATTAAATTTCTCGGATTTCAGTCAGAGGAAAAATTGGCGCGGGTTTATGCCGGAGCGCGCTGTTTTGTTTTTTCCGCGCTCGATGATTTTGGTATTGCGCCGGTGGAGGCGATGCTTTGCGGAGTGCCGGTGTTAGGAATTAGGGCTGGTGGAATGAAAGAAATAATTTTGGAAGGAAAAACCGGTGAGTTTTTTGACGCGGCGACGCCGGAAGTGATTTCTGACGGCGTGCGACGTTTTCGGGAAAATGAAAATAGCTATGACAAGGAAATAATTAAAGCGCGAGCAGGGGAGTTTAGTGAGGAGCGGTTTAAGAGGGAGATGGGGGAGTTTATTGAAAGCAAAATGAATAATTTTCAATTTAAAATTTGAAATTTGAAATCAAGATCAAATGAGTAAATGACAAAATAATCAATAGGTGATTGATAAATTTAAAATTTAATAATTTAGACTTGACTTAAAATTTATAATTTCAAATTTCAAATTCAGAAAGTGTTTATGCAAATCATTGGTAACAAAAAAATAATAGATTCATTAGAGCAGGCGCTTGGAAAAAACAGCTTGGCGCAGAGTTATCTTTTTTGTGGTCCGGAGGCTCTCGGAAAGTTTTTGGTGGCCAGGGAGTTTGCCGAAAAGTTGACTGGCGGGCAAGGTGAAGCGGTTAATCAAAATCTCCTGATTATCGAACCGGAAGTGGAAGAAAAAGACGGAATTTTCAAGGAGAAAGAAATCAAGCTGGAAGCGATTAAGCGGTTGCAAAAAGAATTCAGCCTGACGGCATATGCCGAAAATTATCGCGTGGCAATCATTCGCAGTGCTCAAAGTCTGAATCTTTCGGCGCAAAACGCGCTTCTCAAAATTCTTGAAGAACCACCGGAAAAAGCAGTGATCATTTTAGTGGCGGAGGATGAAAAGAAGTTGCTTCCTACGATCGTTTCGCGTTGCCAGATTAAAAAGTTTAAGCTTTTGTCAGAAGCGGAGTTGAGTGAAATGGTAAGCTTAGATTTTCCCAATAAGGCGGAGTTGATTTTTTGGTCGCTGGGTCGGCCGGGATTTTTGCAAAATCTTTTGGATAATAAAACTGAGCTAGAAGAAAGACGAGAAATACTTAAAGAATTGCAAGGCTTGTTTTCAATGAGGGGAAATGAAAAATTATTTTTGGCCGAAAGCTTCGCTAAAAATACGCCGGTACTCTTGGAAAAAATGGATTTCTGGATCATACTTCTGCGCAGTGTGATTTTGGGTCAAAAAAGTTTTGTGACGATTACTCCAGAGAAGGCATTGAAGCTGATTGAAAAAATAGAAGAAAGTAAAAAAATAATCGAGAGCACAAATTCCAATGTGCGGCTGGTGGTGGAGAATTTATTGTTGGCTTTTTAGCGTTTAAGACAATCTCCTCTTTCCTCGGGACAGGTGAGGCTACGGAACGGTTTTTTCAATACCTCTTCTCCCTTAGGGAGAGGATGTCACGTACTCGTGACAGGTGAGGGACAAGGGCGTTTATAAAAAAGAAAATATTGTGTAAATAAGTAAATGGTCAATTATCGAAAGAACCCTCATCCGGCCTACAGGCACCCGCCTGCAACGCTTCGCGTAGCGATACGGGCAGGCCTTCTCCCGAGGGGAGAAGGGGATATAAACAAAAAATTCTGATTCGTATGTCCCCCGTTCGCCTGCCTGCCGCCTGCCTGCCGGTAGGCAGGGTAGGCAGGTAGTGGGGGTTCGCGAAGCGAATAACATAATGATAAAAATAATCAATCGCAAAAAAAATAGACCGAGCGTCGAATCGCCGCGCGGGAAAAAGAAGTCTTCCGGCAAGTGGCTTTTTCGTCTAGCAGTTGTGCTTTTTGCGGCGACGGTCATTTTCGCTTTGTTTTTTGCGGATTTTTTAAGTATTACAACGATAAAAATAACTGGGCTGGATAAGTTGGAAGAAGCGCCAATTCGAGAGATAATCAATGAAAAATTGAGCGGCAAATATCTCGGTTTGGTGAAAAAAAATAATCTGCTGATATTCCCTGGTAATAAACTGGAAAGAGAGCTGGTGGGAAAATTCAAGCGTATCGAAAGCGTTGATGTTGAGAAAAAATTTCCGGGTGAAGTCGACGTGACAATTAAAGAAAGAAAATTTACGATGTTTCTTTGCAGTGCGGGCGAATGTTTTGTTCTAAATGAAAGAGGCGAAGCCTATCCGGCTGGAAATTTCAGTCCAGAAGAATTGGAAAAAGAGAATTTGGTCACACTTAGTGATGTGAGTGATACACGGATTTTCGCGGAAAATAATCCACTGGAGGATGATTTTCGCGAATTTATCTTGGAATTGGCCGGCAAGATGCAATATGAAACGGGCGTCGTGCTCAAAAAGCAATACGAAACGCCAAGCCGGATGTCAGGGGATTTGAAGGTGGAAACGGGAGGTGGTTGGAAGATTTATTTCAGTGAGAGCGTCGGAATGGACAAAGAAATGCTGATGCTGGGAACCGTGCTTGAGCGCAAAATTTCCCCAGAACAGCAAAAAGACTTGGAATATATCGATCTGCGTATTCCCAATAAAGTCTTCTACAAATTCAAAGATGGGACGGAGCAGTCGCAAGTAGTGGAAAATACTCCAGCACCGGTGACGGAGGTGAAGAAGGAAGAGAAGAGGAAGAAATGAGAGGAATGATTGTTTCTTGGGCTAATTATGAGCTTGAATCGCAACTGTGCCCAAGGAAAGGATGAATAATTTTCAATTTGAAATTTAAAATTTAAAATCAAATCTAAATTAACAAAATTTTTAAATAATATTTATTTTGATTATTTAATTTAATTATTTAGTCATTTGGTATTGACTGAAAATTTCAAATTTCAAATTTAGAATTTTGCAAAATTCGTTCAAAAAAAATGATGCTAAGAGAAGATGGGATTTAATTAAGCTTTTTCAAGTCCTCCGCGCTGACATAGTAGATGAAAATTGAAGTGCCAACTTGATAGACGGGAGCAATATTTCTGGTCCAGCGATATGAATCCTGGTCTTTTTTTGTTGTGTCATAGATGCTACCCTCAAGAAAATTGGTCGAGATGGCATACCAGCCGGCTTCGAGCGGTCGCTTAGAATCATACCATATTTCATATTTATCACGGACGTAATATTTAATATCCGCTCCGCCGAAATAATCTACCCGGATTTTGTCAATTGGTTTTCCGGGAGTTGGGAATGGAGTAGCGATTGAATAGCAATTCGAGGGACAACCAACTTTTTGGTTAGGATCGCATAAAATTTTCGCGCAAGAATTATAATCATTAATCCAAACTCGTAGTCTTTTTAAATCTTGTCCCCAGTCAGCATTGGAATCGGTGGCGTAGCGGTAACCGTTTTTTGGTCCGCCGGCCATCTGGTTGAAATAGGACATATAGTAGGGATAGGCGACGACAGTTTCGATGATCAGTAGCAGAGAGAGGATCAGAGTCGCGGAAAGAAAAACAATTTTTGTGGGAAGATTTTTTCTGTTTTGGCAAAAATCAATGATGGTTTTAGCGGTGAGGAGATAGGCGAAGGGCAAGATTGGAAAAAGATGACGAAAGCCGATATTGAGATTTCCCGTGATGCTAATGTAGGCGTAGAGGATGATGAAAGCGAACATCGCAAGCGTTTCAATGTGATGCCTGAGATAATCTCCAAAAGCGGAAAACAGGGGCGATTTTTGCGCGGAGTCCCGGAAGCGACTAATAAGAGCTTTGAGGTTATTCCAAAAAGCCAAGAGGAGCGCCGAGAGCATCAGGAATAACATAACCAAAGGTTCCTTGAAGGCGAAAACGGTCGGGAAGTAGGCGCGAAAAGCGGTACCGGAAACAGCGCCCATAAAATAGGCGCCGTTGCCACCGGAAACTCTTTTGAAAACCATTGCGATGCCGAGAAAATATTCCGATAGTGGACGCAGGAGCGCGGTCTGGTTCAGTGCGATAAGTATTTTATTGGTGTAGATGGTCTTAACGTTGATATCTGTTGCGCTAAAATAAAAATTGATCGTTTCGGCTAATTTTTCTTTTGGTATGGCATAGTTATTGAAAGCATAAAATAGCCAAACAACAAAAAGCGAAAAGGCCAAGGCGATAAAACTTTTGCCCAGATATTCTCCTAATTTTTTTAGCTTGAACAGTGCCGCGCTTTTTTCTTCCGCGGGAATTTTTTTGACTAAGGGGTAAATGATGGCCACTAATCCAAAGATTGGCAAAAGCATAATGGAAGAAAATTTTGTCAGCTGGACAATGGCGAGAAAAAATCCGCCGATGGCGACATTTTTCCAAGTTGGATCTTTGATGAATTTGAGAAAATAGTAGAAAGAAATCATCATAAACCCAGCGATACCGAGATCGGTGGTGACAAAATGGTTGTGGCCGAGGATATTAGGATCAAAGGCATAGAGCGTGAGAGCGAAAAGTCCGCCCAAAATTCCCGCCAGTTCTTTGCCCCATTTGAAAATAAAAAAACCAAAAAGCAAAGAGAGGAGGACAATCGGAATGCGCGCCCAGAAGATAATTTGATCGGGATTATTGCCTTCTTGCCAAAAAAGATTGTGGCCGGCGTCCCATTGACCGTTGATATCGGTGGTCCAAAATTTTTGGGTGGTGTCAAATTTTAAGTGCATAAATAGCAAGGGAAACGCGGCCAAATCTTTCAGAAGCGGCGGATGTTCCGGGTTGAGGCGCATATCGTGCATCGTGAGGTAGGAATAGCCGGCCGGAATGTGGGCATCTTCATCGAAGATGGCACTATCCCACCAGGCGTTGAGAACAGAAACGACAAACATAAAAGCGAGGATCAGCCCGACAATTATTTTGTAGTTTTTTTCCAGGAAGTTTTGCATATTTATCCCCCACCACTTTTTCGCTCGCATTCGCGACTCAAGGTGAGTAATTATTGAATTTTTTTTTATTATAATTTAATAGTAATATTTTATAGAAGTGACTTAGCTCTAACAGCGGAAAAGTGGTGGGGGATGAATTGTTTTATTCTAGTGTATAATAACTCAATCCAAAAGAATCTTTAGTTTCTTTCAATTCCAGGTTAGGAAATTTATTTTCCAAATAATTAATCACATCATCATTTTTGTCCGTGAGGATGATGATGAAATTGTTAGTTTTTGGCGTAACATATTCGATCTGTCCGGAATAGACGAATTCCAAATTAGGCAAATTCTCATTAAAAAGCATGATTGGAATCCTTTGCATACTTTCCGCCACGACGAATTTTTCTTTTTGGGCGGGCAGGGTTTTCAAGTAATCAGAAACATCCATCAGGACATTTTCAAATGAACTGGCCACTTCCGGTTTTGAAGCCCAAAAGATATGATATTTGATGCTGTTGAATAGTCCGACAAAAAGGAGCAATAAGATCACCAAAAACAGGGAAATGCTCCGGAAAAGCCAGGAATATCTCTTGGTGTGTTCGATGAGATAGTCGATGGTGATGGCGGAAAAAATGAACACGACCGGCAACGTGCCGATGGAACGCAAAGCGTGAGGTAGCCCCTCGTTAGTCAAAAATTCCGGCGAGAGCATAATGAAAAACCAAGAGGCGAGAAACACATAAAGATCCATTTTGACATTCCGCTCTTTTTTGAAAACGCGCATAGTGAATAGATGGACGAGTCGGATGAGAGAATAGATGAATCCAAAGAGAAAAGCGATGCCGGAGATAACATCCAAAATCGGATAGGGCGGATAGTTATGGCGCCAGTTTTGGTCGCCCCAAAAATTATACTTCACCAAGCTCAAGGAAAGGCTGCGCAAAAATGTTGGGATGAGATGCCCGCCGTTGACTTCCGGAGAAAAGACGGAAATAGACGCGGTGCGCGAAATAAGATAGTCCGGATGGATGTAGAATGTGTAGAGCATCGGAGCGGCGGCGATGGCAGTGAAAGCGATAAAAATTAAAATTTGTTTCCAATACTCTTTCAGGAAATGTTCGCGGGAAAGGACGAAACTCACAAGCATCACAATGAGAATAGCCGGCGCGATGCGAAAAGCGATATAGGTGTGCAGACCAAGACCAAAAACCAAACCGCCCAAAGCAAAGTCCCACCATTTTTTGGTGCGCAGGCCCTTGAAAAGAAAATAGAAGGAAAAAACCAACACTAGCGGAAGCATATTGGCGCGAAAAGAAATGCGGGAAAAATTGATCGCCCAATAGGAAACAGCGACGAGATACCCGGCAATGATGGCGAGGCGTTCTTTACGTGTGTCGGAAAAATAGCCGGTGAAGAGTTCTTTGGTCAAAAGGTAGGTACCCAAAATGACCAAAGTGCCGCAAAGGATGGCAGGAAGGCGCAGGGACATCACGCTGATGCCAAAGAGCTTAAAGCATATCGCGACAAGGTTCATAAAAAGTCCCTCGCGGCCGTTGTTGGCCGTATAGAATAGCTGATAATTGCCAGTGTTATTGGCGGTGACCGCATCGATGCCGTTGACGGCTTCATCCGGATAGACTCCCGGCGGCGCGTGATCAATGTTCACAAAGCGCAAGAAGAATCCCAGCGCGACGATAGCGAAGAGCAAGACATAGATCCAGTTTTTGTTTTTGTTCATTATTTTGGTGTCAACTAAAAATTAAGTAACATTTTAATAGAAGGGTGCATGGGTCGTTGGCAGTAGGTTAGGTCATTGGGCGTAAGCCGTAGGACGTCCAAACCTATAACGTAAAACTTATGACTTAACCTACGGCTAATGACTAATGTTTCCTACGACTTACCTCAAAACTAGTATAGCATATTTTTCAAGTTATCCACAGTGTCAAATCATTTTTTCTGGTAGCGGAGATTGTTTTTTTGGTGTATAATCTAAGCACAGTTAAAAAACTATTTCAAGAGTTTGCTTATTTGAATTTCAAATTTCAAATTTTCTCGCTTTGCGAGATCTCGCATAGCGAGACAAATTTCAAATTTTTTTATGCTAGAGCCAATCGAAGAAGGTGATTTAGATTTAAAAACCAAATTTCTCAAAGGTGGCGTGAGTCCGGAAAAGATGGCGGCGCCGAGTCTGCCGAAAGCGGAAGCGGAAAAAGCGCCTGCGCCGGAAGCGCCAGAGAGGAAAGAGGGTCGGATGGAAAAAGAAGACGCCTATGCGAAAATTCTTTCCAAGGCACCTGTGCAAAATCAAAATATGCCGGTAGCTGACGTGGCTACGGACGCGACTTCGGCTAATGCGGAAATTGATGTGGAAAGCAAGATCGGCAATCTGATTAAACTTGCCGAAACGAAAGGTATTCCGCACGCGGTGAAAGTAGCGCGGCATATGGAAGATAACTACGCATTGGACGAGTTCCACGATCGGATGCTCGGCGAAGAATTGCACAAGGCGCTTGTGGCGAAAGGGATGATTAGGGAAGTATAGTGGGTAAATTTTCAATTTTCAATTTCTAATTTTCAAAGAATTTTCAATTTATGAATTACGACCTAGAAAATAGGACAAGAATTTTTAGTAAAGAAATTATTGGATTACTAACTAAGATTAAGAGAGATAGAATTAATGAAAATATAATTTCTCAGCTAATCAGATCGGCTACTAGTGTTGGAGCAAACTATTGTGAAGCTAATGGAGCTAGCTCGAAAAAAGATTTCAGGAATAAAATATTCATTTGTCGAAAGGAAATTCAAGAAACCAAATATTGGATTGAAATGTTGGCCGAAGCAAGCCAAGAAGAAAGAGAAAGTCTTAAGAGACTTTGGATGGAAGCGCATGAGCTTACGCTTATATTCAATAAAATTTCCGTAACTCTGTCAGGAAAAAATGAAAATTGAAAAATTTAAACATTAGAAATTGTTTGGAAATTGAAAATTAGAAATTAAAAATTTATTTTATGGATTACGTAAGTCTTATTAACTTCAGTCTCCTAGTTTCCGGACTCGCTACAGTTGTTAGCGGAGCCTGGTTTGTGGTGTCCAGTTTTTTGGGTTTTCGCGCGCAGATCAATCAGTCGATGAATTTGGATTTGGAAATAATTCGCGTTTCCAAAAGCGCCAAACCCAAAGAAACGCTGGAAAAAAGACAGGACTATTGGAAAGAAGAAATTGGTGCGATGGAACAACTGCTCACTTCACTTTCCACGTTCAAGGGACAAACCGGTTTTTGGAAGCAACTTGTTTATGGTCGACCGTACATTTCTTTTGAAATTGCCAACTCAGCCAAGGAAGAAGAAATTATTTTTTTCGTGGCTGTTCCCAAAAAATTTCGCGAAGCATTGGAAAAACAAATTCATAGTTTTTTCCCCAACGCTTCTTTGGAAAAATCTGGTGATTTCAATATTTTCTTTCCCGGCAGTGTCACGGCTGCCGCAGTTTTGGGCTTGAAGCGCAAATACTATTTACCGATTAAGACCTATGAAAATTTGGAAATTGATCCTCTGAATGCCATTGCTAATGCGCTTAGCCGGTTGGATGTTGCTCAGGAAGGGGCGGCCATTCAGTTGATTTTGAAACCGGCTAGTCCCGGCTGGCGCTATAAGGGAAGGCGGTTGGCGCACCGCATGCAACAGGGGAAAAGGCTAGGGGAAGCAAAGGCCTCGTTTCTTTTCATCTTTTTTCGCGATCTGGCAGTGGGAGCATTGCAGGGTGGTTTTGGTGCGAGCAAAGACCCAAATAATCTAAATAAAACCGTTCAGCTCACGCCGGAAGAACAGGAATTGGTTAAAATGATCGACCGAAAATCCAATAAAGTTGGTTTTGAAGTAAATATCCGGCTGATTGCGTCCGCCAAAGATTCCGCGCGCGCCCAGCAAATTTTGGGAGAAATGGAAAATGCTTTTGCGCAATATGAAAATTCCGACCTGAATTGTTTTCAGGTTAAAAATCGTAGTAAAAAACAAGATATCGCCTATGATTTTATTTTTCGCAATTTTATTCCCGAGCAAGCGATGATTTTGAACGTGGAGGAAATCGCCAGTATTTTTCATTTGCCAATTTCTTCCACCGAAGTGCCCAAAATTAAATGGTTGAAATCCAACGCGGCGCCGGCGCCGGTCGATATTCCCAAAGAGGGAACGCTGGTTGGTTTTAATGAATATCGCGGATTGAAAACGGATATCCGCTTGACGGAGAGTGACCGCCGCCGGCATTTCTATGCGATTGGCCAGACCGGAACGGGCAAGACGACTATTTTGCAAGAGATGGCCAAACAAGATGCCAAGCGGGGAAATGGCTTTTGCTTTATTGATCCGCATGGAGAAGCCATCGAGGATATTTTGGCCTGCATTCCCAAGGAAAGAGCGCAGGACGTAGTGGTGTTTGATCCGGCGGACATTGAGCGGCCATTTGGGCTCAACATGCTGGAGTTTGATCCGGCGCGTCCGGAGCAAAAAACTTTCGTGATTAATGAAATGATTGGAATTTTTGACCAGCTCTATGACTTGAAAGCGACCGGCGGACCGATGTTTGAGCAATATATGCGTAACGCAATGCTGCTCATTATGGACGATCCAGAGTCGGGGTCAACACTGATGGAAATTTCGAAAGTTTTATCCGATGAAGAATTTCGCGCAATGAAACTTTCTAAATGTCAAAATCCGATCGTGATTGATTTTTGGACCAAGGAAGCGGAGAAAGCGGGTGGAGAAGCGGCGCTGGCCAATATGGTGCCCTACATCACTTCCAAGCTGACGACTTTTATTTCCAATGATATGATGCGGCCGATTATTGCTCAACAAAAAAGCACGATTAATTTTCGCGAGCTGATGGACAATAAAAAAATTCTTTTGGTCAATCTGTCCAAAGGAAAAATTGGGGAAATCAATGCGCGACTTCTTGGAATGATAATTGTGGGAAAAATTTTGATGGCGGCGCTTTCTCGTGTGGATACACCAGAAGACTCGCGCGCCGATTTCTATCTCTATATGGATGAGTTTCAAAATGTCACCACCAATTCGATTTCACAAATGCTCAGCGAAGCAAGAAAATATCGGCTCTGTCTCAGTATCGCTCATCAATTTATTGCCCAGCTGAAAGAAGAAATTTCCAAGGCCGTGTTTGGCAATGTCGGCTCGATGGTCATTTATCGCGTCGGCCCTGAGGATGCCGAATTTCTGGAAAAACAAGTCGAGCCGGTTTTCACGCGCAATGAGTTAGTGAATGTGGATAACCACAAGGGCTTTGCTAAAATTCTCATCAACGGAGTTCTCACTAAACCGTTCAATATTGAAGGTTTTCCACCGACCAAAGGCGACCAAGAAGTGGCCAATGCCATCAAAGAACTTTCGCGCCTGACCTATGGTCGGGACCGTCATATTGTTAATCAAGAAATTATCGAGCGGACGAGGTTTTAGATAAGAACAGGTTCGAGCTTAAATTGCTGGTTCAGACGTCTCGCGCAGGTTCAGGCGTCTCGCCTGAACCTCCTGGTCCTGGAAAAACTAACCATATTAACAATGAAATAAAAAAGAACAAAAATGCCTTCGGTAAGAGTACCTAAAAACGAAAATAGCGGAGTATATTTTCTTACCATTACAGTTAAAAACTGGTATTATGTTTTGGATAGATATTATCGCTGGAATATTCTAGCTAATTCATTGTGTTACCTGAGGGAAAATAAAAATATCAAGCTATACAATTTTGTGTTTATGATCAATCATATTCACTTAATTGTATCTTCGGAAGATATTGCTGGATTTCTGAGAGATTTTAAGGGTTTCACATCAAAAGAAATTTATAAAAACATTCAAAAAACTGAACCGAATCTTTTGAAAATTTTTACGAACAAAAACGGTAAGTTTGAATTTTGGGAAAAAACCAATATGCCCAAAATAATTGAAACAGAAATTTTTTATTTTCAAAAGGCAAGCTATATTAATGATAACCCGATTAAGAAGGAATATGTTAGTGAAAGTAAAAATTGGTATTGGTCTTCGGCTAATAAGAATTGTGAATTGAAAGTGGATGATATTAATGATTTTATCTTCCCAGAAATAAAAGGTTCAGGCGAGACGCCTGAACCTGCATAATAAATAACCCGAACCTGCATAGATATGTAGCCTTTTTAATGCTTTGTTTTATTGATTTATCCCAAAACTCTTCACCCCACTTGCATCGGAAATATAGATCAAATTATTATCTTCACTGACCGAAAAGTCCGTGGCGTTTTTAATGTCAGTGTTATAATATTGGGCGAGGATTTTTCCGTCGCTGTCGAGTTTCACAATTCTGGCGTTGGTTTTGTCTAGGACATAGAGATTGGTGCCGGTATTTTTAGCGTATAACTTATCCGGTGCAATTGGTGTGGCGGTGGCTGCAAGGGAAAAATCCAGTTTTTTTCCGCGGAATAATTTCAAGATAGCCTGATCACTGAGGACAAAAATATTTTCATTGATGGCCAAATCTTTAGCGCTAGATAGGTCAATAGTGTCTTTGAGCCAAGCGGTTTTTTCGCCAAAGCCACCTTCCGCTCGCGGCGCGCGATAAATCTGATTGCCACTGGCATCGAGCAAATAGATGTAGGTCAGATATGCCCCGGCTGAGGCTATTTTTCCACTAGTCGGAAAATCGAGATTATTGTTTTGAAATTTTCCGGTAGTGGGGGAGAGGGAAATAATCTTATTATCTTTGACCAAAAAGATCAGGTTCAAATCTTCCATCCCGAAAAACAAATCAGGATTTTGAAAATCACCAGAAAAAAGAAATTCCCTTTTATTTTCCAGGTCAATAATTTTCGCGTCTGTCAGTGCGAAAAATTTATTATTCAAATTGAGAAGCTTTGTGACGTTTCCCGCGTAAACTTTATCCAGTTTTTCAACGCGCGTGACGGCTACATCATTTTCCAGCGGCAAAACAATCACCGGAGTTTCTTCGACGACCGGCGGTTTTTCTTTTGGTTTATTTTCCCATTTCACGATAAAATAGGGCACGACCAGAAGTAGGAAAAGGATGACAAGGGCGGAAATTTTTTGTTTTTGATCAAACCTTCCGGTAATTTGTTTCAGGCGGGAAAAATCAGGCAGAATTTTTTTTGGCTCAATCGTTCGTCCAAACTCGGTGGTTTTTTCTAGGAAGCGGTTTAGCGGTTTTGTTGGTTTCGATTCCGGATGAGTGGAGGAAGATTTTTCCCAAGGATATACTACCCCAGTAGGTTCGTCGGAAGCGCTGGGTTCGTCCGAAGTTACTGTGTCGCTGTCCTCTTGAAAGGTATCTTTTGTGGCCGGGCTAGCGGGTGCAGTAGGCTCGCCTGCAATACTTCGCTTGCTTGAAGTCGTAACATTGTTGTTTTGAAATGCATCCGTTGCGGATGGGCGGGCAGGCCCGCCTGCAACGCTATGCGTAGCATTGCGGGCAGATTTTTCAGTTTTATAATTTTGCCAAATATTCTTCAAGAAATTCGTCGATTTAATTGCGAGCTGGGTCGGTTTTCGCAAAATCAAAATAACTCCGTCAGCCATTTCATCTTTCAGCCAGTCTAGTCTCGGTTTTATTTTTTTCAAAAATACTTCCGCTCGAGTTGTAATTTCCAGCTTGGCATAGGCGGTTTTGACTTTTTCTGCTACCGGAATTTTTGACTCTTTCGGAAGCACGGATGCAGTTTTGATTTCCGTCTCGAAAGACGTTGCCGTTTTTGTCGCAGCTTTTTCGAGCGTAGCGGCTTTTTGCTTTTGGCGGAGCTCAGTAATTTTTGCGGCGCTTTTTTGCCAAAGAGAAATCGAGGCGTCCTTTAAAGCGTTTTTCGCGCGGGTAAGTGTTTTCTTACTTAAAGCGGTGAAATCCGAGAGTTTCTCCAGAAAAGGGGAAAAATCGATGGTTTGTTTTTCGGCAGGATTTTCAGACATCAAAGCTTGCGGTTCTTTGATGTAGATGTGGCCGGTTTTTTTGTCGACAAAATCCTTATTTTCTCCTTTTAATTCTTGGATGATGGATTGCCGTTCTTTATTGGCGGCTTCTTCTTTTATTCTTTCTTTTTCCAGCATTTGTGGCGAAGACTCTTTGCGAAAAGCGGTTTGACTGAAAACATTCATATCCTCCACTCTTTTGGCGTGGGGAGTTTCCGCTAGTTCTTCGATTTTTTCATCAATATCGACGACCAGCACGGCGGCTTGATCGAGTTCGTTGACAAGCGCGGTATTTAAAAATTGGATAAAATTCTGGCGGGAAAACTTGAGCGCGCTTTTCTTGAGTTCTTCCAGGGAAAAAATATCAAAAATTTCCTTGGTGGCAAAAAGCAATTTGTCGTTTTTTTCGATTTTTCCTGAGATGACATCTTGAAAAGTTTTCAGCGGATTGGAATCGATGCTCTCATCGGGCATCTCGGTTATTTCTGTCATCGTCGCACCGCGCAAAAGGAAGACTGAAGCCGAACCGGTTTGGGAAAGCAAGAGATTGTTTTTTTCAATCACGGCGCAGATGGCATTAATCTTTCCAATCCATCCGATATTCTCGTGCGCGGCTAACTTTGCCAGTGCTAGATTGGCTTTATGCAGAGCGGCTTCAAAGTTTTCCACCGGTCCGCGATTGGCACGGGAAAAATATTCTTTTTTGATGATGGATATGAGATAGTTGACAACGTAGGAAGAATCTTCGCTGTAGTCGTCAATTTGAAAAATGCCTATCAAAATTCCCAAATTTTGGCGGGAAATGTTTTCCGGTTCTTCAATCAGTATCTCCAAAAAAGGCCGAAAATTATTTTTTTTGCAGACTAAAATATCATGAAACTGCGGTTCCAACTGAGGCATTTTTTTGTCCGGTTTTTTTCTGGTCATATTAGGGGAGATGAAAGGAAGTGCCTGTTAGATATAATTTAGCACAATTTGGGAAAAAGAGAAATGGGTGAGTTTTTTTGGTAAAGCCGGTTAAGTGGGTAGAAAAAAGGACAAAGTCATTGTGGGTTTTTATGTTTTATGTTAATATAAGGATATTAAAACAGGCACATTTATTTTTTCTTTAATTTAAAATAATAAAAAATAAAACCCCAGTTAAATAGTGGCTATCGCCAATTTAATGGGGTAAATAAAAAAATATGGACAGAAAAAAAATCCTCGTGCTGCTTTTGGCACTAGTCGTGTTGGTCGGAGGAATCTTCTTTGTCACAAGAAGTATTAGTAACAAAAATCAAGCTGTGACCGCGCCTATTGCAAATCCTGTTGCGACAAAAAAAGAGCCGGCTAATTTGTTCGGACAGGGAACCGTGGATGCTACAAAAACGACCCTAGACGCTTCCGGTAATGTCGAAACCATTTTGGAAAAAACTTTAACCATCAAAAATCCTAATGGATCAACCGTGGTCAACATCAACGGTGCTACTCCGGTAATGATTACGGATGGTAAAAATTCATCAGTTGCCGGTCAGATGGCTGATCTCAAGGTTGGCGATGCCGTCAAGGTGACTTATGATACAGCGACAAAAAATACCACATTGATTTCTGTGACAAAAGTTCCAGCGCCGGTGAAAACAAAATAATATATAAAAAATAATCCGTCTTCGCTATGCCGAAGCGTAGCTATTGCGTGATACAGTCCGCCAGTAGCTATGTGAAGGCGAGCTTCGTTCCGACGTTGCGTCGGGGCTACGGCGTGACGAATTCCGCCTTCGTCCCGAGAGTACTCGGGACTATGGCGTGACGAAGCAAATGAAAACAAAATTATCCAACAGTATTTTATTTTTTCTTCTACTCATCGCTTTTTTTCTTGTCGGCGTGGCGATTTCCAAAGTCGAGGCTTTTTGTGAATGTACCAATAACCCCAATTCACCTTTTAGTGGTGCTTGGT
>JAPLXG010000012.1 GCA_026396175.1 Candidatus Moraniibacteriota bacterium | reverse complement strand
TATGCTTCTTTCTATCCGACTTCCGGCGATGACTACAACTTGATGCGTGACGCGCTTTCGAAATTAAAATTAAACGATGCGGCTTTTGTGTTTGAACCGGAAAGCAATTTGGCGCTCGGACGTGGTTTTCGTTGCGGATTTTTGGGTCTCTTGCATTTGGAAATTATCCAAGCAAGACTTGAGCAAGAATTTGAACTTAGTCCAACCATCACCACTCCCGGCGTGGTCTATGAAATTCAGTTGACTGGCAAAAGCCAGGAGCAACGCCTCAAAGTTTATTCTCCTTCCGAGTTGCCGGATCCATCTTCTATCGAAGCAATTTTTGAGCCCTATGTGCACCTGGAAATTATTTCTCCCTCGAGCTATCTTGGCGCGATTATGGAGATGATGAAAAATACCCGCGCCGAATATTTGGACACGGAATATCTCAATAGCGAACGAATGATTTTGAAATTCAATTGTCCCTTGACTGATGTCATCACCAACTTGCACGATGACCTCAAGAGCGCTTCGTCCGGTTATGCTTCAATGAACTATGCACTTTCCGATTATCGCGCGAATGATCTCATAAAACTCGATATCATTATCGCTGAAGAAAAAGTCGAGGCTTTTTCCCGCATTGTGCCAAAAATTTGGGCGTTCAGCGAGGGCAAGCGCATTGTGGAAAAATTGAAAGATTCGATCCCGCGGCAGAATTTTCAAATCGCCATTCAAGCGGCGATTGGCGGAAAAGTCTTGGCACGCGAAACAGTCAAAGCCTTTCGCAAAGATGTGACTAGTGGGCTCTATGGCGGTGACATTACCAGAAAAAGAAAGCTTTTAGAAAAACAAAAAAAAGGCAAGAAAAAGATGAAAAACATCGGCAAAGTCGCCATTCCATCAGAGGCCTTTTTGGCTGTTTTGAAGAAGTAGAGCCTATTATTGCATCGTGGGTTAAAAAATGCTATCTTCTTATGAATATCAACTAGGAAACTATGTCCATAAAAGTGCCCAAAAAGAATAAGTATAAGATCATGCGGAATCGCAAACTCATCCCGATCCCGGCGTTTTGGAATGGAAAAAGTCAAAGCAGCAAAATGACAGAGGAAGTGCACGGGTTGGCTTTGCGCAATTGGTGGCAATATGTTGACAGAAATAACTATGCCAGTTTCTATCTGGAAGAAGAATGGGCGAACATTGAAAAGCACATTGGCGAAAGAATTATTAAAGATAAAAAATATACCCCAGCAGTCTATGCTTTGCAAAAAGCCAGAGGAAAGTTTTTGGTGGCTACGTCGAAAAAAATTCATAAACATAAGCTTGCTGATTTTGGCCTAGAGCGACTTCTAGCAGAATATGAAAACCTGGAAGCAAGCTGGATTAATTTTGATCATGTTAATGTTCCGCCTTGGCTTTTTGGCGGAGAATATCTGCAAAAATACCTCAGAAAGCAACTGGAAAGTTTGGGCGTGACTGAAGAAGAAGTGGGCATTTTGCTTATGCCAAGTAAGCTTTCTTTCAGCGCGGAAGAAGAATTGGAAATTTTGAAAGTGGCACTCAAAATGGCAACGGGAGAGCGGACAGAAAAAGCGATCAATGCGCTGGTAAAAAAGTACCACTGGATTCCCTTTGGCTATGACGGACCAGATCTCTATGACGCCGAGTATTATGAAAAAAATGTGCGAGAAATCGTGGCAAAAATAAATTCAAGAGAAATCAGACAGAAAATCAAAGAGCTTGAAAACTATGTCGCAAGCGTGAAAGAAAAACAAAAAAAGTTATTTGTGAAATATAAATTGTCTAAAGAACTTCAAAGGCTTTTGGGAATTGCACATACATTGTCCGAGATGACTGATAAACGAAAGGAATATCAATACCAAGCGCATGTGGCATTTCATAAGATAATAAAAGGCATTGCCGAGGCGCTTAATTTTGATCCTTTGATATTGAAATATGTGACGTTTGAAGAAATTAAAGAGCATCAGGCCACTCCAAAGAAAATCGTGCAACTCGGTGAGAAACGGATGGATGAAGGATTGTTGCTTTTTTGGCGCGACAGTCAATTTGGAATTCTCACTGGAAAGCGAGCTAAAAAAATATTTGACGAAGCAATGGGTGAGATTACCGGTTCGGACGGACTGACTTTGAAAGGCAGCGTGGGAAGCAAGGGGAGTGTTTCGATTGTAAAGGGAATTGTCAGAATTCTTCACAGTCCCAAGGAGATGGATCAATTGAAAGATGGCGAAATTTTAGTGACAGCAATGACCACGCCGGAATATGTTCCGGCAATGCGTCGCAGTCTCGCCATCATCACGGATGAAGGAGGTGTGACCTGCCACGCGGCGATTGTGAGTCGCGAGCTGGGAAAACCTGCGATTATCGGCACGAAAATTGCGACAAAATTTTTGAAAAATGGAGAGCTCATTGAAATAGATATGGAAAAAGGCACAATAAAAAAACTAGCCCAATGATAGAGGTGAGAGATCTCACATATCATTAGGCTAGCGAATTTCATAGGGCACCTCCTTTGAGGTTGCGCATAAGTGATTTATTTTTTGGCATTATAACGCAGTGTCAGGTCGACTTCACCGGCTCCGGCAATCTTGATGACCTCAACGATTTTATCTTCTTCAATCAGAAAGTCGTATACCGAAGCACTCTCCAAATCGAGCTTGCCGACTGCTTCATCAACCAATGTGCCGAGCATTATGTTGGCCATAACTCCATCCGGGCGTCCGCCAATAAGCTGGGTGTCATTGGGCGAGGAAATGATGTTGGCGATGGCCGTAGGGGCCATGTCCTTAAGCCCATTGTACTCAGCCGGATTGACCATCGTTCCGTCTTTCAAAACGATCCCCTTGCGATCGCCGATGACTTCCATCGAATCTGCGTTGCCAATCCAATCTGCACGGAAATTCGGGACGACTCCAATGGCGCTTGCCGAATCATTGTGGCGATTGCCCGTTCCGCATCCTGTCGTAGATGGATTGTCGAGTAGATATGGCCGGAGGGACTGCATTTCCGCAATTCCCTTTTCGGTCAAGCCAGGATCTGCCATACCACTTTTTTTGTCGCCATGTGTAAATAATCTGACACGTTTTCTCATTTTCGAAACTCCTTCTTTGTGGGTGACTGATGATACTACAATGGGTCATTGTCAAAACTACGTTGTTACCAAAAAAATATTGTGAATGTGCTGTTCTACTTTCAAACTTTTATTTTAACTATGTATTATATATCAATTTTAGCTACTTGTCAAGCCAGCGCTTGATTATCCCTAATTTAAGCCTCAAATGAGGCAAAGAAAATACTATGCATAGACCAAAAAGCAAGGTCAGGGAAAAAACACTGACCAAAGGACAAAAAGAGATTATTCGAATTATCAAAGAGACGAAGGATTTTTTTCCGACGGCCAAGCGTCCAGGCTGCGTCTTTATTTTAGAGATGATTAGGAAATCCAACACATCCGCCGAGTTTAATCGAGTGTTGGGATTTGAAGTTTCGAAAGTTAAGGATATCGTGCACGCCGGTGGCCAACTGTATGCTTCGCGGGAAATCGTGGACGAGATTATTTTGAAAACAAAAGAGATCGTTAATAGTGGCAACTTTGAAAAATTGATCGCTCTTCGCAATTCCTGCTATCGGGACGCGAAAAATTTACTAGACATATTTCGGGACAAAAAAGAAACTGACATAGAAAGGCTAAAAAGATTTATCGCTGCATATACAAAACTATCGACCTATTTGCTGACAGTTAATTATTATGAAACGGCTTTGGGCGCAAGAATGTCCGAGTTGGTGAAAAATAAAGTGGGGACAGTGGATGAGCGATTCTATAATGCCCTAGCGGGAGTGAGAAAATTTTCCGGAGGATCGGAAGAACTAATTGCGCTTTTGAAATTGGCCGAAGATCTGAAAGCGAAAAAACTCAAGCTTGAAAGTAGTGCGGCCAAGAAAAAACTCAAAGCGCACGCGACCAAGTATTTCTGGCTGGGAAGTCGCTGGCATCTTGAGGCGGATTGGACCGAAGATGATTTTAGGGAAAGATTGGAAAATTATCTCAAAATCAATCCAACAAAAGAGCTGAAAAAAATCTATCAGTCAAAAGAACAGCCGGAGAAAATTACCCAAGAATTTATCAAAAAATATAAACTAAGTAAAACAGAAATTGAATATATTGACTTGGTCAAAGAATTTGTATATTTACGCACATTTCGCTCAGAGACTTTGAACAAAGCTGGATCACTCGCAAAACCGCTTCTGCAAAAAATTGCCCAAAAACTAGGACTTACATTTGCGGATCTAATTTCTCTCACGAGCGATGAAATTTTGGCGATGCTGAGTTCCGCCGCGGATCACAGGCTGAAAGTCAAACCAAGAACAGAAGGGTTCTACGTGATGATTATGGATGATAATGTGCAAATATTTGCCGGAGATGAAAGAGAGCATATTAATGAGTTGGGGGCATTCCTCAATCCGCTGAGCTCCCAGGTTGAACTGCGTGGTCAAGTTGGTTGGCGAGGATCAGTGCGGGGCAGAGTGCGAGTGGTTCTTGATGAAGGTGATATTAAAAAAGTGAAAAAAGGCGAAATTCTGGTTGCGATCATGACTTTTCCCAACTATGTTCCGGCGATGGAAAAAGCAACCGGTTTTGTGACGGATGAGGGCGGAATTCTTTGCCACGCCGCGATCATTTCTCGCGAAATGCAAAAACCATGCATTATTGGCACCAAGGATGCCACGAGGGTGCTGAAAAATGGGGATTTGGTGGAGTTGGACGGAGAGACGGGGATTGTGAGGAAAATTAAATAATGGGTGAAAACCAGAGCTCAGCTCTCGGAAATCCGAGAGCTGAGCTCTGGTTACTGGCTATATTAAGTTGATTTGTCATCTAATAAAAAATTTGCTATAATCTTTCTATGAGCTTCAAGAAACGTAACAAAAAAATATACAAAATTTGGGTCGTGATTTCCATTTTGGCCGTGCTTTCTATGGTGGCTTTTACTATTGCGCCGGCACTTTCGATGTTAGGTAAATAACACTACACTAACTTTATGCGTGAAAGTAGCGACAAAGGAAATTCGTGGCTGATTCGGATCATAATTTTTCTCGGCTGTGTGGCGGTGGTGTTTATTTTTCTGGCAATTTCCCGGGAGACTTATCGCAAAAGACAAGTGCAAAGTGAAATTACGAAATTGCAAGAAGAGGCCAAAAAAATCCAAGGTGATAATATGCGCCTTTCTGACAAAATTGCCTATTTAGAAGGGCGGGATTATCAGGAAAAAGAGATTCGCGATAAGTTAAACCTACAAGATCCGAAAGAAAATGTGGTGATTGTTGATTCCGGATTGCTTCCCAAGAAAACCGAAGGTGATCCGGTTCCTGCCAGTCAAGAACTGTTAATCAAAAAATCCAACCCGCAAAAATGGTGGGACTATTTCTTTAAATACTAAGCGGTATGCAAAATAAATTTGACGAAAAAAAAATCAAACCACTGACAATTATTTTGGGACTAATTGTTTTTTTAATCGTATACCTAGTGGTGGTGGCTGTGCTCATCTATGGTTTTAATGTTAGCAATAAACTGACCAGAAAAACGGCAGCGATTTTTCCCTATCCTGTCGCAGCGTGGGGCGGCACGAACTTCATCACTGAAAGCAAGCTGAAAGGCCAGCTTGACGCCGCCAGGATGTTTTATGAAAATCAGGACTTTTCCGATTTGGGTTTGCGCGTTGACTTTACGACTGAAGACGGGAAAAAACGACTCGCAATCAAGGAAAAAAATATTCTCAATAAATTGATCGAAAATAGACTGATTGAAAATGAAGCCAAAAAGCGGGGACTTACGATTAATCCGGAGGATATTTCACAAGCAGTTTCCCGCAAGATGCAAGAATATGGCAGTGAGGAATATCTCAAGAATAATCTGACCAAGCTTTATGGTTGGACGCTGACTGATTTCCAGGAAAATATCGTGAAACCCGATATGTATAAAGAAAAATTATTTGCAAATATCCAAGAAACTGACCCGGAAATGATTGCGGCGAAAAGCAAGATTGACGCGGCTTTGCAGGAACTGAACGCGAAAAAAGATTTTGCCAGTGTGGCAGGAAAATATTCCGAAGGAGAAAGTGCCAAGAGCGATGGGGAGTTGGGCTGGTTTGACAGCTCAGAAATGTTGCCAGAAATTGCGCAAGTCGTCTTTGGCCTAAACAAAGGTGATCGGAGCGAAATCATTATGAGCTCGCTTGGTTACCATATCGTTTTGGTCGAGGACAAGAAAACGGAAAACGGCGTAGACAAAGTTCAGTTGAAACAAATTTTCGTGCGCACAAACAATTTCTCTGATTGGCTGGACAAATTTGTGAAAAGTTTCAATATTCATATTTTTTCACGGGATATGTATTGGAACAAGACGGACGGTCAAGTGGAATTTAAAAATAATGACCTGAAAGATTTTGAAAATAATCTGCAAAAGAATTCGCCGGGGGACATTTCGGTGCTATTCTAGGCTTGCTACGAAAATACAAAAGTACAAATAAGCTAGGAATTGATTTTGTGGTAGTTACGCTTTTCGTATTTTTGTACTTTTGTACCTATTTGTATTTTTGTAGTAAATAATTAATTTAATCGTTCCCGATTTAGTTTTACAAAAAATAAAAAACTACTTCGGAACAAAATATCATGCCAAAAGCAAAAGTCAATGAGGAGCTTTGCATCGGTTGTGGAACCTGCGAATCGCTCTGCCCAACTGTTTTCAAAGTTGAAGACGGAAAATCTCACGTGATTTCCGATGATTGCGGTGATTGTGATTGCCAAAGCGTAATCGACAGTTGCCCGGTCAGCGCAATCTCGATGGAATAAGCGGTTTTTCCGTGGAAACTTTTTTCTGTTCTTTTTTTGAAACGAATTTAAAAAAAGAACAGGCAAGATCAATTCAAAAAAAATGACTAGTCCGGCGCTAACTTTGCTCGGGCTTGCTAAAAAAATTTATTACCATACCTCCAGATACTACTTTTGATAAGTTAGTGCTGGACTAGAAAGCTTTATCCGGTCTAAAAATTAACCACTGGATAAAAATAACTCTTATGGATAACCTTGAAATTAACCCCGAGAACTTGCAAGGGGAAAGTGAAGTGGCGGAAAAAAAAGAAAGACATAGGCATTCTCTGGCCTCTTTCATTCCAATGCTGATCGTCATCATTTTCCTTGCTTCTTTTTTTGGTGCAGTCTTTGGTTTTATGGCAGGAGGCTTTGGCCAAAAAGTATTTACAGAAATTTCGCACAAGTTTCCGAAAGTTTTTCAATCCAGCGGTAACTATGTAAATTCAGATCCCGCTGTTTCGCGAGAAAAAATTATCGAAGAAGATTCGGCCGTGATTGATGTGGTGGAAAAAAGCACGCCAGCTGTGGTTAGTATTGTCATCAGCAAAGACGTGCCGAAGATACAAAGCTTTTTTGATCCGTTTGGTTTTTTCGGAGATCCAAATTCTTCCGGTAATGCGCCAGATCAAAATAGTACGCCGAATAATTCCGGAGGTAATATGCAAAAACAGAAAATCGGTGCCGGCACGGGGTTCATCATAACCTCGGACGGTATGATTGTGACCAATAAACATGTCGTAGCTGACAGTGCGGCAGATTACACCGTGCTTACAAATGATGGAAAAGAACATCCGGCTAAAGTCTTGGCGCGTGATCCGATAAACGACATTGCTGTCATCAAAATTGATGGTACAAATTATTCCACGCTTAGTTTTGGTGATTCTAATAGTCTAAAAATCGGCCAAACCGCGATTGCCATTGGCAATTCATTGGGCGAGTTTTCCAACACCGTGAGCAAAGGAATTATCTCGGGACTGAAAAGAAATCTAACTGCCGGAGGCGGATTGGGCGACAGTGAAAAATTAACCAATATCATCCAGACAGACGCGGCAATCAATCCGGGCAATTCCGGCGGACCGTTACTCGACATCAGCGGAAAAGTGATCGGAATTAATGTCGCGATTGCGCAAGGCGCGCAAAATGTCGGCTTTGCTCTTCCTGCGAGTCAGGTGCAAAAAATAACCGATCAAGTGAAAACGACCGGAAAAATTTCCACCCCTTATCTTGGCGTGCGTTACATTCCAGTTGATGACGCCTTGCAAAAACAAATCAAGTTGCCTTTTAATTATGGCGTGATGATTCTACGCGGACAAACAATGACCGATTTTGCCGTCATTCCTGGTTCTCCGGCCGACAAGGCGGGACTGGTTGAAAATGATGTGATTCTAGAAGTGAATGGACAAAAAGTCGATGCCAATAATAGCCTGGTTGATTTATTGTCTAAATTTAATGTCGGGGATGAGGTGACTCTAAAAGTTTGGCACAAGGGAGACACAAAAAATGTTACGGTTAAGCTGGAAGAGAGAGCTCAGTAACACTATTTATTACATAGTACTCATTAGCATGTTTCCGCCACGGCGAAGTTCGCGAAGCCAATAAATTATGGATCTAAACAAATTTACAACTAAAGCGCAGGCGGTATTGCAAGACGCGCAAGAATTGGCCATTATCAATAACCAACAGCAGGTGGATGTTTTCCATCTGCTGTTTGCGCTTTTAGATCAAGAAAATTCCATCATTCCCGTGATTGTCAAAAAGCTGGAATTGGACGAAGAAAAAATAAAATATGCTGCGACGATGGAGATTGAAAAATATCCGCACAATCCGCCGCAGGGCATCAAGCAAATTTTTATCGCTCCGGAAGTGGTGCTAGTACTCAACAATGCCGAAGTTGAAGCGCGAAAAAATGAGGATGAATATGTTTCCACGGAGCATTTACTGCTTTCATTTCTCGCGACGAAAGGAGTAGTACGAGATTTCCTTTCCGCACACGGAATTGTCTATGAAAATATTCTGAAAATTATCCAAGAATTGCGTGGTTCGCAAAAAATTGATTCACCCGATCCGGAAAACCGCTTGCAAGCTTTAAAAAAATACACAATTGATCTGACGCAACTAGCCAAGGATAACAAACTCGATCCGGTAATCGGTCGCGATGATGAAATTAGGCGCGTGATGCAGGTGCTTAGCCGCAGGACAAAAAATAATCCGGTGCTGATTGGTGAGGCGGGGACAGGAAAGACGGCTATCGCTGAAGGGTTAGCGCAAAGAATCGCGGACGGCGACGTACCGGAAACTTTGAAAAATAAATCATTAATGTCACTCGATCTTGGTCTGCTTATTGCGGGCACAAAATTTCGCGGAGAATTCGAAGAAAGATTGAAAGCCATCATCAATGAAGTTGATCGCGAATCTGGCCGCTACATTCTTTTTATCGATGAACTACACACACTGGTCGGTGCGGGAGCAATTGAAGGTGCGATGGATGCTTCTAATATGCTCAAACCCGCTCTGGCGCGGGGAAAATTGCATATGATTGGTGCCACAACGACGAAAGAATATCAGAAATATATCGAAAAAGATGCTGCCTTTGAAAGGCGTTTTCAACCAATTATAGTCGACGAACCATCAATTGAAGATTCGATTGCCATTCTGCGTGGTCTCAAGGAAAAATATGAAGTACACCACGGTGTGAAAATTACCGATGCAGCCATCCAAGAAGCAGTTAAACTTTCCGATCGCTATATCACTGATCGTTTTTTACCTGATAAAGCGGTTGATCTCATCGATGAAGCGACTAGCGCTCTGCGGATGGAAATTGATTCAATGCCGGCGGAAATTGATTCGACCGAACGACTTTTGCGCCGGATGGAAATTGAAAAAAAAGCATTGGAAAAAGAAAAAAATAAAGACGCGAAAAAAAAGATTCGCGACTTGAATCGCAAGCTGGCAGAAATTAGGGAACAAGAAGGCAATGTCCTTTTGCAATGGAAAGCGGAAAAAGAATTAATCACTAATATTCGAAAGCACGCGGCGGAAATTGATAAGCTAAAATCGACCGCGGAAATTGCCGAGCGCAAAATGGAATTGGATAGAGTGGCCGAAATCCGTTATGGAAAAATTCCTGAATTGGAAAAGAAAGTTATGGCCGAAAAAAAGAAACTGGATGATTTGCAGGGAAAGGGTGCTATTCTCAAAGAAGAGGTGACTGCGGAAGATATTGCCAAAGTGGTTTCTCGCTGGACCGGAATTCCCACTTCCAAGCTCATCGAAAACGAAGCGCAAAAATTGCTCGAGATGGAAACGGAAATTGGCAAACGAGTAGTGGGACAAGCCGAGGCAATTTCAGCGGTGGCCAATGCAATCAGGCGAACACGCGCCGGAATTGCCGAAAGCAAACGACCAATTGGTTCGTTTATTTTTCTCGGACCGACCGGCGTGGGAAAAACAGAATTGGCCAAAGCCCTGGCAGAATTTTTGTTTAATGATGAAAAAGCAATGACCCGCGTTGATATGGGAGAATACATGGAGGCACATAGTACGGCCAAATTAATCGGATCACCACCTGGCTATGTCGGCTATGAAGAAGGTGGCCAGCTGACGGAAATTGTCCGGCGCAAACCCTACTCGGTCATTTTGTTTGATGAAATTGAGAAAGCCAACCCGCAAGTGTTTAATATTATGTTGCAGATTCTGGACGAAGGTTATTTGACGGATGCAAAAGGTCGGCGGGTCAATTTCAAAAACACGGTTATTGTAATGACTTCCAACCTAGGTTCAGAAATAATTCACAAAAAAAATCTTGGTTTTCGCGAAGAAAAAGAAGAAGGAGCAATCGCCGAGACAGAGATGCGCCAAAAAGTCCTCTCGGCGCTTAAAGAAAGTTTTAAACCGGAATTTTTGAATCGCTTGGATGAAATTATTGTTTTTCATCCAATTAACCATCAAATGCTTCGAAAGATTGTAGAACTACAATTGATGCAAATTGAAAAAAGATTGGAAGAAAAAAAGATTAGGTTAAAACTGACACTAGCAACAAAAGAATACCTAAGTAAAAAAGGGTTTGATATGGCTTATGGCGCAAGACCTTTAAAACGACTCATTCAAACGGAAATAATGAACGAGCTCGCGAAACTGTTGATTGAAAATAAGATAAAAGAAGGAGATAAAATAAAAATTGATCTGAAAAACGATAAATTGGTTTTTGAGGTTGGTTAGTTGTAAGACTTACGCGTTCACCAAAAGCAATCTTTGAAAGCTGAGGGGTTTGCTAGAGTTTATTACTGTTCATATCAACCTCTAATGCTAATAAACTTTTTCGGACTAGCCTTGGCTATAGATAAGCTTGCTTTTGGCAAACGCGTAAGTCCTAAATTAGAACTAAGCTATGTTTTTAAAATTACGTCCATTATTTTATAGCCTACTATTCCTTTTTGGCTTGGAATTTATTGTCTATATTCACAGCAACACTAATCTTATTTTAATTGTTTTATTGGTTTTACTCCTGATTTCTTTGCGAGAGGGAAAAGCGATTGGAGGAAAGTGGAAATTTTCCATCCTACCAATATTCTTCACTCTATCTTCAGTTTCCTTGCTCTATTTGATCGCTCTAGGCTATGAACAGCAGATTTTCATCCTGCTCGCAACCGGTATGAATTATTTGGCACTTTTCGGCGCATACCGCCTGGGAAAATACGAAAAAGACCAAACTGCCAAAGGGATGAATATGGCAGCGACGTCTGCCACCATTTTTTTCACCTACGCCAGCGCCTATGGACTTTACTTAAATTTCCTTGTGCCGCTCTACGCACTGATGTTGGCATATTTATTGATCACGCTTTTGGTCAGTTATCAATATTTTTCCATCATCAAAAGTGATGAGAAAAAAACAGTCTGGATTTATAGTTTTCTTTTGGGACTTTCTATGGCAGAAATGGCTTGGGTGATAAACTATTGGCCGTTCGGATATTTGACCACCGGCGTAATTGCGCTTATACTTTACTATATGCTATGGAGTATCGTCCAGGGCTACTTTTTGAACATTTTAAGCCAAAAAAGAGCCATAGCCAATGTGCTGTTTTTTTCCTTTTTAATCCTGCTTGTCCTTTTGACTTCGAAATGGATCCCTGTCATTTAAGCGAAAATAATTTTTATTCATATTTATGCAAAAGACTAAAAAAGCACTGATTATTATCGGGATTATTTTAATCAGCGGACTGAGTGGTATAATCGCCAATCGCTATGTTTTTCCCTATTTGGCAGTGACGAAACTTTTTTCCAAATATGATTTTTTGAAAAAATCGACCGAGGATGTGACAATAATTAACAAGACCGAGCAGGTCTATATTAAGGATGACACTTCAATCAATAAAATAGTCAGTCAAGTCACATCTTCTGTAGTGAATATTACCGCCTATACCACGACTGAAAAAACAGCGTCAGGAAAAGTTTCCGCCGTAGCTGCGCAACCGGCAATAAAAAATGGTACTGGTCTGATTGTCGCCAGTGACGGACTCATTATCACCTATGCCAATACGCTTATCGCGGAAAATGCAAAATATAAGGTGACGACTAGCGATGGAAACATCTATGACGCGACTCTTTCGGAAATCGATTCCTATAGCAACTTGGCGTTTCTCAAGATAAATGCCAGCAATCTTTCCGTGGCGGCGTTCGCTAATTCGGATGATGCCAAACCGGGCGAAAAAGTTATCGTCGTGGGAAATGATTCGCTGGCGCAGGAGCCTTCTTTCGCCGCGGGAATTTTGAGCAGTTTCGATCCCTACTATAATTTATCGGAAAAAACTATTTCCTCATCAGAAAAACTGGAAGGAGTGTTTGAGATTGATATCCCCGCGCAAACTCATTATGTCGGAGGGCCGGTGGTGGATTATTCCGGACAAATAATTGGAATTATGGGAGCGGTGAGTCGGGATAATAAGGATAGTTTTTTTCAGATCCCTTCTGATAAAGCGGAGTTGGTGATTGACAAAGAAATCCGTAAAGAGCTTGGCACAAACCCGACACTCGGCATCTATTACATTCCTGTTTCTAAAACATACGCGCTCGTCAATAATCTGCCGAGCGAGACCGGCGCGCTGATTTATTCTCCCTCTGGTCAGCAGGGACTGGCGATTATTGCCAATTCTCCCGCCGCCACTGCCGGACTAAAAATTGGGGACATTCTAACTGCAGTTTCCGGAGAGAAAATCGATGCTCAAAAATCATTGCCAGACTTGCTCTATAAGCATAAAAAAGGTGAAGAAATCGAACTGACTATTTTGCGGAATTCTCAAGAACTTAAAATTAAAGTGCAATTATAGTTTAATAATAATCGACTTCGCTGACTTCTCCGCTGTCCCGCTAAAAACAATGACGCGGTTATGCCTGCTGGCCTATGAGTAAAAAGCTACGTCGTATCAAAGCATGAAAATCCTGAAAAAACATCGAATCAAAATTTTTCTTTCCCTTGTCCTCGCTGTCTATTTCTTTTTTGGTTTCACTCACTTGACCAAGTTTGTTTCTTTCGATGAGCACTACTGGCTCTATAACGCGGACAATGATCGAATTCATCAATATTGGAACGCAATCGCTTTGGGGGATTGGAAAGACACAAGGATTAATGATAAGCCGGGGATTACCCTAGCCTACACTTCCGGGCTGGCGCTACTTTTGGACAGAAATCCTGATGCTCAAGTGCTCTATACTGACAAAACAGTCAAGATTTTTAATCCCGCGGAAACTGAGAAAATCAACTTCCTTTTTCGCTTGCCGATTCTTTTGGTGAGTGGTTTTTTTGCTGTTTACTTTTTTTGGATTTTGAAAAAAATCACGCGAAATGAATGGCTGGCACTTCTGGCGGTGGCGCTAACCTATCTTTCCCCGGTGATAATTGGAATGTCACAGATTGTCAATCCTGATTCAATGTTTTGGATTTTTTCTTTTGCCGCGATGCTAACTTACGCGGCCTGGCTCAAACTTTTTGAGAAAAAATATTTTTGGTTGACGCTAGTATTTTTCGGACTCTCGATGGCTAGTAAATATGTCAGCATCATCCTAATTCCTTTTTTTCTTTTTATGTTGCTCGCGTATTATTTGTTTGAATTTTCCGGTTGGGAAGACAAGCAAGCAACACTGAAAAGAATTGTGTTCAAGAATAGCTTGGCTTATGTGGGAATTATCGCCGGCGGATTTCTCATATTTGCCATGATGATGCCTGCCGTTTTTGTTGAGCCGAAATATTTTTATTCCGGAACAATCGGTTTTCCCGGAATGGCACCGATTTTTTGGCTTTCCATGCTCATTGATATTTTTCTCGCCCTGGATGCTTACTTTAATAAAAACCGAGTAGTTTATTATCTATTGGAAAAATTACAACTTATCAAAAAAATCGCCCCCAAACTGATTGCTCTCATCCTTCTTTCCAGTGTTGTTTTTGTGCTGGTGAATTGGATGCTCCGCCATCGCCTGGTGGATCTCTCAGATATTTCTTTTGATATGAAAAGGAAACCGGAATTTAGCAACTTGCCCTATGCCTATCGCTTTATTATGGAAACCGTGCCGCTGGTTTTTGCCTCGTTGCCCCTGATTTTATTTTCACTGATATATCTTTGGGCAAAAAATATTTTTCAAAAAGTTAAACAGGAATACCTGACATTTATTTTTTCTGCCTTCATCATAATTTTTTATCTTGCGGTAATCAAAGAAGGCTTGGTTTTAACCATTCGCTATAGCATCATTCTTTATCCTATCTCTGCCTTACTTTCTGCAATTGCCCTCCAAAACTTTTTTGGAACCAAAACGCAAGAAGACAAAAAAAAATCGCGCAAATTCTTGATTTTACTGGCCGTGCTTTTTTCTGTCCTGCTTTTGCTTTTTGGCGCCTCTTCTTTTGAGCAGGCAAAAATTATCAGTGAGGCAAATTTACGCGTTTTCTATAATTTTCATCGGTTTATTTTTTCGCTGATTGTGCTTAGCGCCGTTGCGTTTAGTACAAAAATAATTTACACTTTCCTTAGCTGGAAAAAATTACGGAGTCTATCGTACAGTGGAATTTACGCCCTAGTGCTTATTTCCAGTTTTGTCAGCATCTGGCTCATTAAGCCCTATTATTTCAGTTATAGCAATGATTTTCTGCCCAAAAAATACATCATTACCAGCGGCTGGGGTTATGGTGGCTATGAAGCGGCCCAGGTGTTGAATAAACTACCTAACGCTGAGAATACGACTGTGTGGGCTGATTCCTATGGTTTTTGTGAGTTTTATGTGGGAAAATGTATCCACAAAATAAAGATTAGAACAGCCGAGTATCCAATTGATTATTTCTATTCAACCCTGCAAAGCCAGCTGCGCCCGGAGTTTATCGGTTCGCCGTACAAAGAAGATGGCACGCCGGTATTTAATTTGGAAATTGATGGGCGCTACAAAAATTATGTGCGAATCCTAAAAGCCAAAAGAATAGATCCGGCAGGGAGTAGCTTGAACGAGTAGGTTTTATATTTATATGTTAAAAAATATCTCAGCGGAAAAAATCAAAAAATCCGGAGCGATTATCGCGCTATTTATTGTTTCGCTTAGTCTTTATTTTTCCTTTGGTTTTCATCACATCGCAAAATTCGAAACCGCCGATGAGCATTATTGGATCTATGATGCCACGGCCGGCAGAATTCATGATTACTGGGATGCGATTGCTAAAAAAGATTGGTCTCGAACGCGCATCAACGACAAGCCGGGGGTGATGCTGGCCTATATCAGTGGAATTGGAATTTTTTTTGAAGACGGTTTGCAAAAGCGAGTTACCACGCCAGGCAACTATGAAAGCGCTTTTTCTTCCGCGGAAACAGAAAAAATAAATTTTGCCTTCCGGGCACCGCTTTTAATTTTCAATGGCCTTTTTGCGCTCTTTCTTTTTTGGGCCATCAAGCGCCTAACGGAAAATAAGTGGCTGGCGATGACGGCAGTAATTTTAATTTTACTTAACCCAATTATTATCGGTGTTTCTCAGATCATCAATCCCGATTCGCTTTTGTGGATTTTTTCTTTTTCTTCCCTTGTTTCTTTTTTAAATTATCTCAAATATCGAAAAAGGTCTGACGTTATTTTATGCTCATTACTCTTGGGTTTCGCACTACTGAGCAAATATTCGGCGGTTATTTTTATTCCTTTTTTCTTTGTAGTAATGTTAGTCTATTTATTGCAAGAAAAGCAACAGTTTGAGTTTGCCCAAAAGGCCAAAAGGAATGCGCTCGCATATCTTTTGATTCTACTGGGAGCGTTTGCGGTTTTTGCCCTGCTGATGCCAGCAGTTATTCTCAGTCCCAGCTATTTTTATTACGGAACGATTGGTTTCAAAGGGATGGCACCGATTTTTTGGTCAATAATAGCGCTTGATTTTTTGATTTTTTTTGATGCCCGCTATCTCATGTCCAAGCACACTTTTTATCTGGCAAAAAGGATTGAAAAGATTTTTCCGCATATAATGAAAATAGTGCTGGTGCTCGTTGCTATTATGTTTTGCTTAGTTCTTGCCAATTGGTCAATCGGCGATAATTTTCTAGGCATCAAGGGCCTCAATTTTGACGCAGGACATGACTATTCTTTTCGCCGCCAAGATTTTTTTGACAAGCTATTTTTGGAAATTTATCCTTTAGTTTTTTCTCTTACTCCCTTGGTGTTAGTAGCCCTAATCGCTCTGTGGATCAAGGGCGTATTTGGAAAACTGAAATATCCGCTCCTGGTTTTCGTTTTATCTTCTTTCGTGATTGTTTTTTATGCCGCTGTCTTGAAGCAAGATCTCTTGGTTAATATTCGCTATAGCGTGATGCTTTATCCGCTATTGATGCTTCTGGCAGCTCTTTCTATTGACGAATTTATTTTGGGAAAAATGAAAAGTTTTCACAAATTCATATTGCTACTTTTGGTGATCGGCATTAGTAGCATCAGTCTTTGGCTGATTAAGCCGTATTATTTCAATTATGCTAACGATCTCCTGCCAAAAGATTCAATCGTTACCGGGGCTTGGGGCTATGGCGGTTATGAAGCAGCCCAATTTCTAAATGCTTTGCCTAATTCCAAAAATTTAAAAGTCTGGTCGGATTATTGGGGTGTGTGCTCCTTTTTCAATGGAATTTGCGTTCAAGCTTCCGGATATACCAACTATATGGGGAAATCGGAAGAGAATACGATTGATTACTATGTGATGACGCGCAGGGGAGAGATGACAAATACTAAGACTTGGAACAGGCTAAAGGAAGATTTGGCAGGAAAGCCAGTCTGGGAACTCAATATCGATGACCGACCGGACAACTTTATTCGTATCTATCGGGCGGAAAAAGATTAGCTTAGTCGTATCTGATGTTGCTATGCTATGACCTTATGCGTTTGCTCAAAAACAACCAAGCCCTGTCATCCTGAGCGAAGTCCTGTACTCAGGACGCAGTCGAAGGATCTGCTAACCGTAACCCAGAGTTTTCTACTTAATAGCAGGGCTTACGATAATGGAAAATAGATCCTTCGACTTCTCCGCCAGTTGGCGGATTTGCTCAGGATGACAAATTAATTTAAATGCGTAAGTCCCAAATATAAAAATCCCTGAGTATGTACTCAGGGATTTAGTTTAGAAGTCATGAAGTTCAAGAGAGGGAAATTAGTTAAGTGTTTTATAAATTTCTTTTTTTCCGCCAGCTTCGTCGGAAACCTCGATGATTATTTTTGCTCCTTTTGGAACGGTAGCATCCACGAGGGGAATGGTGTTTTTTTGTCCAGTAGGGACCGAGATGTCCGCCCCTTCTACTATCGTGTTATCTTCTGCTATTTCTTTCCAGTGAAATTTTTTTGTCTTTCCATTATTTTCAATCGTGAAAGTTAAATTAGGTGATTTGGGATTTTCAAAATAAACCGCCCACCAACCAGTTTTGCCAGCTGGATCGGTTTGTTTTTTTTCGCTAAAGCCGAGAAAAATAAAACTAAGCAGAAGCAACGCGCTAACCACATAGATTATCTTTTTTTCACCAGAAAGATTATTTTTCTCGGTAGTATGCATTGATTTTATCATTAGAATAAATTTGCCAAAAATTGTCCAATTTTTGAAATTGTCCGCTATCCATCTCCTTGTCTACCATAACAAAATTAGCACCCAAATCGGAATAACATTTCAGACCTAATTCTCCGCCAGGATTGGAAAGCATATCACGAGAACAGAACTCATTTTTATCGATGCCGTTTTCATAGCGGTCAAGATTAGCCCGGTAAACTGGAAAATTATATCCCCGCATAAAAAATAATTTTATCCAGGAATCGGCCGCGAGATAGAGATGATCAGAAATCAATAAGTCTTTCGCGTCTAATCTGGTTGAGAGGTAACCGCTTGCCCCAAGCGTTTCTTGGGTTTTTTGAGCGGTGCTGTTAACTTTCAGAAAGTCTACATTACCCGCATATCCGTCCAAGAAAATAAAGACTAAAGCCATAAGGTATGTGCCAAGAATCAATTTGCGACTGGTGGAGGATAGTTGGATGCTAGCAGTTTTGTTTTGCCAAAAAACGGAAACAAATGCGAAAGCACCCAAGAGGGCAAAGGGATAGGCTCCATAATTAGCCACCCGGCTGGAGGGGATGTCAATTTTGATTAAATTTGGCACGAGCGAGATGAGAGAAATGATGATGACCCAGCTCGCGACCAACAGCGCAGAATATTTGAAAGTATTTTTTCGGTAATATGCAAACAGCAAAAAGATACCCAAGATGCCCAAGGCGATGCGCGCCTCACCAAGAATGTCGCGAAATTGAAGGAGCGTTAGACCGGTATGCTCGATTTTTTTGATCGTTCCCACTACTGTGTTCACTGCGCTGTTTCGCAGATAGGATGGCATATAGACGCCAAGCATAAGGATGATAGCAAAAAGATAGAAGGAGAGAAGCAATGGAGAGATTAAAATCTTTTTTTCACTGAAGATAAAATTCTTTGTTTCTTTAAAATTTAACATCAAAGAAAGCAAAACAAAAATGGCAAAGGCGAGGAGGAAAATAAACGCAGTTAGATGGTGAGTGTAGAAAAGTCCCATTGAGAAAAATAGGGCAAAAAATAAAAAAGTTGTTGTTTTTTCTCGCAGATAACGAATGTAGAAATAAAAAGCCAAAGGTAAGAGTAAATTTCCGATGATATTGCCGACAACTCCGCCGCCAACAAATTTTGCTTGCGGGGGATCAATGGCAAAAAGCGCACCCAAGAGAAGCAGCGCAAAGATGGCAATATTTTTGTTTTGCGGATGGTTTTCAAATAGGCGCAGTGAGAGAATGAAAAGCGCGAGCAGACTGAAAATATTGATGAGCAACAAGGCAGAAACAGGGAAGACAGAAATAAAATCTAATCCGGAAATTAAGTTAATGGCGGAAAAAATCAAATGTTCACCGATGATGAAATCGCTGATTGGACGCTCTGCATCAATCTGAAAAACTTCATTTTTTTCCACAATATCGCGCTGAGTATAGTCTTGAATTCTTCCATTTTGCGCGAACAACTTGGACCAATACATATGGTGGCCAAAATCAGTGCCGGAAGAGGGCAGGGCGTTTTGTAGGTATGCGCTGCGGATAAAAACTGACAAAAAAAGAACAAGCAGGATAAAATAGAATTGCTTGGAAGAAAAATTAAACAGCGATTTTGCTTCAACTGCTTCTGGCGATTTTTTAAATCTTTTTTTGTAGATTGCGAAACAGCCGGCACTAAAAATTAATAGTGTTAGAATCAGAGAAGCTCTGTTGAAAAGTATTCCGACGCGAGACATAATGAGCATCAAAAAATCTGTCACAAGAATACTGACCCCGACGGAAATGACAAATCTTTCCAGCGCGCTCAATTTTTCTCTGCCAAAAACAGCCAAAAGCATAAAATAGCCTGGCACGAAAAGCACTAGCGCAATCGTTAGATAGAAAATAATTTGCGATTGAACAAGCTCTAGCATAATGTTTTCTCAATTTCTTCAAGATAGCGCTGAGAAATTTTTCCCCAACTATAATTTTCAATAATATATTGCCTGGCCTCCTTACCGAACTCTCTGCGGTAGGCATCATTTGCGAGCAGGGAAGTTATCTTTTCGATATACCCTTGCGCATCTTCCGTCCCAACCAGAAAGCCATTCTTGCCATCTTTGATAGCATCTTTTAATCCTTCGAGACTTGAAGCAATTACTGGGATTTGACAAGAAGCTGCTTCAATTACTGACATGCCAAAGCCTTCCATGTCGCCTGTAATTTTAATATTTGGTTGAATAAATAGGTCGCACGTATTAAAAAGATTATTGCGCACTTTATCTGTTACAAAACCAAGCATAATTACCCTTTGAGAAAGGTTATTTTCTACTATGGCGTTGGCGATGTTATTTTTGTCTGGTCCATTGCCAGCTACAATGTAGAGGATGTTTTCTGGCAATTTTGGCATTACATTTCTGCAAAACCAGGCGACACCCTTTCTTCTTGCTAGTCTGCCAGAGGTTAGCAGTATCTTTTTTCCTGAAAGATCGAGGTCGAGAATTTTTTCTAATTCTGTTCGATCAGTTAGCTTGTAAAATTTATTTTGATCAATACCATTGGGTATAAAAACTATCTTTTTTGAAGGGATATTTTTTAATCTTAGCACCTTTACTGTTTCATTGCCCACAGCTATGAATTTATCAAGACTTGGCAGGAAAAGTTTTACCCAGAGTTTTTGGTATAAAAAAATTAGAATTTTTTCATACCACACCCCAAGAGAAGCTGAATCATAATTGACATCTAGCCCATGGATAACTGCGAGTATTGGTTTTGAGGAAAATATTTTAGTAAACCAGCTAATAAATGACAAAACTCCATCTCCCAGTAAAATGACATCGTATTTTCTAATATTAAAGATAGTGTAAAAAAGTGCGTAGGGCGCGAATAGGGGAAGAAATTTACGCCCTTTTTTATTGGCAACTATTTTGACATCAGTAATTTTACTTAGCCACAAAGAAACTTCATAGTTTTGATTTTCAATTCCACCTGTTACTGGCGGATAAGCGCGAGAGATAAAAAGAATACGTGGTTTTTTCGCAGTTTGCATAGTTTAGTTTGCGACTTACGTATTTACCAAAAACAATCTTTAAAGCGCGTGGTTACTTAGGGCCTGTCTTTGCCCATATTAGTCCCTAGAATCATGGGAGTTTCCTTAGGCTAATCTTGGCTATAGAAAAGCTTGCTTTTGGCAAACACGTAAGTCCGGGAATAACAAGAAAAACTATTTTTTAAGCCGGTCTTTTTTCAAGAGATACATTTGCTCTTCAGTGAGGTTGCGATTAGTTTTGATCATATCGGCAATAAGGGCAAAAATGAGGAGTTGCGAGCCAACAAAGAGCAGTGCGGCGGAAAGGAAAAGGTAGTTGCGGTAAGTGGTGATTTGGAAAGTTTGAAAATATTGAAAAAGAAAAGCACAAAAAACCAAAAGAGATGCAGTGACCAGGGTGAGCCCGGGAACGCCAAAAAATTTCATTGGACGGACATCACGCACTGCTTTTAGGATTATTTTAGCTGAGTTTCCTACGAATTTCCAAACTGATTTCACAATTCGGCTTTCGCGATCAGCGAAATACTGAACATTAACCGGCACCCATTTTAGTTTCAAATTTTTTCCAATTGCATCAATGATTGTTTCTTGGGTGTAGGTGAAGCTGACATTAGTAATATTGAGGCGCAGGAGTGTTTCGCGGTTATGTGCGCGAAATCCGCAAGTCAAATCATCAATGGGGTAGTTGAGAAAAAAGCCAATCATTTTGGCGGCAAAACGGTTAAGGTGGTATTTGATTTTTGGCATATCCTTGGCTTCATGCTTGCCGAAGCGATTAGCAATCACCATATCACATTGGCCAGCGAGGATCGGAGTAATTAATTTAGGAATATCCAGCGGGTTAAATTGGCCATCCGCATCAATATTGACCATAATATCCGCACCATTTTCCAGCGCATTTTCTACGGCCCGCTTGAAAGAATAAGCCAGGCGGCGATTGGGTTTATAGGAGACGAGCAGGTCTAGTCCGGCTTTCTGGGCAACTTCGACCGTATTATCGCTTGATCCGTCATCCACCATCTGAATCAATTTCTCAGAAATCTTCGATCCTTCGCCCTGTGTATAAAAATCGGCTGAAAAGCTTTTTTTGATACGTTCAATTGTTTCTCCAATTTTCGCTTCTTCGTTGTAAGCGGGAATGTTGACAATCAGTTTCATGTGTTTCTCTACGAATTACCTGCCTGCCGGCAGGCAGGCGAATTATTCCAAGTGCGGAATACACAAATGAAATAGTTCCGTAATTTTAGTAGTAAGTTATTGATTATTTTTTCTGGATAATTAGCTTTGGGTTGGCGCAGTTAAAATCACACTTAGCACCATCGACGCCGTTGTGAATGAGTTGACTCTTACATTCGTCTAGTTTCTTTTGACACTCGGCTTTGCTGGCATTAAAATAGTCTTTGTTTACTTCATAGCCGAAATAGCCAAGCACAAAATAACCAACGACAGCAACGCCACAGATCCAAATGATGAGCTTTAGTAGCGAAAACATAGTTATTTGCTTCGCGAACCCCCATTACGAACGGGGGACATACGAATAATTTAGGCTAATTAAACTAATCTCAGTATAGTCTAAATTTGATTTTTCGTAAAGCTTTTGATTTTCTTCTGCAACCTTGAAATAGTATGCTATAATTACATTAATAAATTGTTAATTCGTTTTTGAATTTGTACATTCGTATATTCGTACAAATTCGTAATTCGTAGAGAACTCCATGAGGATAGGAATCAACGCCTCCTTTTGTCGTAAGCCCCAAACGGGCATCGGACAAGTGACGACTAGTTTTCTTAAAAAACTAATCGCCAAGGAGCTGAAAAGCGCAAAGCAAAAAAATGAGTCAGAATATATTTTATACTTGGAAGAAGATCTGCCAAAAGATTTTGTTTTGCCAAAAAACTTCCAAAAAAGAACTCTTTTGCCCCTTTACCGGCGGGATGATTTAATTCGAAAAATTTGGTGGGAAAAATATCTCTTGCCGCGACACGTCAAGAAAGATAGTTGTGATGTTTTTTTTAGTCTCTATCAATGCCCGACTACGCTAAGCGGTAGAGCAAAGCACCTAATGCTCGTGCACGATATAATTCCAAGCCTTTTCCCCGAATATCTCGATAATGCGCGAAGAAAGCATTATCAAAAACTAACGGAAAAAGCGATTGCCAAGGCAGATAAGATTCTTACTGTCTCCAAAAGAACAGAAAAAGATTTGATTCAACATTTGCAGATTCCAGCTGACAGAATTTCTACTAACTATATTAGTATTGATGATGTCTATGGAAAACTGGCTTCAGCCGAAACGAGTAAGAAGGTTTTGAAAAAATATAAATTAAATCCCGGCTATATTTTTGCCGGCGGGGGAATGGAGATTCGCAAAAATATCAGCGGAGTGATTCAGGCCTACAAATTGCTTTTGGATAAAAATAAAAATCTACCTTTCATTACTGAACTGCCAAAGTTGGTGATATATGGGAAGCCTCTGCCCAATCTATCTCTGGCAATTGATGCGGAAAAGTTAGTCAAAGAATTAAATCTGACAAAGCAAGTAAAATTTTTGGGAGCGGTGCCCCAAGAGCACTTGCCCGCTCTGTTTAAAAACGCCGCACTCTTTGTCTATCCTTCGCACTATGAAGGCTTCGGAATGCAAATTCTTGAAGCAATGAGCCAGGGAACGCCAGCTATCGCGTCCAAAAGCTCATCCTTGCCAGAAGTGGGGCTGGATAGTATACTTTATTGTCACGCTGATGACACGAGGGAAATTTCGCTCGTGATGAAAAAAGTGCTGACTGACAAACACTTGCGCGATACGCTCTCCCAAAGAGGCCGAGAACGTGCCAAGCTTTTTTCTTGGGATAAGTTTGTGAGGAGGTTTTATGGTGTAATAGAAGTCATAGGTAACAAAGGTCATTAGCTGTAAGACTGGTCATAGGTCTTGGGTCATTGGATTTTTTCCTAGGCCTTACGACCAAAAACCTATCCTACTGCCAGTGACCCAGTTCCTTACTCCACTATGTTCTCATATATCAAACAACTAGCAGAAAAACTAAATAACACAAAAACGTACCTGGTCTTGACTAACGTTCTTCTGGTCTTCTTTTTGATTTTATTTAACAACCTCGGTGTGCTTCCGATGCGGACGGGAGATTTTGTTTTTTTTGCGATTTTAATTTTAGCTTTCGCGCTCTATCGTCCTGGTTGGGCGTTTATGCTTTTTATGGGGACAATTGCCCTGGAAAATATCAATCTTGCACCAGAACGTCTGGGAATTGCGGTGAGGCCATATCAACTAATCGGCGGACTGCTTTTTCTGGCGATTGCCATTCGCTTTTTTTCCAAAAAACTATATTTCAAACTAGCAAAATTGAGTTGGACCGATTATCTTGTTTTTCTCATTCCACTTGCTAGTCTTTTTTCTATTTTTAATTCTCAAAATCCCAAAGCCGAACTAAAATTTGCGCTCATTCTTTTTTCCTTTGCCGCAATGTTTATTCTGGTCAAAAACTACATCCAAAACTCATCTGACCTAAAAAAAAGCTTACCATTTTTTTTGAGTTCAACTTTTGTCATTACGCTCTATGGTTTTTGGCAAAATGTGCGTTTTGCCAAAGGACTCAGTTCCTTTTCCGTGATGCCCGGAAGGCCCAACGGCACACTTACCGAACCGGATTGGCTGGGGCTCTTTCTCATTTTGATTTTAGCTAGCGTCTACGCATTAATTTATTTCATAACTCAAAAATCTGACGATACTAAGCTAGTTAGGCGCATAGGCCTATTAAGTGGCTATTCCTATTTAATGCTAGCTTTCGCGCTTCTTTTGGTTTCCGTTTCTCGTAGCGCTTGGCTTGGAGCAATCGCGATGACAATTGTGTTTTTAGTTGCAATTTTTACTAATTTAAAATTGAATTTTCGCGAGTGGCAATGGAAATCAACTATTAAAATTAAGCTAGGAATAATCGCCACGTTTATTGTTAGTCTCGGAGTGATATGTTGTTTCCCGCTGACTACTTTCCAACTATTCAATCGCGCCGTGAGCACAGGCGGGACGCAAAAAATTACCATCAGTTGCGAAAGCAATATTGCGTTACCCGAAAAAATTTCTTCACTGGAAGATCTGACGGCCCTTAATTGTCGCCATATTAATTTAGAAGAAATTACGGCAGAAAAAAACCAAGGTCGCTTCGTAACTGAAATTAATCGCACCGATCCAAATGTGAATGTTCGCGCCGAAGTCTACCGCAAGAGCTTCGCGCAAATCAAAACGCATCCAATCTTGGGCATCGGCTGGGCTAATATCCCCACTGTGCTCGGCAAAGACGCCCGCGGCGCCAATCTCAACTCCAGCAACATTTTCCTCGAAACCTATCTTGGCAGCGGCCTTATCGGATTTTTGAGCTTAATCATTCTCCTCGGCACTATTTTTGTTCGAGCAATTATTGCATTTTTTAGAGAAGCAGATTTGGAACAAAAAACTTTTGCCCTATTTATTTTAACTTCTTGGACAGGCTTGGTAATTTTTAATCTATTTAACGCTGGAATTATGCTTGGATTCTTTTGGGTTTGGCTGGGGGTTGCGAGTGCGTTGAAGACAGTTTCATACAAATGACAAAAACACACACCAAAAAACAATCAGAAGCTATCTTTGAAAAATCAATGGCCGCTTTTGGTTTGCATAAAGATTTGAAAACAGATCCTCTGATTATGCAAGACATTATTAAGGAGCTAAAACTGGCTGATTTCAAAACGAAAAATAAGCGAATGGAAAAGTTTTTCAAGGATATTGTTTCTAAGCCTCAGAAATTGCAGCCGATGTTTGAAAATATCAAAAAGGGAATTATTTCGAAACACCCCGCTATTGTGGAATTTGCGGACCTAGCACTTAGAAAAAGATGGTTTGGACAGTCGGAGTATATCATAAGATCTGTGCATGTAATGTACGTATTGGAAGCTTTGACTGCGGCAATGTGCAATAGTCACAATTTTTTTATTGAGCTTCAGGACCACTATAAAACCAAAGAGCAAGAGCATAATATTAATTCGACGCATCTAGCTAGTTCTTTTTTGCGTGCAGTTGGAATTTCTCATGAATTATTTGGAACCATCAAATATTTATCAGTCGATCCCGCAATGATTTATTTTAGGACTCAACGCAATCTTGTCGATGCAAAACTGAAAAATGGCGAAGCAGAGAAATTGTTCAAAGAGAAAAAAATAAACCACTTGGAATATAAATTACTACTGCGTAATCTTTCGTATGCCAATGAGTTGCTTAGAATAAATATCTATGAAGCAGGGGTTACGGAGTATAAGAAGGGCTTTGTGGTGAATGCGATCAGCGCGTTTGAGCTATCAGAAAATATAAGGATAAATCCTCCGCGTACATTATTTAAGAGGAAAAGCGTAATACCTGAAAATAACACCAATATTTTTTACAAATCGATTGTCCAAAAAGATTATCTTTTCCCTGTTTTTGAGTTTAGCCAAGAATGGGTCAGTTTGTATATCACTTGGAATATGGCTTTTATCCTGAGTGATCTTTCTGATTTAGACCTAATCTTTCCCAATCTTTTAATACCTTCTATTATCAATACCGAGAGCGAAAATTTTATTGGTGCGAGAGCAATTTCACTTTGGCTGACGCTCAATCACGTTCTTTTCAGAAAATGTGATAGAAAAAAAATTTCTGGACCAGCAGAAAAAACTGAAATGGCCAAGGCCTGGGGCAAGATAAACCAGAAATACGCTTTTAATCTGGCAAAGAGAGAAACACACGAAGATTCCAAGGAGCTAATGAAAGGTTGCAATAGTTTTTTTTCACATCCAATCTTCAACTTATTCAAACTAGTGAAGATTTTTTTGGATTAGAGAATAGTGCTATACTGAAGAATAATGACCTCTTATTGAGTCTAATTGGGATTCTCAGGCGTATTACACATAATTATGCAAATTGGCATTGATATTCGCAATATTGGCAAAAAGAGAACCGGTGATGAGGTGGTGTTTTTTAATTTGGTGAAAAACTTGGCGCTTATCGATGTTAAGAATAACTACCAGCTATTTACTGATATTCGCGACCCGGAAACTTTGGTAAAAATAAAAAGCGATTTAGGCATTGAAAATAAACCTAATTTTGAAATAATCTCATTGGCGACAAAAAATAAATTCAGTTGGAATTTTTGGACTTTGCCAAAATATCTGCGCGCCAATCCGATTGATCTCTATCTCACGCAATACATCACGCCGTTTTTTGTGCCGAAAAAAATCAAAATTCTTACCGTCATTCACGACGTTTCTTTTCGTGTTTTTCCGTCTCTCATCAAATTTGATGATTTGTTTTTTTTGCGCACACTTATACCGCTGGCACTAAAAAGAGCGGACAAAATAATTGCGGTCTCAAAATTTACACAGGAAGGGATTATAAGCTACTACGAAATAGATCCGAAAAAAGTTGATCATATTCATAATGCCGTGGCGGATGATTTCTTGACGCAAACTTTTTCACAAGCTGAGTTAGAAAAAATCAGACAAAAATATAATCTACCGGAAAAATTTATCTTTTATATCGGAACGCTCCAGCCAAGAAAAAATCTTCCGGTTCTAGTCGAAGCTTACGCGAAAATTAAAAATCAATTGCCAGGCGTAAAGTTGGTTTTAGCTGGTGGCAAAAGTCATAATTACGATTCGGAGATTGATGCAATGATTAAAGCTCACACATTAAGCGAAGAAGAAGTTATTTTTCCTGGCTTTATTCCAGAAGAAGACAAAAAAGCTGTAATGCAATTGGCTGATTGCTTTTGTTTTCCTTCACTCTATGAAGGTTTCGGCATTCCGATTCTCGAAGCTTTTTCCGTTGGATTGCCAGCAGTGATTTCGGACATTCCGTCGCACAGAGAAATAGCCGGGGACGCCGCGTTATATTTTGCACCGAACGATAGCGCTGATTTGGCGCAAAAATTACTGCAACTCTTATCAGAAGACGACTCAAAAAACCAATCATTAGGAAAAGAACAGGAACAACTCAAGCTTTTTTCTTGGGCAAAGACTGCCGAAAAGATGCTGGAAATTTTTGAAAGTTTGGAGGGATAAGATGGGGCACAGATTTTCGATTGACAAATCTGGCAAAAAAGGTAAAATATAGAGGTTATGGCGATTTTTTTATTTTGGCTTAAATAAGCCAAATAAAGGGAAAACGCCTAGATTTAGTTATAACTCGTTTAATAAATTCCGCCGCTTGCGCGAGAATGAAAAATCTAGATGTTTAATTCAAAATCAAGTCAAAATGTTTCCGGAGCAAAGAAACGTTTTTATCAGAAAAAAGGTTTTAAAATAGCAACAGGAATTTTGCTGGTGCTCCTACTAATCGGCGGAGTATTCGCTTGGAAAACCAATAGCGTGCTCACAAAAATTTCCGGTGGGGGAATCTTGGGAAATTTGTCGCACATTGTTCCCGGCATAAACAACGAGCTGAAAGGAGAAAAAGATGGCCGAATTAATGTCGCCATCTTGGGAATGCGAGGCGCGGATTTGCCGGGAGGCGGAACATTGGCCGATTCGATCGTGGTAATTAGCATTTTACTGAAAGAAAATAAAGTTTCGATGATTTCCGTTCCACGCGATCTCTATGTGACTGTGCCGGGAACGCAAGATCAACAAAAAATTAATGCCGTGCATGCCTATGGAGAGCAGGATGGAAAAGACAAGGGCTTGGAAAATATGAAAATCGTGCTGGGAAATGTTTTGGGCATCCCGATTCATTACGCGGCGAGTATCAATTTTGCTGGATTTACGCAACTAGTTGATGCAATCGGCGGAGTGGACATTACCCTTGACCAACCTTTTGACGAATCAATGCAATTCAACGAAGAACATGTTTGTGATTCTTTTTTTACAATTCGTACTGGTAATTGGGAGAATAAGATTGAAAGGCACACTAAGCACAATGCGGCCGGCGTAGCCTATGTGGTTAAAACAAAAGTTCCTAAATATCCTCTTTGCACAGCGCCCAAGGACACTTTGGAATGCGGAGGAGATTTCAAATTGCCAGCCGGCAAGCAAACGCTTAATGGCGCGAATGCCCTTTGCTATGTCCGCTCGCGCAAAACTTCCAGTGATTTTGAAAGAGCCAAAAGACAACAGCAAGTGATTCAGCTCGTGAAAGACAAGATGCTCAGTATTGGAACATTGGCTGATTTCAATAAGCTAAACGGAATTCTCAATAGTCTTGGTGATAATGTTCGGACGGATATGCAAGCTTGGGAAATGCAAAAATTCTATGAGCTCTACAAAACCATTCCTACTGCTCAAATCTATCAAAGAGTGCTTGAAAATTCAGACGAAGGCTTACTCTATAACCCGCCAGAGGGAGCAGCGGGCTACATTCTTCTTCCTATCGGAGACAATTATGACAAAATTCACGAAATGGTAAAAAATATTTTCACTCTTCCAGCGCAATCAGACATTAAGCCCAAATAGATAAAAAATAGATTGTTTAACATTTAAAAAATGTTAACCTTCTCTTGTCTTTTTAATGGAACTCTCAATTATTGTCACTAGCTATAAAAATCCGGAACTCTTAAGACTCTGCTTGACTTCCATTCGGAAAAATTATACAGGCACGGATTATGAATTGATTGTCGCGGATAGCGCGACAGAGGAAGCGACGGAGATGCTTATGCGGGAGGATTTTCCGGAAATTGTTTTTATCCCATCGCAAGAAAATCTCGGCTTTGGCGGATTGGTCAGGAAGGGTTGCGAAAAAAGTACCGGAAAATTTATCCTGATTCTCAATGGCGACATTCTGATCAAAAAGAATTCGATCGAAATTCTCTTGGATTACATCAAAAATAATCTAGACGTCGGAATTGTCGGACCACAACTCTTGGGCTTTGATGAAAAGTTTCAGCCATCCAGTTTTCGTTTCTATACGCCGCTCACGATTGTTTATCGGCGGACGTTTTTGGGGAAATTTGGCTTTGCCAAAAAGCATCTTGATCGTTTTTTAATGCAAGAATTTGACCACACAAGCATCAAGAATGTCGACTGGCTGATGGGTTCCGCTCTTCTAACCAAAAGAGAAGCAGTTGAGAAAGTGGGACTGCTGGATCCACAATTCAAGATGTATTTTGAAGACACCGATTGGTGCCGGCGCTTTTGGGAAAACAATTACCGCGTCGTCTATAATCCTGAAGCTAAAATATATCATTACCACGGAAAAGGTTCAGCCGGAAAAAGCATTTTGAAAACACTTGCCTCGAATCGCTTGGCTTGGATTCATATTGCTAGCGCGCTAAAATATTTTAAGAAATACGCAGGAAAACCCTTGCCAAAAAATAACTAACAAATCAAATGGAAGAAATAAAACAAGAAGAATGTAAGGAGGAAAAAGTCGAACCAATTTATACTTATCCGGAAAAAGAATTGGAGCACAACCGGAAAATATTCAAAAAAGGTTTGGCTATTTTTTTTATTATTGCCATTGTCTTTGCTAGTTATACGATCGGATTTAGCCGTGGAAAGGGTAACGATGCGGGAATGGCTGCTAAGAATGTTCCGCTTGAGCAAGCAATCTTGGAAAATAAAACGGCGACTAATGGAGTGGATTTTTCGCTCTTTTGGAAAGTTTGGGATATTGTTAAAGAAAAGCATGTTAACCGCAATGATTTGGACGCACAAAAAATGGTCTATGGCGCAATTTCCGGAATGCTGAAAGCCACCGGCGATCCCTATACTTCCTTTTTTGATCCGGAAGAAAACAAAGCTTTTTCGCAAGATTTGGGCGGCAGTTTTGACGGGATCGGAGCGGAACTAGGTGTGAAAGATAATCTTCTTACGGTGATTGCGCCGCTCGACGGATCGCCAGCCCAAAAAGCCGGACTGCGCGCTGGAGATAAGATTCTCAAAATTGGCGACAAAATTATTTCCGATATGACGATCGATGAATCAGTCGCGCTTATCAGAGGAAAGAAAGGCACGGAAGTGAAACTGACCATTTTGCCGAATGGTGAAAAAGATACGAAAGAAATTTCCATCATTCGCGATACGATCGAAGTAAAAAGTGTCAAGCTGGAATTTAAAGACAACAACATTGCTCGCATCGAAATTACAAAATTCGGAGAAAATACCGACAAAGAATTTAATGCTGCAGTGAAAACCGTGCTAGCTAAAAACACCAAGGGTATTATCCTAGATTTGCGCAATGATCCGGGCGGACTTTTGGATAAAGCGATTACGATTGCCAGTCGGATGATTCCGATAGGAAAAGTAGTGGTTATGGAAGAGGATGCTGCTGGAAAGAGGGAGAGTTTTTCCACTGAGGGTGGAGATACGCTCAGCAGTATTCCGATGGTCGTCCTTATTAACGGCGGCAGTGCAAGCGCCTCAGAAATTCTGGCTGGCGCCCTGCGAGATGATCAAGGCACAACGCTGATTGGAGAAAAATCCTTTGGCAAAGGCTCAGTTCAGGAACTGATTGATTTGCCTCAAGGCGCCAGCGTCAAAGTCACAGTGGCCAAATGGCTCACGCCCAATGGAGATTATATTATGGAAAAAGGGATAAGCCCCGACGTAGAGGTTAAAATGACGCCGGATGATTATCAGAATAATAAAGATCCGCAATTGGACAAAGCCCTGGAAGTGCTTCAGGAAAAGATGAAATAATTAAACAAATTAAGTAGCTAGGGGACTAAGTCCCGAAGCTTCGGGACTTAGTCCCCGTTGTTAAGATTGCCTATTCCCAAAGTTTAATATTTCCGCTATACTAAAACTATGCAAATAATTCTCCTGCGAGATGTCAAAAATTTAGGCAAAAAAGGTGAGCTGAAAAATGTTTCCGATGGTTATGCGCGCAATTTTTTGTTTGCGAAAAAACTGGCCGAAGTCGCGACGAAAGAATCAGTCGCTCGTGTGGAAGCGCAGAGAAAAAAAGAAAAAACAGTTGAGTTGGAAAATCTAGAAAAAACTAAAAAGTTAGCCGCAGAATTAAAAGACAAGCTGATTGAAATTAAAGCGAAAGGAAAAGAAGAAGGAAAATTGTTCGGGTCAATTTCGGCGAAAGATGTTGCGGGCGAAATTAGCAAATTAGGTTTTACTGTTTCTGAAAAATCCATCATTATGGATGCGCACATCAAAGAAGTTGGAGAATATGAAATCAAGATTAGTTTGGCTCAAGGGATTGAGACAAAAATCAAACTCCTAGTTTCCAAAGAGGCATAACCCCACCACTAAACTGCGCTTGGGCTAATTTTGAAGAACAGTAGTAGGAAGCAATGCTCGCGTATTATTAGAAGCTAGAAAATTAGTGAAGGGGTAAAGCTTGATTCGTCCCATTTTTAAAAAAATAAAAAAGTCGCGGGGGAAGCGACTTTTTGTCTGTAGAAAATTCACATTGCAGGAGATGTCGCAGGAGCGGGTTTGCAACCCGGTCCGCAAAGTTTACAGATGTTATGTTATGGCTAATCCGTAAAACATGCGAAACGGGTTACAAACCCGTTCCTGCCCGGTCTAGTTAATTTAATTAAATTTTCAATAAAAAAAGTATGAAACAAAACCGCAAGTTCATATTCATCGTCGGGGGAGTGATGAGTGGGGTGGGGAAGGGGATATCAACTTCATCAATCGGGATCATCTTGAAAGCACGAGGACTCAGTGTGACTGCGATCAAGATTGATCCATATATCAACGTTGACGCTGGCACGATGAATCCAACGGAACACGGCGAGGTTTTTGTTTTAAATGATGGTTATGAAACCGATCAAGATATGGGAAATTATGAAAGATTTCTCAACATCACTTTGCCTAGCGACAATTACATGACTACTGGCAGTGTCTATGAAACAGTTATCCATCGGGAGCGCAATTTGGGTTACAACGGCAAATGCGTTGAAGTAGTCCCGCACATCCCCTTGGAAGTAATTGATCGCATCGAAAAAGCTTCCGTGAAAGCTAAATCAGACGTGACGCTGATTGAAATTGGTGGAACAATCGGCGAATACCAAAACATCTTATTTCTCGAAGCGGCCAGAATGATGAAAATCAAATATCCGGAAGATGTGATGTTTGTGATGGTGAGTTATTTGCCAATTCCCTCAAAAGTCGGCGAGATGAAAACCAAACCGACACAATATGCGGTACGAACACTGAATGGCGCCGGCATCCAACCGGACGTGATTATTGCTAGAAGCGAAACTTTTCTTGATCAAAAACGTAAAGAAAAATTAGGAATGTTTTGCAACATCTCCGAGCGCTATGTCATCTCGGCACCGGACGCGGACAATATCTATGAAATTCCCGTTAATTTTGAACGGGATGATTTGAGTCGGTTGATTCTCAAGAAATTGAATCTGCCGGAAAACAAAAAATCCAATATGAAAGAGTGGTATGATTTTGTGGAAGGCATTAAAGCATCTAAGGAAAAAATCAAGATTGGTATTGTGGGAAAATATTTCGGCACCGGTGATTTCGTCCTCTCTGATGCTTACATCAGCGTGATCGAAGCCATCAAGCATGCCGCTTACAGAAATAAACTAAAGCCGGAAATTGCTTGGATTAATAGTGAGCTCTATGAAAAAGAACCCGATAAATTAGAAGACCTCAAAAATTATGACGGTATTATTGTTCCGGGTGGTTTTGGTTCGCGAGGGATTGAAGGAAAGATTAGTGTTATTAAGTTTTTGCGTGAGAATAAAATTCCCTTTTTGGGACTTTGCTATGGAATGCAAATGATGGTGATTGAATATGCGCGCGATGTTTTGGGTCTCAAAGACGCGAACTCAACTGAAATCAATCGCAAAACAAAAAATCCGGTGATTGACATCATCCCCGAGCAAAAGAAAAATTTAGAGGATAAAAATTATGGAGCTACAATGCGTCTCGGCGCCTATCCAGCACTCATTAAAAAAGGCACCGTTGCCTACAACGCCTACAAAAAACCCAAAATTTCAGAGCGTCACCGTCATCGTTGGGAAGTTAATATGGAATATGCCCCAAGATTGGAAAAAGCCGGTTTGGTTTTTTCTGGCAAATCACCCGACGGAAAACTAATGGAAATCACCGAGCTTCCTCAATCTGCCCATCCGTTCTTTGTCGGTGTGCAATTTCATCCCGAACTAACATCCAAACCCCTCACTTCTCATCCTTTGTTTTTTGAGTTCGTGAAGGCGGCGAGGAAGAATAAGAAGAAATAAAATTTTAAAAAAAGCGCCCCGTGAAATTATCGCGGGGCGGTTTCGTGCAAACTTATTTGCAATTTGTTATTAACTCTTATAATCGTACTGCTGTACCCTTATCACCGACAATCCAGCAGTCAAAGCCATCTCGGAAAGGGCCAATAACAATACTTACTTCGACACCTTTCGCATTTGTGAATTTAAATGCTTGTTGAGCGTCAATCTTGTCGCGAATTGACTGCTTTATTTCCTCAGACGTTTCCGGGTCATCGAGAAGAAAAGCTTCCATTCCCGCAACTTTCAGCCCCTCAACTTTTTCGAAAATTTTTGGGTCTGATCCGGTGATATACGCAACATATTCCTTTGCATCCTCGATACTATCAAATGTTATGGTCATTGCACATCCTCCTTTTGTGGGTTATTTTGACAGTGCGAATCAGTGGTTCTGATTTATTTTTTCTTAGCAACTGTCTTCGCTTTCGCTTTTTTGTTGGGAACAATCTTGTCTGCCACACTAACGTATCTTCTTTGAACAAGTTTCCCTGTGAAAGCACGCACCTTTTTGGTGGAGAATTTCACGAAACCATCCGCGAGGGCAAATAGTGTGTCGTCTTCACCTTGTTTCACATTTTTTCCAGCGTGATATTTTGAACCGCGTTGGCGGATGATTATTTGTCCGGTTTTGACTTTTTGATCACCAAAAATTTTTACGCCCAGGCGCTTTGAAATGGAGTCTCTTCCAAGTTGGGTAGATCCACCTGCTTTACGATGTGCCATACATATGCGCGAAAATAAAAGCCGGGAATGAGAAAAATCGTCCCGTACTAATCCGCAATTTATTTGATATAGTTAACAAGATGTATTCTAGCGAACTTATGCTATAATGTCAATTGATGGGTAAGATCAAAAGTTTTCTAATCGAACATGAAATGAAACTGGTGCTGGTGACCGGATTTGTCTTAGTGGCGCTCATTTCCTTCCAATTCGGCTATGTCGAAGGAAAAAAAGGCCAAACAAAGGCAATTGTGATTGAAAAAACGACTGAAATGGCCAAAATTGACTCAGAAAACGCCCAAGCTGTGGCAGGTGCAGCTACCCCGGAAATCACCCAAAACCCCGCAGAAACGAAGAATTTAGCCCCTAATTGCAACTATGTCGGGAGTAAAAATTCAAACAAAGTGCATTTGCCAACCTGCTCGTTCGCCAAACGGATCAAACCAGCAAATCTCGTCTGTTTTTCCAGTCTCGATGATGCACTGAAGCAGGGGAGAGTGGCGGATAAGACGTGCATCAAGTAATTTTAAATTCTAAATTTAAAATTTGAAATCAAGGCCAAATGATTAAATGTTCAAATAACTAATTGATGATTAAAAATTTAGTAATTTAGATTTGAATTAAAATTTAGAATTTCAAATTTCAAATTTTTTCAAAAGAGCATGGTGGCGTGAATAGAAAACGCGCAAAGCATAATTCAAGCTAACTAATTATTATTTATATTTATGCAAAAGGACAATATCATTGTCATTTCTCTTGGTGGGTCGCTGATCGTGCCAGATGAAATCGATTGGCGGTTTGTGAAAAGTTTTAAGGAAATTATCAAAAAGCGAATTGCGAAAGGCTCACGCTTTATCATCATTACTGGTGGTGGAAAACTGGCGAGACGTTATCAACAAGCAGCAATTAAAGTAACCAATAAACTGACAGATGACGATAGCGACTGGCTAGGCATTCACGCGACGAGAATGAACGCGCATTTTATCCGCACAATTTTTCGCGCCAATGCTCATTCGCGGATCAATAAAAATCCCAACGATCTTGAGGATTTCTATAACTTCAAAGAAAACATTCTCGTCGCCGCTGGTTGGCGCCCGGGATTTTCCACGGACTATGACGCGGTGCTTTTGGGGAAATATTTTGGGGTGACTAAAATTATCAACATGAGCAATATCGATTATGTTTGCGACAAAGACCCGAACAAATTTCCCGACGCCAAAAAAATCAAAACCATTTCCTGGCCGGATTTCCGCACGATGGTGGGGAACATTTGGGACCCAGGCATGAACGCACCGTTCGATCCAATTGCATCAAAACTAGCCATGGAAGCTAAAATGGAAGTGGTCATCCTCAACGGCAAAAAACTGAAAAATATGGAAAATTGCTTAGAAGGAAAAAAGTTTAATGGGACGGTGATTAGTTAGGTTGCATAATTAGGTTAAGCGAAATAATTTTTTATGGGCAAGTGGAAGTTAGTAAAATCTAAAAAGATTTTTGAATCAAAATGGCTCACATTGAAGAATAATTCCTATGACATCGGTGGTGGCAATATTCGTGATGATTACTACCATATCGATAGGCCAGACTACGTTCTCATTGTCGCCGAAGATAATGATGAAAAAATAATTACTATTCGCCAGTATCGCCGTGGCGTTGATGAGATATTATATGAGTTACCTGCCGGCTGGATTGATAAAAATGAGACCGCGGTACAGGCTGCTGAAAGAGAGTTGAGGGAAGAAACGGGATTTCAAGGCAAAGGGGTTTTACTTGGCACATTAACTGCCCAGCCTGGTTTTATGTCCATGAAGGCGCATGTGGTCTTTGTAAAAATTGAAGGAAAGCTTAATCTAAAAAGTCCATCGGAAGATGAAGTAATCGAACAATTTTCTTTTGGCATTGAAGATATTAAGCAAATGATAACAAGCGGTAATATTAAAGACATGGGTTTTATATCTGCGATAAGTTTATATCTGCTAAACTCTACTTTGTCGGTTCAAATCTCTGATTTGAACCATTGATTTCTAGCCAGCTAAGTTGAAATAAACAATTAAAAAATTCAAGAAATGGATGATTCAGGTCAGGAGACGCTGAACCAACATTGGTTTAAAAAAATACTTCTCTTGACATCACCCCTGGCTTAAGATACTATTCTAATATAAATTAGAATAGTATTTGTTTATGCAGTTCAAATGTTGCGCTAAAAATTCAGCGGCGGAAAAGGATGTTCAAAAGACATACGATTTTTTGCGTGCTCTTTCAGATCCCAATCGCTTGAAAATAATTTGCGTTTTGCAAGAAGGTGCTAAATGTGTGTGCGAAATAGTTCCTGCCATAGGAATTTCAGACAAATTGGTTTCACATCATCTGAAGCAATTGAAAAATATTGGCCTGCTCACGGAGGAGCGCAAAGGCAATTTCATTCGTCATTCGCTAGACCGAAAAGTGATCAAAAAATATAAAGCCATTTTTAATCAAATAATAAAATAGTATGAGTGATGATTGTTGTGATGTGAAAAATTCTTGTGGCTGTGGCTGCGCCACTGGCCGAGAAAATAAGCTTTGCGAACTGACCAAGCCGTATAATCAATTTGATATGGAAAAAATTATGCCCTTGGTGGATGACCCTCAATATATTTGTCGCTGTTGTGGCAGATTGGCCAATGAAAAAGAGAATCTTTGCAATCCGCTAAAATTAACTGCTAAATAAACCTATGAACATTAAAATCTTGGGTACTGGTTGCCCTAATTGCAAAAAACTAGAAGCTAGCATAAAACAAGCGCTTGAAGAACTAAAGATAGAAGCCAAAATGGAAAAAATCACTGACATTGCAGAAATTATGAGTTATGGCGTGATGAGTTTACCAGCCTTAGTTATTGATGGAGAAGTGAAACTGTCAGGTCGGATTCCTGACGAGGAAGAATTTAAAACTCTCTTTTCCGAATAACCTAAAAAATAAAAACATATGAAAAAAACAAATATTACGATTACAGTAGGATTAGCGATCGTTATTGGCATAGTTTTCTATGCCCTCAAAAACAATCCGTCTGAAGCACAAGAAGCTTTAGGCAAAAATTCAAAAAGCATCGAGACTGTGCAAAGAAAATCAGCGGATAAGGTGCAAGTTTTTCTCTTTCATTCGACGCAAAGATGTACCACTTGTATCGCTATTGGAAAATTAGCCGGCGAAACAGTCAACGAATTTTTTCAATCAGAATTGCGAGATGGAAAAATTGAGTTTCGCGAAATTAACATTGATCTGCCCGAGAACAAAGAATTGGCGCAAAAGTTCAAAGCTACAGGATCGGCGCTCTATCTCAATGCTATTTCAGCTGGAGCGGATAATATTTCTCAGGACACAAAAGTTTGGCAGCTGACAAGCAATGAGACTCAATTTAAGAGTTACTTGAAAGACAAGATTAATAATTACTTCGGAAAATAGCATGGATTTTCTCAGCGTATTAATTGATCAATATAATTTCCCCTTGCTTTCAGCTTTTGTTTTGGGTGTAATGACTTCCATCAGTCCTTGTCCTTTGGCCACCAACATTACCGCCATCGCCTATATCTCCAAAGACATCAAAACGCCCAAACATACTCTCATCAGCGGTCTGATGTACACGCTCGGAAGAGCTATCAGCTATACGCTCTTGGCAACATTGATTTATTTCGGTCTTTCCTCATTTGAAATTGCTAAGATTTTTCAAGGCTGGGGAGATAAAATATTAGGCATCGTACTTATCCTTATCAGTCTTGCAATGTTTGGGATAATTAAAATCAATCTGGGTGAAAAAAGCGATAAAATCGAAAAGATCAAGGAGTGGCTCGCAGGCAAGGGTTATTTGGGCGCCATACTTCTTGGGGTGTTATTCGCTTTGGCATTTTGTCCCTATAGTGGCGCACTGTTTTTTGGAATACTTATTCCGCTAATTCTCAAATCAGCAGAAGGTTTGTTTTTGCCACCATTGTTCGCTTTAGGAACAGGCTTGCCGGTTATTATCTTCTCTTTTATTCTAGCATTCAGCGTGGGAAAAGTGAGCAAGATGTATAACGCCATGGGCAAGATTGAAAAAGTGATGCGCTACAGCGTGGCGACAATTTTTCTTTTGGCCGGGATTTATTATTTACAATTTTTAGTGAAATATTTAATTAATTCGATTTAAGTTATGGAAAAAATAAAGAAGTCGCATTCGTACCCAAAAGCCGAAATCAAGGAACCGTATGGCAACAAAAATATTGCCTTTGCCATTATTCTCAATATCATCATTACCGCTTTTGAAATCGTGGGCGGACTTTTCATTGGCAGCTTGGCCTTGATTTCGGAGGCGCTCCACAATTTTTCCGACGTCGGCTCGCTTAGTTTGAGCTGGTGGGGAGAAAAGATAAAAATGAGGGGCAATACGACGCTCAAAACATACGGCTATAAGCGGGCGGAAATTCTGATTGCTTTTTTTAATTCACTGATACTTTTGGCTGTAATTGCCTTCATTCTGATTGAAGCAGTTCAAAGATTATTCCATCCATCAGAAATTGCCGGGACGTCAATGATTTGGACGGCAATATTGGCCTTAGTCGGTAATGGTATTGCGACATATCTGCTAGAAAAGGACGCGCATAAAAATTTGAACATGAAAAGCGCCTGGCTTCATTCATTCCAAGATGCGTTGTTTTCTTTGGGAATCGTTATCGGCGCAATCTTGATTTATTATTTCCATTGGTACATTATTGACCCCGTTATTTCCATCGTGCTTTCAGTCTATGTACTCAAGGAAGTTTATGAGCTGATTATGCAGACAATCAATATTTTAATGGAATCGGTGCCGGAAGATGTTGATTTTGAAGAAGTTAAGGCGAGATTATTGTCTATGTCCGGAGTGAAAGAAATAAATGATCTGCACATTTGGCAGACTGATAGTAATAGCCGATTTTTGAGTGCGCACATGGAAATTGAAAATATGGAAAATGAAAAAAGAACGGATCTGATTGTCGAAGTGCAAAAAGAGATGTTTGAGTATTTCAAAATTAACCATACTACTGTTCAAATGGTTTCTGTCACGGAAGCAGAAAAACTGAAACTCAATTGCGGACATTGCAACTAATAAATTTATCAAATAATCACCATGGACATATTTTACCCAATCCAATTATTTGCCGACTGGCTCACTTATTCGGTTTTTGAAATAATTCCAAAAACACTCTTAGCCAGTGCGGTCAATTTCTTTATTTTTGATACGATCAAAATAATCTTGCTTTTGTTCGTGATAATTTTCGCGGTGTCTATCATCCGTTCGTTTTTGCCACCGGAAAAAATCAGGAATATTCTCTCGCACGAAAAAAAGTATGTCGGTAACATCTTAGCCTCGCTATTGGGAATCATTACTCCATTTTGTTCATGCTCGGCGGTGCCACTGTTTTTGGGGTTTGTACAGGCTGGTGTGCCACTTGGCACCACTTTTTCTTTTCTAGTTGCGTCACCAATGATCAATGAGGTCGCGCTGGTCATGCTCTTGGGAATGTTCGGTTGGAAAATCGCCCTGATTTATATCATCAGTGGACTTTTGATTGCGATATTTTCTGGAATGATTATCGAAAAAATGGATGTAAGAAATTTAGTAGAAGAATTCGCGCTAAACGGCAATGGTAAAAATCTCAATCTGCCGGAATTAAACTGGGAGCAAAGACTTAAATATGCAAAAACATATACGCTGGATATTGTAAAAAAGGTCTGGCTTTATGTGGTAATCGGGGTTGGGCTTGGCGCTTGGATTCATGGTTATGTGCCGGCTGATTTTTTGGCACAATATGCCGGAAGCGATAAATGGTATGCGGTACCATTAGCAGTTCTTGTCGGCATGCCACTCTATTCCAATGCAGCCGGAGTTATTCCGCTTGTTGGGGCACTAACTGAAAAAGGAGTGGCCATGGGAACCGCCTTGGCTTTTATGATGGCGGTAACTGCATTATCTTTGCCAGAGTTTTTGATTTTGAAAAAAGTGATGAAAGTGAAATTGATTTTCATTTTTGCCTCTGTTGTTGGCGTGGGAATAATTTTTACTGGCTATTTATTCAATTGGATACTAAACTAGCTTTATGAATAAATCAGATAAAAAATTTGACGTCGCAGTCATCGGCGGGGGACCGGCGGGGATGATGGCAGCGGGAAGAGCGGCGGAACTTGGCGCAAAGGTAGTTTTGCTCGAAAAAAATTCTGCACTGGGAAAAAAGCTTTTGCTCACTGGCAATGGTCATTGCAACATCACGCAAATCAATCATGATGCCAGGGGCTTTGTGGAAAAACTCGGCCGCAATGGCAAATTTTTCTTTTCTGCATTTTCGGCTTTTGGGCCAAAAGAAGTGGTTGAGTTTTTTGAGCAGAAAAATCTGCCCACGAAAGTCGAAAAAAATGGTCGGGTTTTTCCAGTAACTGACGACGCGATAGATGTGCTTTCGACGCTCACGAAATATCTCAAAGATAACGGAGTTGAAATAATCACAGACGCGGAGGTGTCTGGTTTTGAGTTTGCGGGTAACAAAATTAGTGACATGAAATTGAAAGATCAAATAATCAAAGCGGGTAAATTTATTCTTTGTACGGGCGGGAAAGCTTATCCTGCGACTGGTTCGACTGGAGATGGCTATGCCTGGGTGAAAGAACTGGGGCATACAATTGTCACTCCGATGCCAGCGCTTGCGCCAGTGAGAATCAAAGAAGATTGGGTCAGTGATTTGCAAGGACTAAGCCTCGAAGTGGCAAGCATCAGTCTTTGGCAAAACGAAAAAAAACAAGCCAGCTTTCAAGGAGATCTACTTTTCACGCATTTTGGACTAAGTGGTCCGCTGATTATTAACGCGAGTAAAGAAATTAATCTCCTTTTGCAAAATGGTTCTGTTACGATCGAATTGGAACTTTTTCCCGAGTTTACCATTTCCGAGTTAGACAAAAAACTAGTCTTGGCTTTCGAGGAAAATAATCGGAAAGATATCAAAAATTATTTTCGGGAAATTTTATCGCGAAAAATGCTAGATTTAATTTTGAAGCTCGCTGAGATTGATCCAGATAAAAAGTTAAATTTTCTCACCAAAAAAGAACGCCAGAAAATCGTGGCGCTCTTGAAATCTTTGAAATTTACCGTCTCTGAGGTTATGGGTTTTGACCAAGCAATGGTAACGAGTGGGGGAGTGGCCCTCAAAGAAATTGATCCAAAAACGATGCAATCCAAAATCATCGAAAACCTATATTTTGCGGGAGAGATTCTGGACCTCGATGGTCCGACTGGTGGGTATAATCTGCAGATTTGTTGGAGTACGGGGTATCTCGCAGGTTCAAATACATTAAAACAATAAGTCCTCCTCTCCCTTAGGGAGAGGATGTCACGTACTCGTGACAGGTGAGGGAAAGGGCGTTGATAAAAAGAAAAATGCTGAGTAAATAAGTAAATGGCCAATTATCGAAAGGCTTCTCCCTCATCCGGCTTTCAGCCACCTTCTCCCTAAGGGAGAAGGGGATATTGATAAAGTTTATCTAAATCTTACTTTCTTATATTTCAAAAGAAAATAAAGCAAGAAATAGAAAAACAAGGCAATTGCGATTGAAACGATAAAAAATCCGACAAAAAAGGGCGTGAGGATCTTGAGAAAAATTGTTTCGGTGAAAAAATATTTCCAACCCAGATCATAGGTTTCATGAAAACTATTTATCAGAAAGTCTGGGCTGACTCGAAAAACTAAACCACCAAAAATAGCTGCCAAGGGCAAGATGAAAAAAGTCGTCCACATATTGCTGGCGAGAACTCCGACGGTGGCCGAGAGGCGATTGAAACGCAAAAGATAAGCCGTGACCAATGTTGTTCCAACACCTTCACCCGGCATAATGCCCCAAAACACACCCAAAGCAAAACCAGCCGCGACTTTATGTGGCGTGTCATCAATCAGAAAAAACCGTTTGATGTATTTTTTAGTTTTTGTGATATAGTGATGCATTTTTATTGACTTCCTTTTTTCACAATCAAACTACTAGTCGTTTTATCTTCAATCTTCGCTTTTTCAATCTCTTTTTTGACCGGCGCCGGCAAAAGATCGGAAATATTTTTGAGGGCGGTTTTGTCGAGCTTCAAGACCTCCTGCCACCTTCCCAGAGGCTCTAGGATTGCTTGAATCTTATCTTCGTCATATTTATAGGTAACGCGAAGACTACGCGCTATGATGCCCTGACTGCCAAAAACGCGTTCGACGCCTTCTTGACCCATATAGGTCACGATATCTTCCTGAATTTTCATCAAACGATCTTTGGTGAGCGCCATGGCTGATTTGAGATCAATATATTCATCAATCAGTCCAGCGATTTCTTCCGTGTCAATTTTTCTCGCTTCTTTGAATTTATGCTTCCACATCGGACAGATGTTTTGATAGCCACACCAATCGCAAAGGGGAGAAATAGTTGGCTCAAATTTTCCTTCCTCGATTAGTTTGATTGTTTCCAAGAAGACTGCCTCGTTTTCTTTCAGCTGTTCTTCTGTTCGTGTGGCGGAAAGTTTCACACCGTGTTTCAAAAAATAGAGACTAACTTTGAGTTTGTCTAAATTCTTTCGCTCATCGGGATAGTAGGAAAGGAAAGCCGCGAGGTAGACCGAGAGTTGCATATCACCTTCGACACGATCCTGCGTGGGCATTTTTTTGGTCGTCTTATAATCAATGATTTCAAACCCATCGGCCGTGCGATCAATGCGATCAATAATGCCAGAAATAATGTGTTTATTTTCGGCTTCTCCAATCTCAATTTGAAAACGCGATTCCAGGTTCACAATATTAAAATCAGCCGGATTATTTTGCCTGAAATAATCTTGGATAATTTTCACTCCCTGCACAAAAGCGGCGCGCTCTTCTTCGGGAGAATCAAAAACAGCCGGGTTCCAGGAGTTGGAAAAAAATTCCATCGCTTGCTCCAAGGTGGGGGAGAGGATACCCGGCGTGTGGATAAATTTCAGCGTCGAATGCAAAATTGTCCCAAATACTGCCTCCTTAGATTTAGGTGTTTTGATTTTGTCGATTTGTTGATATTTATACTTCAATGGACAGCTTTTGTAGGTATCAAGGGCCGAATATGAAATACGCATAGGCTTATTTTTAGGCGATTTAGCGTCTTTATTATAGCAATATTTGACAGAATTGCCAAAGGCGCTATAATGAAAGCATAGTAATATGGTAGGAATTCACCCCGTTAAATAATTTTAAATAACAACTGTGCAATTCTCAACTAAAGCTGAATATGGCTTGCGAGCAATGGTTGCTTTGGCGCGCGCGTATCCGGCGCAAAAAAATATCACAGAAATTTCGGAAGCAGAAAATATTTCGGCTAAATATTTGGAAACACTGATTGGGAAGTTGCGGAAAAATAATTTGGTCAAAAGTCAGAAAGGGAAAAGTGGGGGATATACCCTCATCAAAAATCCGAAACAAATTTCCGCTGGAGAGGTCATTGAAATTATGGAAGGACCAATTGTTTCTAAGTGCGATGGAAGTAATTGCATGAAAGCCAAAGTCTGTGCGTCCAGTCTCGTTTGGAACAAACTAGCATTTCAGATTAAAAAAACTTTATTTGCAATTAAATTAAGTGAATTGATATAAAAAATATGGAAATGAATAATTCCGCCCGAGGCGGAAAAATATATCTAGATTATGCGGCGACAACGCCAGTTGACGCTGAAGTGCTAAAAACAATGTTGCCATATTTTAGTTCGGAGTTTGGCAATGCCTCATCTCTTCACTCTTTTGGACGAAACGCGGCCGATGCAGTTACCGCGGCGAGAGAAAGTGCGGCCTGTTTTTTCAAATGCACCTCGGAAGAAATTATTTTCACCAGTGGCGCAACCGAATCAAATAATCTCGCCATCAAAGGCGTACTTCGTGCGTACAATAAGAATAAAAAAAATAGTGGGAAAAAACCACATATCATCACAACTGTTTTTGAACATAGTTGCGTGCTCAAGACTTGCCAGAAACTAGAAAAAGAGGGGAGCGCTGAAGTGACCTACCTCCCGGTTTATTCTGATGGAATTATTAAGGTATCTGACCTAGAAAAAGCAATCAAGGAAAACACGCTTCTCGTAACAGTTATGTATGTTAATAATGAAATTGGAACAGTACAGCCAATTGCTCAGATCGGAAAAGTCATAAAAAAGCATAATTCCAAGTTACTAGATACTAAATACCAGATACTATTCCACACTGACGCAACACAAGCCGTAGCCTATTTTGACATAAACGTCAAAAGATTGGGTGTTGATTTGCTTTCTATGTCATCGCATAAGATCTATGGGCCAAAAGGTGTGGGAATGCTACTGGTCAAAAAGGGCACAAAAATCACTCAAATCCAAGATGGTGGGGCGCAAGAATTTGCTCTGCGCGCCGGCACACTCAACTCAACTGGCATTATCGGACTAGGTAAAGCCATCGAAGTCTTGGAAAAAAACAAGCAAAAAGAGATTAAAAAAATCAAAGAACTGCGAGATTATTTGATTAAAAAAGTATTAAAAGAAATTCCTAGCGTTCGCCTGAATGGCTCACGTTCAAAAAGATCGCCCAACAATGCCAACTTTAGTTTTTCTGATGTGGAAGGGGAGAGTCTTCTGCTTTACCTCGACGCTGAAGGCATCGCTGTTTCCACTGGCTCCGCCTGCTCTTCTGGCTCACTCAGTCCATCGCACGTCCTGCTGGCACTTGGGCTAAAACCAGAACAAGCCCACGGGTCACTGCGCGTTACGCTGGGAAAATATACAACTAAAAAAGAATTGGTTATTTTCGTGGCAAAGCTAAAGAAGGTTCTCGAAAAATTGCGTAAAGTTTCGGGAGAGCTTTTGAAAGAATACTATTCAAAGAAAAAATAGATTATTTTAATTATAAATATATGAATTATTCTAAACAAGTTATTGATCATTTTACTTCTCCGCACAATCAGGGAGTAATTAGCGATCCTGATGGTGTTGGTATGGTGGGCAATCCAACTTGTGGGGATCTGATGAAGATCTACATCAAAGTCAAAAAAAATGCCAAGCGCGGAGAAGTCATTTCTGACATTAAGTTTGAAACACTTGGTTGCGCTAGTGCGATTGCAACATCCTCTATGATTACTGATCTTGCCAAGGGCAAAACCATCAAAGAAGCGAGCAAGATCACTCGCGACAATGTAGCAGAAGCACTAAACGGTCTTCCTCCAATCAAAATGCATTGCTCAAATCTTGCCAGCGAAGCGCTTGTCGCTGCGATTGAGGATTATAAGAAGAAAAAATAATATTATGCCAAAAAAACAAACTGCTATTAAAACTCGTTTCGCAAAACACGAAGATGAAACTCAACTCATTGCTTTATTTAAGGAACTAACGGACGATCCGATAAATCTTCAAATTGAAACTGTAGTCGGCGATGAGAATTGTCACGCCGTTGTTTTAGAAAATAAAGATGGTAGCGTTATTGGTTTTGGAGCCTTAGTAATCCATTTGATTCCCCTTAAGGGTTACGTGGGCAGAATAGAAGATGTTATCATTCAAGAGGCTTTTCGTGGACAAGGCCTGGGGGAGAGATTGCTAGATAAGCTTATCGAAATCGCTAGAAAGCAAGAAATTGCCAATATCACACTAAATAGTAATCCAAAAAGAATCGCGGCACGAAATCTTTATTTAAAAAAAGGATTTTACTTGCGAGACACTGGGGTATTCCGTTTGGATTTAAAATAAAAAATATATAAATTCTTAATTTTAAAAATAAAAAAACCACAGCCCATAAATTCGTTTTCACGATAGGGAAGTGGGGTTTTTTGTTTGTTAGGAAGCCTTCGGGAAATATTGACCGTGTCGCCCAATAATACTTTTGCGACACTCAATATAATTTCAAAAGCTACGCAGCCCCATATGAGCTATACGCCAATAAGCTACTCTTAAACTCATCCAAATCCACAACCTTCCAAGTATGGGGTAATTTATTTTTTTTATTACTTATCCAGGTTTTAATTTTATTTTTATCTATACTGTTTCCAAAATAAACAAAATAAATATCTTCTTGTGTGTTCAGCTTGTTGTATTTTTTCTCTTTCATATTCAGATTACTTATAATTCCTCTCGTATCATTTGTCCCAAAAACATCGATTGCAAAATTTTTTGGTTTTGCATATACATAGAAATCATACCTACTTTTATTGTCATATGCGCCTACAATCACATTGCCACAAGTAGGCCTTTCTATATGAATAAATTTTTCGTCAAAAAAATCAATTAAAACTTGGTAAACAATATTTTCACATTCCCTACCTCTTTTATTAAATGCGGCTATCTTATTTGAGCGCTCGTCTCCTGAGGTATAATTTTCAATTTCTAACCCCAAATCTTTTCTTAATTTTTCTAGACCACCAAATCTTCTTTGAATTTGTCTTGATGACGGAAGCGAATCGAAATCATCAACGTCGTACGCGGTTGGGTATCTATTGTGTATTTTATAAAATTCCTCGAATCCTTTTTTGACTTTTTCTAATGTCCACTTCTCAATATACATAAAAAATACTTTTAGTTATAGATAATCATCTGATTAACTGAGACGCTACTATTTGCACCTAATTTTCCTACAAGTGATTTTGAGGTACTAAGATATAGATTCGCTCCAAAGTATGGATCATGAACGATATAATCCTTACTATCTTTTCCAGTTACCACAACATAGTGACCGCCGCCGCGACTGCGACTGAGATAGACAATCACTGGATTGCCTTTTTTGATTTGCGCGTCAACTGTGGACCAACTAATATTGCCGTGCGAAATTGAGGAAACCAAGCTTATTCCCGGACTCCATGAGCCGGGCCATTTGATCAGATCGAAAGAAAATATTTTTTGTTTGGCCATTTTTCCCGGATCGGTACTGGCACCTTTTTCGCGAAAAACCATCGCCAGCGATGTTACGGCGCAACCATAATCTTCCATTAGAGAATTTGAATTTCCAATTTTCATCTTGCCCCAACGGGAATCAAGTTGGGAAAAATACCAACTGGTAGATGCCAGATTTGATGACGGCTTCGCATAACCTCCCACGCTTTGTTTAACATCATCAATGTTGCTCGCCGCACTAAAATCAAACAGCTCGGCTCTTTGCGCCTCCGCATTAGCAAGCAGTTGTTTATATTTCACTTCTTCACCTTGAGTTTGAACTAGAAGATTGGTTTTTTGATTTTCCGTCGATTGCAGATTTTCTTTCTTGTCAATCAAATCATTTTTAGCGCCATCAATCTCTTCCTTTTTTTGCTTTAAGGTATTTTGGTCATCGATTAATTTTTGCCTGGTCCGAATGACTTCTGCCAGAACATCAGAAACCTTGGCTCCGGATTGCTCGATATAATCAGATTGATTTAATATATCAGAAAAGGCCGCATTAGTGAGTACAACCGGCAAAATCCCCTGCTGATCATATTCATAATAGGACTGCATCAATCCGGCTAGAATATTTTTTTGAAAATTCATCGCTGCCTCACCATCTTTGATATTTTCTTCCAGATTATCAATTTGCTGCTGCAATGTTTGAACTTGTTTTTGGGTCTCTTGGAGTTGTGCAACAGTTTTTGCTTGTTCGCTATTGATACTATCCAATTGTCCCGCCAAGGCGTCTTGTTGTTTGTTTTTCAGTTTTATCAGGTCTTCATATATCCTGGCTTTTTTCTCCAGGTCTTCGCATTGCTGCTGGGCATCTCCGGAAAGTGCGCTGCAATCATTGGAATCTGCCAAGACACTCTTTTCATACGAAAAAAAGAATATAAAAAATATTATTACAAAAATTTCAAATTTTATTTTTTTTCTGCTCAAGACGAAATTTTTTATTTGCATAATTTCCTAAACTAAAGAAATTGCTTTTGTAATTCTTTTTAGGCTTTCCGTTTTCCCTAAAACCCAAGCCACCTCAAAAGGTGAGGGTGATTTTTGCGCTCCCGTGAGAGCAGCGCGCAGTGGCCAAAGGAGCTCTCCCCTCTTCTCGCCTGCCTCATCCATTAATATTTTTTCCAAATTTTCTTTTGACCAATTATCCTGCGAAATATTTTCCAAAATATCTTTCGATTTTTCCAAAGTTTTTTTCAGATCATCATCACTCATTTCTTTCCAACGCAAAAGTGCTTTGTCATATTGCAAATCAGTCGCAAAAAAGAATTGATTATTTTCCCCGACATCGGACAATTTAGGCAAACGATCAAGCTCAACAGTCAAAACACGCTTCAAAAATTCCGGAGATTTTTTCTCAGCACCGGCTTGTCTAAAAAAATCTTTTTGTTCAAAAAACGGCAGAGCTTTTTCATATAATTCATCAATGGAAAGTTTTTTAATATATTGACCATTGAGCCAGTCTAGTTTTTTGAGATCAAACACTGCGCCCGCTTTATGCACTTTTTCCAATTCAAATTTTTCCACTAATTCGTCCAGAGAGAAAAGCTCTTGCGTCTCCCCCGCTCCCGGATTCCAACCTAAAAGCGCCACGAAATTAATAATCGCTTCTTTCAAATAACCTTTTTTAATATAATCCTCTACTGCGACATCACCTTGACGTTTGGAAAGTTTGGTTTTGTCGGGATTCAGTAGGAGCGGCAAATGGGCAAATTTTGGCACCTCCCAGCCAAAATAGCGATAAAGTAGGATGTGTTTTGGCAAACTAGGTAGCCATTCTTCACCACGGATCACATGTGTAATTTCCATCTCATGATCATCAATCACATTTGCCAAATGATAAGTCGGGAAACCATCAGATTTCAAGAGTACCTGGTCATCGATCAGATCGGTATTAAATTTTACTTTTCCCCGCACTAAATCATCCGTTTCTATTATTTCTCCCTCTGGCATTTTCATTCGGATTGTGTAGGGGCAGCTATTTTTGAGATTTTTATTAATTTCTTCTTCGCTGACATTATGCAAACAATAACGGTCATACATCGGCGCCTTTTTTTCTGCCGTCTGCTCCGCGCGCATTTTTTCCAATCGTTCCGGCTCACAAAAGCAATAATAAGCATGTCCGGCTTTCACGAGCTGATCGACATACTTTTTATACACTTCCAATTTTTCTGATTGAATGTATGGTCCAAATTCTCCCACTTCTGAAACGGTGGGATAAGTTTTTGATTTTACGATACTACTCTTGTCAGAATTAATATTTTCGTTCAAAAAAACGCCCTCACTCCAATTAAGCCCTACCCAATCCAAGGATTTGATTAGACTCTCCACAGAACCTTCCACATAACGCTTTTGATCTGTGTCCTCAATTTTCAAAATAAACTCCCCACCAGTTTTTTTGGCAAATAAATAATCATATAGTGCCGTCCTAAGGCTTCCAATATGCACAAACCCGGTCGGCGACGGCGCAAATCTGACTCTGACTTTTTTATTATCATCCATAAAATTATTCAATACTTTTTAATTTTTCCACAAATTCTGGAAATTCTCTTAGATTAAAATGCCCCTTGTCTTTAAAAACTACCCTTTCCGCACTTGGAAGCTTCTGCGCATATTTTTCCAAATCAACAAATGGCACCACTGGATCATCTGCTGAGTGATAGAGAAATATTTTTTCTACTTGCTTTGAAAAATTATCCAAAGAATCTGGCAGAATAAAATCTCCCAAGGTATAATCTATGTCACTCCTGTCCTTGTCGTCATACGGCGCAGCAATTAAAAATACCGCTTTAATTTTTACAGGAAAATCATTTTCAGACAAATACTTAGCTAGAAAGATACTTCCCAGCGAGTTGCCAATTAAAATTATTTCATCTCGAAAGTATGGGAAAAACAGCTCAAAAAATATTTTCCATTCGGAATATTTTGCATTGTGTTGGTTTTCCATTCTTGGATAAATTACTTCGTATGCTTCTTCTAGCGTTTTCTGAAGATTATCCTTCCATCCGCCAAATTTAACTTTATCTAGATTGATTTTATAGTTTCTTAGAAACACCAAGTAATCCTCGTAAGTTTCATGAGCCTCTCCTCCATGAACAATAAAAATCTGCTGCGACATATTTCGTTTATTTCGTAAATATTAGCTTATTTTGTGTCTTCTTTTTCTTCCTTCTCTTCTTTCCCTTTCCTAATAAAACTCCAATGAATCAAAAGTATTGGCAGAGCAATTATTACCGTTGTCAGCGCGTCGATGATTTTATTTTGTCTGGCCGGTGCGATGCATTTGTCGCCGGATTGATTTTCTTTCCAATTGTCATAATCCTTGAGCAGGGCATCTATTTGAGTTTTTTGAACCTCTGTTGCGCCATCTTTTGAAATGACCGGGGAAATCGGCGGTTGCTGGTTGCATTCGAAGTAGCCTTTCTTTTCCGCTTCAGGGAAGATGTAATATTTCAGCCCGGTATTGAGAATTGTTCCCGTTCCAATCGCGACAAACAGCAGACTGACGGCCGCGACTAGGAATAAATAGATTGTTTTAATCAGTTTGGTTTTTGATGTTGTCATATTTTTTTTGCTTGCCCCGTGTCCCGCCTTAGCGGAATTTACGGGGTTAAAATTACTTTAATTGGAAAAACTACCACTGCTTTCCAAATTCTTTTTAGCCGTTTTTTCTTGAACTCCCAGGTCTGCGATTGAGCCACTCGCCAAAGCCATTCGAGGCCGATTCTTCGCATAAAAACCGGGGCGCGTCTGATTTTTTTGGTCAAAAAATCAAAGGATCCGCCCACGCCCATTGCTAGTCGTATTTTAGCATCTTTTTGGGAATTAAGGAAGATTTCTTGGTGTGGAGCGCCAAAGTTGCAAAACAGGATGCAGGGATCAGTGAGCAGTGAACAGTGAATAGTATTTTTGTCCAAATTCATCCCTTCAATCCGCAGGTCTGGATATTTTTTCAAGATAACTGCACTTATCTCTTCGAAACTACTCAGGCCATCTTTATTTATGGCCAAAAATATTTTCAGGTTTTTTTGCTCAGCGATTTTTAGGATTTCTTGCATCAGATCTGCTCCGGCCATCCTGGTTTTCAAGTGCCAGCCATAACGCCAAAAAGCACACCGGATACCAAAACCATCCGCCACATTCAGCGCGCAACTATTGAGAATATTTTTGAACTCAGAATTATTTTGCGCTTCCAAGATAAACTCCGGATTGACAGTTGCAATTTGATGGAATTTATCTTCACTCAAAAAATTCCCGACTTTCTCAAGTATTTCTTTTCTGGAAAGATTATCTACCATCACATCTAGAATTTTACACTCTTTTTTCATACAAGATACCAAATACTAAATACCGCATACTATTTCAGCGGACAACTTTCAATCAAAACAAAATTATTTTTCCCCTCACCAAAGTGGCTGGCCATAATGTCGACCGCTTCGACGCCGACCGCGAAGGAAGCTTTTTCATTCACTTCTGGTACGTTTTTCAATTCTTCCCACTTTTCTTTTCTGATTTTTCCCAAAGTGATATGCGGAGAAAAAACTTTTTTGGATGCGACAAAAATTTCTAATTCTTTCTCAATCGCTTCGCAAAGGATTCTTAGTTTTTCGCTTGATTTTCCGATTACGCGAAATTCTTGTGGATTTTCAACGTCTGGAGCAAGGATTATTTTTTCAAATTCCAGATCAAAAAGCTCAATTTCACTGACTGCTTCGCGCACTTTTTGGCAAGCGTCAGCCACGACGTCATTGTCGATATAGCCCAGAAAAAACAGGCTGATGTTCAAGTTTTCCTCCTTAGTCCACTTCACAGGCAAATCTCGCCACTTCTCACAGCTTTTTATGAGCCGGCGCCTGATTTGGCTGGCAAGATTGATAGTAATATATATTTTTCGTTTCATAGTAGGCATATCCCGACTCGAACGGGAGACCTCTTCCGTGTGAAGGAAGCGCTCTAACCAACTGAGCTATATGCCCAAATAGTGAGGGACGAGCTGAGCTACAGATCCAAAAATGGTGAGGGGCAAGACTGAGCTAAATGTCCTATTCAAGCTTACTCTTCATAGTTTAGCCTTTTTTGGTTGATAAATCAAGGCATAGAGCGGTGCTTTATCTTCGCTCATTATCTTGCTAGAATAGAGAAAAGCTATGAACAAAAAACAGACTCAATTCATCCTCAGTATCACTCCTCTTGTCAGGATTCTTCTTTCTCGTGACCAGTTTTTCTATTATCTCGCTGATGAAAAATTGCCCGTCGGAACGCTAGTCAGCATTCCCCTTTTCAGAAAAACCGTAGAAGGAATCGTGATTGAAAGTAAAAATGATTTTCCCCGCGTTGGCGGAATTACGCTCAAAAAAATTGAAAAAGTTTTGGAGCCAAATTTTCTCACAAAGGAGCAATTAGCCCTTGCAAAATATATTTCAGATTATTACGTCATCTCGCTCGGGGTAGTTTTGAAGAATTTTGTGCCTAAGAGAACGAAATCGCGAAGCGCTGATCATGTAACATATAATATGAAACATGAAACAAAAAATATAAATACAATAATTCTAACAGCTGAACAAGAAGCTACAGTGAAAAATATTGCAAAGCAAGATATCAGATACCAAATACCTGCCTCGCCGGCAGGCAGGCAAAATACCAGATACCTCCTCCATGGTCCGGCGGGTTCGGGCAAAACAGAAGTCTACATTCACTCCATCTTGGAACTCAAAAAGCAAAATCCCCAAAGTCAATTTTTGATTTTAGTGCCGGAAAAAACTTTGACTCCGCAAGCGCTGGAAAGATATGGCGCCTATTTTCCTGAAAATGAAATTGCCCTTCTCAGCAGCAATCTTTCTAAGGGTGTCTATTTCACAAATTGGCAAAAGATAAAATCAGGCGAAGCAAAAATTATTATTGGTACCAGGATGTCTGTTTTCGCGCCATTTCAAAAATTAGCTTTGATCGTGATTGATGAAGAACAAGATATGTCATTCAAGCAATGGGATATGAACCCACGCTATGACGCCCGAACTGTCGCTGAAAAATTGTCCGAATTGTATAAATGCAAACTTATCCACGGATCAGCTACGCCGAGCATTGAAACTTATTTTAAAACTCAATATAAGCAATATAAATTATTGACTCTGAGCGATTCCTATCATCCAAAAAATGTCACCACCCAAAAAGTACGCAGCACAATTGAGCTGGTTGATATGAAAAAAGAACGCTGGGCGAGAAATTATTCTTGCATCAGCAAAAAACTAAAAAGTGAAATTGCCTACGCGCTGAAAAATAACTTGCAATCTATTTTATTCATTAATCGCCAGGGAATGAGTAATTTTTCCGTCTGTACTAATTGCAAAACTGTGCTCAAATGTCCACTCTGTGACCGCGCTCTTATCTATACTAATTCAAGAGAATATAAATGTCCGCATTGTGCTTTTGTTGCCAGCGCTATTCCCAATTGCTCAAAATGCCATGGGATTGAATTTCGCAATGTTGGTCTGGGAACGCAAAAAGTGGAAAAAGAGGTGCGCGATTTTTTTCCAGGAGCGAGAATTTTGCGCCTAGATTCAACCGCAAACAAAGAAAAAGATTTCCAAAAAACAGCCTATGAAAAATTTTCTCGCGGAGAAATTGACATCCTCATCGGCACGCAAATGATCACTAAGGGCTGGGATTTACCAAAGATGAGTCTAGTTGGAGTGATTGATGCTGACAATATGCTCACGCTCCCGGATTTTCGGGTCAGTGAAAAGGCCTGGCAGGACCTAGTCCAATTATCTGGTCGCGTATCTCGCCCTGGCGCGAAATTTCCTGGCCGAATCATTATCCAAACCTATCACCCGGAAAATAAAATTCTCACACTGATTGCTCAAAATAATTACCCGGCTTTCTATGAGCAAGAATTACCTGATCGAAAACTTTTAGGCTATCCTCCTTTTGGAAAAATTGCTAAACTGGTCTTTGAGGATTATAATCAAAAAAGGGTTGCAGTGGAATCAGACAGGGTGTATAATCTTTTAATTAAAGAAAAGGCTGATTTAAAAATAAGTGTACCGACCGACTCTTTTGTGCCAAAAATTCGAGGAAGATATCGCCGACAAATGCTTTTGAAATTTCAAAAGCAACTGCCTAAGGAAATTCTAATTATTCTCAAATCTTTGCCAACCGGCTGGGTCATCGATATTGATCCAATTTCAATTATTTAGCTCTAAATTATGTCACTACTACCCATCTTACTCTATCCTGATCCGCGTTTGAAACAAAAAGCGCGCGAGATTGAAAATCCCAAAGAGCCCTTGATTCGGGAGTTGATTTTTGATATGTTGGAGACGATGAAAGAGAATAACGGTATGGGACTCGCCGCCGCCCAGGTGGGAAAACCACTCCGCCTTTGCGTCATCAGATTTGAAAGAAAAACCTACATTTTGATTAATCCTAAAATCAAATCCAAATCCTGGGCGAAAGAAATTGCCGAAGAAGGTTGTCTTTCTTTTCCTGGGCAATTCATCCCGATCAAGCGCTCTAAAAAAGTAAAAGTGGTCGCAAAAAATAAATCTGGAAAAGAAATTACACTGGAAGCCGAAGGACTTTTGGCGCGAGCATTGCAACATGAAATCGATCATTTAGATGGAATTCTTTACATTGAAAGAACCTAAAACATAAAGGACTTACGCATTTGCCAAAAGCAAGCTTATCTATAGCCAAGACTAGTCTGGAAAAAATTTCTTAGTCTTGGGGGCTGATATAAGCAGTACCCATCTCTAGTGAACCCCGCGCTTTGAAGATTGCTTTTGGTGAACGCGTAAGTCATAACATAAACTCTAAAAAAATAAAAACTATGCAAAAAAAATCCATCAAACTGCGCGTTGTTTTTATGGGTACGTCGTCTTTTGCCGACACGATTCTCACTGCGCTCATTGCTGAAAAATATAATTTGATCAGCGTCTATACGCAGGCGGATAAAAAAGTCGGTCGTGATCAAGCATTGCAAAAAACGGCTGTCAAAATCACCGCTGAAAATAGTAAGATTCCGGTTTTTTCTCCTGCTAAATTTAGAGAAGCAGAAATCGCGGAACTGAAAAATCAAAAACCGGATCTGCTCATCGTTGCAGCTTATGGAAAAATTCTGCCCAAGGCCGTTTTAGATCTGCCCGGTTTCGGTGCGATTAACATCCACGCCTCGCTTCTCCCCCGCTACCGCGGACCATCCCCGATTCAAAATGCCCTACTGGACTCCGAAAAAGAAACTGGCGTAACTATTATGCTGATGGACGCCGGCATTGATACTGGCGCGATTCTTAGTCAGAAAAAAACTAAAATTGAACCGGACGAAACCAACGTTGAGCTTTCGCAAAAGCTGGCGCGACTTTCGGTTCCCTTGCTCTTGGAGACAATCACGCTTTGGGTGGAGAGAAAAATCACTCCACAAGAGCAATCTAACGAGACGGCCACGCTTTGCCAGTTGATTGAAAGAAGTGACGGAAAAGTAATTTGGCTGGATGATGCGCGCTCAATTTATGATCAATATCGCGCCTTTTATTCTTGGCCGGGAATCTTCACCTATTGGCAACGCAATGGATCAAACCTTAGATTAAAAATCAATAAACTTTCTCTCGGAAATACGACCTCGCAAGGAGAATATTCTATGGGAGAGGTTTTTCAATCCGGTGAAAAAATTGCCGTGCAAACTGGTGCTGGGACTGTTTTTTTGGAGGAGGTCCAGCTGGAAGGAAAAAATAATCTGAAGATTGCAGACTTTATCAACGGCAACCCGAGCTTTATCGGAAGTGTTTTGAAATAAACCCATGTTTGATCCAAACGAAAAAAAAGAGGAGAATAATATGAAAGCCGTCTTTGTCGGACTGTTTTTGATCATTCTGATTGCCACCATTACCGTCCTCAAATCAAATTCCGAAAATAAAAATATTTCTGAAAATAAGAGCGGGGTCGCCCCGGCAGAAACGATTGATCCGGCAAAGATTGGAAAAATCACGCCCGAAGAATTGGTCAAAAAAAATCAAATCATCCCCCGTCCTTTTTTGCTCGATATTCGTGATGAAAATCAATACAAAAACGAACATATTATCGACTCGGTCAACATTACCCTCTCTAAGCTGTCGGCTATTTCTAACGCACTAGGAACTGACAAGGAATATGTCCTAGTTGATGATTCGGGAGACGCCAGCATCATCACTGCCGCCGCAAACACGCTAACCTCCAAGGGATATAAGCATCTCTACTATTTAGATGGTGGTTTTTCTGTCTGGAAAAATAATTACAACCCCACAATCAACAGTGGCAATCAAAAGTCTTTTACCGACCAGGCTAAGGTGAAATATATCACCAGTGATAACTTGAAGAAACTAATGGAAGCAGAAAAAAATTTATTGCTCATTGATGTTCGGCAAAGCGCCGAGTTTAATGCTGGGCATTTGAATGGAGCAATCAATATTTTCCTTGATGACCTAGAAACAAGAAAAAAGGAGTTGCCCCTGGGAAGGAAGATTGTTCTCTATGACAATACTAACCTTGGCGCATTCAAGGGTGCGGTACGATTGTTCGATTTAGGTTTTTTTAACACGCTAGCGCTTTCTGACGGCCTCGACAGTTGGAAAGCCAAGGGTTATGAAATAACCAAGTAATGTTATTCGCTTCGCGAACCCGTACTACGAAAACGGAACATACGAATAAAATAATAATCTTAAATATTTCTACTCTACGACTGCTAGGATATCTTCTGCCTTCAGAATCAAGCATTCATCACTGCCCATTTTTATTTCCGTTCCGCTGTATTTAGCAAAAATAACAGTTTGCCCTTTTTTGACTTGAATCTTTTCGCTTGCGCCAATTGCCAGCACCTTACCTTCTTGCGGACGATCTGCGCTGGCCGTTTCCGGCAAAAAAATTCCCGACTTGGTTTTTGGACTAACTTTGACTAATTTTACTAAAACATTCTCCCCTAATGGCTTTATGTTTTCTTTTTGCATATTTAGATTTAATTAAGTTATTAACAAACTCCTCTCTCTTCTTTCAGCATATAGCTGTATAAAAATATTGCTTGCGAGGCAAAAAGTTTCAAAATTTCCATATTTTTGGGTTTTCCTTCTTCGTTTTCATCATAGCCCTTGATAACCAAATAACTCTTCACGTCTCTTATTCTTTGAGGAGAAGAAACGATAAGTGCGTCGTTCTGCTTTTTAATGTTAATATTTTCGCCCATATCAGTCAGCGCTTCATTGGACATGACCAAGCCAGTTTCTTTCGAAAGCCAAATCTCCTTTTCTGTTTTGTTTGTTTTCAGATTGATAAAGCGGATCGTTGTTGATTCCGCCTTAAGCAGAAAGTTAGCGGCATTGATAATCGAATCATAGGTTTCTTTTTCTTTCTTTCGGTCTAGGATGGAGTGGTCGGCAAGTCCGAGCGCTACCTCCATGAGAATGTCCATTTTTCTATTTACCTCACCGATGTAGCTATAGGAATCAACTAAATCTTTCACTGCTTGGTCCATTTTTTTTTGAGTTCTCTCTTTCTCTTTTTTTTGAATTGCCATCCTTCTTTCATTTTGGATAAAAGTCAAAAAGGCAATTGAACCCAAGATGAAAATAGCAACTTCTTCCGCTCGCTCCTCCGCCAAAAAATAAACATCTCCCCTGATGATATCTGGAATCATGACAGCAATAGCAAACAAAATAGTAAAAATCCAATACATACTATCTCACTTAGGATTGATTAATTTTCTAGCACTTTTAGTAGATATTTTTTTAGATCCTCTAATTTATCCTGATCATGAATTGAAACACTAAGCACTTCCGGATTGATTTTCTGCATCTTTTTTATTTTTTTCTCAATCAGTTTTTCTGGAGTTAAGTCTGTCTTGGTGAACAAAACTATTCCTCTTTTTTTAACCAGATCTTCGGAATATTTCTTCAACTCTTCTCTGATAATTTTGTAATCTTTTTCGAAATTCTCCGACTCTAAACTGATGCAATGCACTAAAACTTTTGTTCTTTGGATATGGCGCAAAAATTTCATTCCCAGTCCCCTGCCCTCCGAAGCGCCTTCAATGAGACCGGGAATATCAGCCAAAATTACATCCTCCATAACGCCCAAATTTGGCTCCAGCGTGGTGAAATCATAATTACCTACCTTGGCCTTGGAAGCAGTCAATTCATTAAGGAGAGAGGATTTTCCCGCGCTGGGAAGACCAATGAGTCCTACGTCGGCAATAAAACGCAGCTCGACAAAAAAATCCCGCTCCTCGCCCGGCTTTCCTAATTCTCTTTCTTTGGGGGAGGTATTTTCCGGTCCACGAAAGCAAAAATTTCCTCGCCCGCCGATTCCTCCGCTCGCGACCATTACGCGCTGGCCAACGTTGATGATTTCCAATTCTTTCTTATTTTGAAGATCGTAGAGAACACTACCAATCGGCACAGTGAGGACTAAATCTTTCCCGCGGTGTCCCTCGGAATTATCTTTCTTTCCGTTCTGTCCATTTTCGGCGTAGTATTCTTTTTTGTGCTTGTATTTATTCAGTGCGGATAAATTAGAAACACCTTCAAAATAGACGCTGCCACCGTTTCCCCCTTTTCCACCCGTCGGCCCAAGGCTCATCTTAATCTTATTAAAAGCCACGACGCCGTCTCCTCCGCGCCCCGCAAAAACTTTAATTTTCACTTCATCAGTAAACAAAATATTTTGAGCTTAACTTAATTAATTTATTATTTTGTAATTTTATTCGCATGTTCCCGCCAAGGCGGGATTCGCGAAGCGAATAACTTCGGCACTGGATCATACCCGCCAGTGTTCCATGGATGACAGCGCACAATTCTCCTGAGACCCAAAAATCCTCCACGCAATATCCCAAAACGCTCAATGGCTTCGTAAGTATACTGGCTGCAAGTCGGATGAAAGCGGCAGATCCGCTCGGAAATCAGATAAGAAAGTGGCCCTTGATCAAGCGAAAGGGTCTTTTGATAGAGCCTGATTAGCATTAAAATGATCCGTTTCATCTTCTTTAGTTAACTCTAATTTGAGGCTTTTGTCAAGCAAGTTTTGGCTTAGCTAATCTATTTTTTTCCTATTCCACATCTCCCACCTCCTGTAATTTGATCAGCTTATGATAGAGCCCGCCAGAAAGATGGGAAAGCTCTGTGTGATTGCCTTCTTCCACGACTTTTCCTTTTTCCAGCACGATAATTTTATCTGCTTTTTTGATTGTGCTCAAGCGATGAGCAATCAGAATCACTGTCCGATTCCGGCTAATCCTGTCCATCGCGTCTTGAATTAGCCTTTCCGAATATGAATCTAGGCTTGATGTCGCTTCGTCAAAAATCAAAATTCGCGGATTAGCTAAGATTGCCCTGGCAATTCCTACGCGCTGTCTTTGGCCACCGGAAAGTTTGATTCCCCGCTCTCCAACTGTCGTGTCATAACCATTTTTCAGTTGCAAAATAAACTCCTCCGCATTAGCGGTGCGTGCCGCCGCTATAATTTCTTCCATACTAGCGCTTGGCTTGGCATAGGCAATATTTTCTTTGACGCTCGTATCAAAAATTTCCACTTCCTGAGGAACAATCGCCATAGATTTACGAAAGGCATAGAGGTCATATTCGCGCAAATCTTTTCCGTCAAGCAAAATTTGCCCATCAGTCGGATCGTAGTGCCGATAAATCATCCGCACCACTGTTGTTTTTCCACCGCCGGATGGTCCGACCAGGGCAGTCACGCAACCGGAATTAATTGAAAAATCAACCTTATCCAGCGCACAAATATTGCTACCCTTATAGTGGAAAGACACGTTTTTAAAATCTAGCCTTCCCTCGATGTTTTTTGGCTTAAGCCCCTTGATGGCATTTTTTATTTCCGATTCTTCTTTGGATAAAAGATATAATCTTTCCACGGCTTCGCTGGATTCCATGATCCGGTCATAAAGACGAGAAATACGAAAGAGAGAAAGCAGGGCTTTTTCAGAAATAGTATAGACAAAAACAATCGTACCGATTGTGATTTGTCCATGAAGCACCAAGTAAATTCCAAAGACTAACACGAGGCCACGACCCAAGTCAATCACAAGATTGCGCGCAATATTAAACTTTAAAATTTTACCATATTCCCTAATGACACTATTTTTCACATTTTCCGTCGCTCGAGAAAATCGAGCATACTCTCTCAGCTCGGACACAAAAGATTTCACTGTATTAATATTGACGATTGCTTGAGTCATGAGACTGGCAGCTACCTCTTGTTCATCAAAACGTTTTCTGCGAAAAGGAAAAACCAAGGCATTGACGCGCAGTGTGAGAAAAACAAAAGCAGGCACGAAGATGAGAATAATAATACCAAAGCGCCAATTCACGATAAACAGGGTAATGGTAGTAAAAATAATTTGAAAAATGGTTGGCGCCACTTCCCAGAAAAAATTTCCCAAAAGCGTGTCAATCTTGTCAACTCCACGATTTATTTTAATAATTTTACTGCCCGTATTTTCTTTTTCATGATAACCCAAGCTTAAAAAAACCATTTTGCATAGTGCATTATTCGCTAAATATGCGTCCACGGATACTAAGATATTAAAAACCCTACTATCAGCAACATAATCAAGAAGCGAAAAAAGCTGATTGATCAAAAGCATCATCACAACCAAAAATAGGATAGTTCCCAATTCGGCAACGTTAAAATTGGTAATCTTGTCAATGATTATTTTTAACATATAGGGACCACCAAGATGCACCACTTCCATCATCATAATCAAAACAAGCAATTTTTTGATTTGCTTTTGACTTGGCGTAAGAAGTATCCAAAGGCGCTTCCAAAAGCGTCCCAAGTCGATTTTGGCTTGTTTTTCTGATTGCTTTTTCATCGTTTACGCAAAAAAATAGAGGGTTTATCCTACCCTCTATTGATTATAGCCTAAAAAGGCTTTTTTCACAAGCCCCGCAAATCCCGCCTTGGCGGGATGCGGGGTGAATTGTTTGTTTCGCCTATTTCTTCTTGCCCCTTCCTGCTTTTCCCAAAAGCACTGCCACAGCTGCGCCCAATGCCGCACCGATTCCTGCGGAAATCATCGCTGCCTTTTCCGGGTTCTTTTTGGCATAATCTTCTACTAGCTTTTCCACCTTCTTCAATTCTTGCTTGGCCTTGGCAATTTCCTTCTCGGCCATCTTTTGCACATCCGCTTTCATCTCGCTTGCTTTGCTCTTAATTTTTTTTGTGTCCATATTATTTACTCTTAATAATTAATAACCCCATTAGAATTGAAAAAATTCCCACAATCGCATAGCCCACGCCGGTTCCGATCATAAGCATCTCATTGATAAACAGAGCGAGACTAACTAGGGCGAAAATTGTTCCAATTATAATCAAAAATGTTCCAAGCAGACCCTTTTGCAACGCAACCACCATTTCTTGAATCCGATGTTTAATTTTGTCCGCCAAAGAATCGGCAAAATTCTTGAAAAAACTAACTCCCAACCCAGACAAAGTTTCTTGCCAGTCAAAACTACTCCCCTCTTTTTTTGTTTTTTTTGCCAGTGCCATATTTTTTTATCCCCCACCACTTTTTTGCTTTTGAATTTATTTTGGCTAGAAATTATATCCTAGCATTCTCCCGACGATAGCTTCTAGGGCTACTTCACTTTCGCACGAAATGCGAGCAAAAAAGTGGTGGGGGATGAATTTTTAGTTATTTATTTTACCTTTTCAGTATACCACACTTTTTTCAAACGCAACATAGCGAAATTCAAACAAGTCGCTATCCCCCAATCAATTCTAGCTTCTCTGCTTTTTTCAACTTTTTTATCCGCGCTTCTTCTTTGGAAGCAAGAGAGCGGTTTTTAAATTTCTGAAAATAGACCAACCTAACCGGACGGCGCGCGGCGGTATATTTCGCACCAAGCTTATTGTTATTATGTTCAAAAACCCGACGCGAAAGATCGGTGGCAATCCCCGTATAGAGCGTTTTATCCGCGCATTTTAGGATATAAAGATAGTACATAGTGAATTGATTTTACAATTTTATCATACCATAAAATAGAACTCGAAAGAAATTCTTGCCAGTCTTAAATTCAGTTATTTTTTAAAATTCATGCACTTGACTCCCCGCTGGTTATGCGCTACAGTACGCTATCATACGCTTGTTCATTTACAAAGAAATTCCGCGGATTATTGTGCCATTCTTTGGCACGCCGCGATTTTTTACATGATAGACAATTTTTATCATTCCCTATTACGGGAAAGGAGGTACTCTCAATGCCACTGGCTATTTATTCAGGAGTTGCATGCCAGATTTGCCGCACCGTGGCCTTTGCCTATTCTTACGAATGGCAAAAAGATATGATGTGGTTTATATGTGTTAATCATCATGTCTATTATTACATGGCCAATGCCAGCAGAATAATCCCCCGCGAAAGCTTTGAAAGGATTTTATGGGAATTTAGCGACAAAGATTATTCCACCCACTGCTGGCACTGTAAATCGGTAATCATAGCAAAAGCGTTCCAAGCAACGCCTCGAGATCCAATCCCAACACTAGGCTATCAATGTCAAAACTGCGGCCAAACATTACGTGGATATATAGCCAAGAATGGTCTGCATATAATTTCACGGCCTCCAATACAGCTTTTCTAATGTTCTCGGTTTAAACTAAAACCGGGCATCCAAAAAGGCATAACGAACCCCCACGCTATGCCTTTTCTATTTTTTTAAAGTCAAACTGAAAAATATATCCCAATGCAAACAAAAACAAGACTCGAGAGTCTTGTTTTTTTCTATGCACGGGTGCCAGGAGTCGGACCTGGGATAACGGTTTTGGAGACCGTTGTGATACCACTTCACCACACCCGCCTATGTCCGCCACAGCGGACTTCGGCGGGCAAAGCCCGCATGTTCGCAAAGACGGAATAATTTCACCAACTCCCTATTTCATTTCCTTATGCATCGTGTGCTTTTTGCATTTTGGGCAATGTTTTTTCATTTCCAATTTTTCTTTCAACTTTTTCTTGTTTCTGGTGGTGAAATAGTTGATGTTAGCACATTCCAAACATTTCAGCTTTGATAAATTTTCTCGTGACATTTATTTGTATGTGGTATTTAGTATCTGGTATTTAGTATAAATACTAAATACAAAATATTAGATACTGGCTACTAATTATAATGAGCCGTTGTCCGGAATCCCTGCCTGCCGGCAGGCAGGGGACCTTTAGCCTGAGCCGTTGCGCAGAATCGAACTGCGGACCTTTTCCTTACCATGGAAATGCTCTACCGACTGAGCTACAACGGCGTAAAATTATGTGGGCCGGGAAGGATTTTCATCCCTCACCAATTTCGAACTAGGACAGCCTTGTGGGCCGGGAGGGATTCGAACCCCCGTAGACCGAAATCGGCTGATTTACAGTCAGCTGCGATTGACCACTCCGCCACCGACCCATATCCCTGTCTGCCCTAAATAATTTTAAAATGTTCGAAATTGGTGAGGGACGCGCGCCCGTAGACCGAAATCGGCTGATTTACAGTCAGCTGCGATTCCTGCCTGCCAGTAGGCAGGGACCACTCCGCCACCGACCCACTGCATGTAACATGCAACATGAAACATGTAACAAAATCATTAAGGAGTCCTGTTATATGCTACATGTTATATGCTACATGATTTTGAGCCGAAGATCGGAGTTCCTGCCTACCGGCAGGCAGGGAACCGATAACCTATTTACCCCGCACTAATTTAAAAAGTGCACCAGTAAATTACTTCTAGACTCATGAGCCGTCCATCAGAGTTGAACTGATAACCTACTGTTTACAAAACAGTTGCTCTGCCATTGAGCTAGGACGGCGATTTATTTATTTTTTAAATTAGTGCGGGGCTGGCGCAAAACAGTTGCTCTGCCATTGAGCTACTTCGGCGTATTAAGCCCATTGCCTGCCCCGTGATCCGATTTATCGGGTTTTACGAGGAGCTACTTCAGAGGAATTTTCACGCCCTATTATTCTATCAGCTTCCCAGAATTTTTTCCAGTTTTCTGATTTTATACCTCGCGTTGCGATTTGTCGGATTTAAGCGAAGCACTTGCTTGAAACATTCCTTGGAATGTTCAAGGTTTTTCACTTCCAGGTAATATTCCCCTAGTCTTTCATAGGCTTCAATGTCTTTCGGATTAGCGGCGATCCTTTCAATCAGAAGTTCTTCCAGACGGCTCTTGGTTTCGCGTCTTCTCTTGGGAACAACAACGTGATCACTAATGATTGGACGAAAAAATTTTTCCTCCACTTCCTCTTGTTTTGCTTTTTGCTTTAATCCTAATCGTTCACGAATATTTCTTTTTTCCGGATTATATTTTCCTATTTTATCAATAATTCCATCCAGCGCTTCAGTTTCTCTTGTCGCAGGCACATCTTCTTTCTTTGGCTGATATTCTGATTGCATTCTTTCATTACTATTTATCTCATCCACACGGGAACTTCTTTTTTTTCTAATCCCCTCTCCTAAATTTTTCATCCTATTTTCCAATTTCAAAAAAATAATCTGAGATTTTTTGACTGATTTTTCCAAAAGAACCAGCGAACCTTGTTTTAATTTTGCTGCTACCTTTAATCTCGCCACTTCTCTTTCGGAAAAATTATTAGCCCCTCCACTCATCGCACGGAATTCTCGCTCCTTTTCCATTTTTTCCTCCCGCTCAAACCGATTAATTTCCGGAGTTTTTTTGACCAAAAAAACAATTATTCCGATGACACTCAAAACGACTAGAATTGGCGGAATAATTTGGTACAACATAAGGTTATTTGCTTCGCTGTTATTCGCTTCGCGAACCCATACTACGAAAATGGGACATACGAATATATGAATATCAGCGCGATAAAAATTTTATTTTAATTCTTCCTTTTTGACTGTCAGATATTTTCCACTTTTCAGTTTAACTTTCACTTCTTGTGTAATCGCATTTACTTCAATCACCGTTCCATCGCCTTCGACGGTACTAATCGGACTATACATTTCCGGCATCCCTTCGAGCATCTCGCGATAACTCTGGGCTTCATAGGCAAGGCAACACATCAGCCGTCCGCAAGCACCAGAAATCCGCTCTGTGCCACGGTGTGCAATCTGTTGGACACGCGCCATATCAGTTGTGATGCTAGGAATATTATTTTTAGTGTTAATGCAACACATTGATCTTCCACAAACACCGCAATCACCCAGCTTTCGCGCTTCATCGCGCGAACCGATTTGCTGCATTCTGATTGCTTTTTTAAACTTGAGCGAAAGATTTTTTACCAATTCCCGAAAATCCACCCGGCCATCAGAAGTAAAAATAAAAATGATCTGCTTGCCGCAAAGACTAATTCTCGCATCAATCGCTTTCATTGCCAGGCCCAATGCCTTGAGTTCACTCTTGCAAAAATCCAACATTTCTTCCTTTTCTGTTTCTTTCGCGATAAAATTTTCTTTGTCCCGAGTTGTTGCCAAGCGCAAAACTTGTTCTTTTTCTTTCGGGCAATTCTCTTTGCCATCCGCCTCAACCGTTCCCAGTTCATTGAAATGTTCGCAAGTTACCACGACACGATCTCCAGCTTTCAATCTGATTTCGCTTTCGCAAAGACGCGGCCCCTCCCAAGGATATATTTTTACTAAAACATTCATTGTATTGCGAATCTATTATTTTTAAGTCTCGATTTTATAACTCCATCCGAGTAAAACCACCTACACAGATATTCTCTCCGATCTTGGCAATTTTTTCTGTGATAAGCGACTCCACGGTCTGGTCAGGATTTTTAACATAAGCTTGAGTAAGGAGCGCCAAATCTTCACGGAATTTTTTCTCTTTACCTTCGAGGATTTTTACCATAATTTCCGTCGGCTTGTTTTCTGCTTTCAACTGCTCCTGCCAAATTTCTTTTTCCTTTTCCAATGTTTCAGCTGACACATCTTCCGGTTTCACATATTGCGGATTCATTGCGCAGATGTGCATTGCCAAATCTTTGGCTAATTCAAGAAATTCGGTATTTCTCGCCACAAAATCACTTTCACAATAAAGCTTCACTATCGCACCTAATTTATTATTTGGGTGGATATAGGACACAACCACACCCTCACCGGCCTCACGATCAGATTTTTTGGCCGCTTTCAGTTTCCCCCGTTTTCGAATAATTTCAATCGCTTTTTCCTCATCACCGCCTGCTTCATCGAGTGCTTTTTTGGTTTCCACAATTCCCGAACCAAGCATTTCTCTAATTTTTTTTATTTGTTCTAAGTTTGACATATGTTTTTCGCTTCGCGAACCCCCACTACGAAAGGGGGACATACGAATAAATACTTTTTAAAATTCCTAATTTTTGACTTCTGCTGCTGCTTTATCGAGAGCCGCTTTTTCCACTACCACTTTTTGCTTGGCCACCAGCACCGCTTTCACAACATAGGCCATCAGGATTTTCAATGAAGAAACAGCATCTTCATTGGCTGGAATAATGTAATCGATATCGCGTGGGTCAATGTTTGTGTCGGCCAGTGCGATGACGGGAATATTTTTGATCCGCGCTTCTTTGATTGCCAAGTTATCTTCCACTACACCAGTCACAAAAATTGCTCCCGGCAAGCGATCCATCAGTTTTATTCCACCCATCTTGGTTTCTAGACGATTCAGTTCTTCGGCAAATTTCATTTGCTCAAATTTAGTATATTTTCCATACTCCCCTTTTTCCAACTTGTCTTGTCCATCACGCAGATATCTCGTGCGACCAGAAATCGCCGAATAGTTGGTGAAAGTTCCACCCAACCATCTCTCTGTAACATAGGGCATCTCACATCTCTTGGCTGCCGCTTCGACAATTTTTTTGGCTTGTTTTTTTGTTCCGACAAAAAGAATTTTTTGTCCGCCCATAATTACTTTTTCCATAAACGCCAAGGCTTCTTTCAACTTCTGCGCTGTCTTTTGCAGATCCAAAATATTGATCCCATTTTTCACGCCAAAAATGAACTCATCCATTTTGGGATTTTTTCGCGATTTGTGATGTCCAAAATGCACGCCATTTTTAAACATCTCTTCCATGCTGATTTCCAATTTCGAAAAATCGAAATCAGAAAAACAATCGGCCATTTCCCCTGCCGCTCCTTCTTTTCCAGCTCCCATTGGGGCTGAAACGTTCTTTTCTTCCATATTATTGTTCCTTTAATAATTATACGCTCCTCTCAAAGTGAGTCGCGTTTCCGCTATTTTCCGTTGATTCCAAGCTTTTGGCTTAAAATCAGCATCTTAATCCCCAGTTCGTATGCGTTCCAGGGCAGGACAATGCTCGGAAAATATGAGTTTTTGTACCTAGCTACTATATCAGCTCCCGCCACACTTGTCAATTCACGAAAAGCATGCTAAATTTACTTAGTCCCACACCAACCACTGAGTTGGTAAGGGATAAACGCTAATAATAACTCAATTTAAGCAAAATTTGCCGTTTCCAGAGTTTTTCACAATCAGGCTTCAATTAAGCCTTATTTCCAACTCTTGAGAACCAAAATCAACGAAATCTATGAAAAAAGACATCCATCCTAAGTATTTTGCAGATGCCAAGATCATTTGCGCCTGTGGCAATGTGATTGAGGCCGGCTCTACGGTCAAAGAAATGAAGGTAGAAATCTGCGCCGCTTGCCACCCATTCTACACTGGCAAAAAGAAATCTATGGACACCGCCGGTCGCGTCGATCGTTTCAAGAAAATCGCCGAAAAGAAAGCCGCTCCAAAAGCAAAAAAGGAACGCATCAGAAAACCAAAAGCCGAAACCAAGAAAGTGGTTTCGAAGAAGAAGTTGAAGAAATAGTTTTTACAATACTTTTAGAAAAAGTCCAGGCAAAATGCTTTGGGCTTTTTTTGTTTCTTTTTTTATGTCATTCCCGCGGAGGCGGGAATCTAGTGTAGGGACAAAATTAAACACAATTATCCTTGAACTTAGTTTGATTATATAAAACAAAGCCTTTTCACTGGATCCCCGCCTGCGCGGGGATGACAATATTTATTTTTTGGCAAAATAAAAAGGACCTAAAACAACGTTGTGATAATAGATCCAAAAACTTTTTGATTCATTAAATTATAAATCAACAACTTCTCAGAATTACCTAGCCCCTCTCAATTAATCAATACTATTTTCCTCTAACTCACAACAATGCGAAAGATATTCTTCAGTGCGCATTTTCTCATAATCCTCTTTGGCATATCGTATTTGCTCAATCGCCTCTTCCTCTTTATGAAATACTGGCCTATAGATATACTCGTAAATGCTAAGAATTAAACCATTTGGAAGTCTAATAAATGTTCCGTGATAAGGAATTTCTACGCTCGGAAGGCATCCGCATAATCTTTGTATTAATTTACAATATCTACAGTCATCATCATCTTCGGAAAAATAAACTATTTCATCAAGCCTTTCCTGAAGACGTTTCTCGGTGCTTTGCAAAAAATCAACATCCCTAATAGTTTCAATACTATACTTAAAATCACCTATATCCTGAGAGATTTGACACAATGCCTTTATTGTTTCCCTCAAATCGGAAGCAATTTCCTCTCTCGCCGCCCCAAGAAAATCATTAATGCGTACCATAAGTCCCTCCTTCTTTATTGTTAACAGCACATTTCCAGCTGTCTCCACACAGCGCAGAGCTGGCCAGAAAATGGCTGTTAATCGGCTAGGTAGTTTTTAATGTACGATTTTTTAGTATACACCCATTTTGGGGTTTTGTCAACCCAAAAATCTCGGCGTGCCCTAGATAAAGCAAAAAATAGCTGTCATCCTGAGCGTAGTCGAAGGATCTGCCCAGCAATACCTCAGGTTTTGTAAATATAAACTAGGCTATGGATAACGCAAAGCAGATTCTTCGACTCCGCTCCGCTTCACTCAGAATGACAAAATTTTTTAAAACAAAAAGAAACGAGCATGTAGCTCGTTTCTGAATAAATACAAAAGTATAAATATAAACTATCTTTTTGCCCACTGTGGACTTTTTCTCGCTTTCTTGAGTCCTGGTTTCTTTCTTTCCACCACTCTGGCGTCTCGTGTGAGGAAACCTTGCGCGCGGAGAACTTTGCGCAGGTTTTCGTCAAATTTAATGAGCGCTCTTGCGATTCCCAAGCGGATTGCTTCGGATTGCGCGTTGATTCCTCCACCGGTTACTTTCACAGTTACATTGAATTTCTCAGCCAGTCCAACAGAAGTCAGGGCGGATTTTACTGTGTCAGCGAAACGTGCGACGGAAAAGTAGAGTTCCAGTTTTTTGTCATTGACCAGTGTGTCAGTCGGCGTGCTGGTTGGATAGATACGCACTTGAGCGATGGCGGTTTTTCTTTTTCCGACGGCGTAGAAATATCGTCCGGCTTCCGCTTTCTCTTCCACTGCGCCTTTTTCAATTTTAACTTTTTTCTTGTCAATCATAGTATAAAGTATTAGTTAGTTGTTCCATTGATCGCGTGAGCATGCTTGTCGTCGACATAAATCAAAAGTCTTTTCATCATCTTGTCGCGCAATTTGTTCTTGCAAAGCATTCCATAGACGGCGTCTTTGATGACTTTTCTGGAATCTTTTTCAATCTGGTCTTTCAATTTTGTGGCAGTAATTCCGCCTGGGTAACCGGAAAAACGGTAGTAGATTTTTTTGTCGCCCTTACCATAGGCAATTTTGACATTGTCCGAGTTGGTCACAACTACGAAGTCTCCCCCGTCAATGTGGGGTGTGAAATCAACCTTATTTTTCCCACGCAAAATCCGAGCAATTTCGGTTGCCATCCGGCCGGGTGTTTTATCTGTCGCATCAAAAAGATGATATTTTCTGGTAATCATAGCTTTATACAAATTCGATAACGGCCATTCTGGCTGAATCGCTTTTTCTTGGCGCTAATTTAATTATTCGGGTATAACCACTACTTCTTTTTTCAAACTTATCCAAAAATTCTCCAGTCAGTTTTTTCATTGCCATCGCGGGAATATATTTTTTGAGATCACGAATGATCGCCAGTTTTCGCTCTGGATCTTTGCCTTTCTTGGCTTTATTGATCAAACGATCAATCTTGCCTTTCAATTCCTTAGCCTTCGCTTCCGTCGTTTCAATCTTTTCACGCATAATCAAACTACCCAGCATTGTACGAAACAATGCCTTCCGCTGATTCATTTCTCTTCCCAGTTCTCTACCTTTATTTTGATGTCTCATACTTTAATCACAGAGCTACACGGAATTATACAGAACTACACAAAAGAATTTCTCTTTCTTCTGTGCTATTCTGTCGTTTCTGTGCCTTTCTGTGTCCTTACTCTTTTTTAAGATTAATACCAAAGTCTCCAATTGCTTTTTTGATTTCTTTGATGCCTTTTGCTCCCATCCCTTCCAATTCTCCCACTTGCGCTTCGGTCAATTTAACAATATCCGCCACAGTGGCGATATTGGCTTTTTCCAAAACATTCAAAGTGCGAGTAGAAAGATTCTTGAGCGCAGTTACTTCAGTTTTAGTCACATCTTCCGCGACAACTTCAGCCACTTCCGCTTCGACTACAACCTCAGCTACTTCCTGATCCACGGCTTCTTCCACTTCTTTGATTGTGGTGAGCACAGAGAATTGATCACTAAGGATTTTCACAGCTTGGGCAAAAGCGTCTTTTGGTGAAATACTTCCGTCAGTCGCTACTTCCAAGATAATCTTTTCAAAATCCGTTCTTTTTCCGACACGCATATTTTCAATTGTGTAATTCACACGGCGGATTGGAGTGTAAATCGCATCCAAGGCAATCATACCAACTTCTTTCTTTTCTCTTAGTTGTTGATCGACTGGCACATAACCAATACCATTCTCCACTTCCATTTCCATATCAAACTCACCCTTAGCATTAGTGATAGTAGCAATCGGTGCGTCTTTGGTGATTACTTCTACATCGGTTGGACATTTGATCATTCCCGCGGTGATTACTTTTTCTCCCTTCACGCTCAAGGTGACAGTTACTGGCTCGTCTTTGTGTGATTTCAAGCGCACTTGTTTTAAGTTCAAAACGATTTGAATCACATCTTCCAAAACATTAGGAATAGTGGAAAACTCGTGCTTGACGCCTTTAATTTTGATTGAAGTGATAGCAGAGCCAGGCAGAGAGGAAAGAAGCACGCGACGGAGAGCGTTGCCGACAGTTGTTCCATAACCAGGATAACAACCATCAATTTCAAATTTACCCGTTTTTTCGTCGAGAGGAATATATTTAGGTTTTTGAGGAAGTGTTATTGCTTGCATTTGTTTGTAAGTTTAATAATTAGAGGAGATTTAACGTTAGTTTCTTAGACTTAACGCTCTCCTATATTTTAATTATCGTGAGTAATATTCCACCACAACCTGAGCATCAACACCTGTTCCAATCTCTTGCCGAGTTGGAAGGCTGATAACCTTTCCTTCGAGCTTTGTCGCATCAAATGAAATCCAGCTTGGGAAATCTTGTTTATTTTTCAACGCCTGATCGATATTTTTGAAATAATTCTTTTGTTCTTTTCCAGTCTTAATACTGATTGCTTGTCCAACTTTCACTTCGTAGGAAGGAATAGAAACTTTACGACCGTTCACTGCAATGAGGCCATGATTAACAAGTTGACGGGATTGAGCGCGTGAGGCACCAAAGCCCATCCGATAAACCACATTATCAAGTCTTGTCTCCAAACGAATAAGCAATAAATCTCCCGTCACACCTTTCTTGCCTTTCACATCACTAAAGTGCTTGCGGAATTGTTTTTCTAAGACGCCATAGATGCGTTTGATTTTTTGTTTGGCCGCGAGCTGGATGCCATATTCACTGCGATTACCGCGGGACATTTTTTTGCCGTGGACTCCTGGGATATAGGCGCGTTTAACCATTCCACATTTTGGACCATTGCAACGATCACCCTTGAGGAACAATTTTTCCATCGCCCGGCGACATTTTCGACATTGTGCTTCAGTATCTCTAGCCATATAATCTTTCTAATTTATAAAAAATAATAAACTTATTCTGAATACAAAATTAAACTCGACGAGGTTTTTTGGCGCGACAACCATTATGTGGGATTGGAGTTGTATCTTTGATCATCGTGATTTCAAAACCATTATTAGCGAGCGCTCGAATTGATGCCTCTCGTCCAGAACCGACTCCACGCACAAAAACTTCCAGTTCTTTCACACCATATTTTCGCATTTTTTCCGCCACATTAGCCACAACTTGCGTAGCAGCATAGGGAGTGGCTTTTTTAGCACCCTTGAAACCCAAAAGTCCCGATGAACACCAGCCTAAAACTCCACCGGTACTGTCGGAAATATTAACAATTGTATTGTTATAGGAGCACTTCACTGTGGCTCGACCTTTTTGAACTTGCTTTTTGGCCTTTTTGACCTTTTTCTGTTCCAACTTCACTTCTTCGCCAGCTAGCGTGGAAAGAATTGCCTCGTCAGAAATCTCCGCTTTTGGAGCAGTTACTTCAGTTTCCTTTTTTTGTTCTGTATCTTTCGTCATAATAATGTATAGTTCACTTAGTTATTCTCGTCTTTGTAATTTACCTATCCACAAAGATTGAATTTACATCTCTGAGTTTATCCACTGGATTCCCGCCTCCGCGGGAATGACAACTAATATTTTACGTCTTTTCAGTCTTCACGCGGCCAGATCCCATTGTTCTCCTCACATTGCCACGAACTGTCCGATTATTAGTTTTAGTTCTTTGTCCACGCACGGGCAAACCGCGTTGATGACGCACGCCGCGATAACAGCCCACTTCTTTCAAACGCTTCACATTGTCGCGTACTTCCAATTTTAAATCCCCCTCAATCTTAATTTTCTTCTCGACGTAACTGCGGATATCATTCTGCTCTTTTTCCGTTAGATCCTTTACGCGCTTATCTTTGTTGATTTTCAGCTCAGCTAAAATTTCCGAAGCGGTATTTTTGCCAACTCCGTAGATATAGGTGAGTGAAATTTCAACTCTTTTATTATCAGGAATATTTACTCCAGCGATTCTAAGCATATATTTCTTTATACCGATTCGAATCTACCTTGCCTACCGGCAGGCAGGCGAATGCATTCGAATCTACGAAATTAATTTTTATTCGGATGTGCGTGTTCGTAGCACGCTTTCGGATACTTAGCCTTGGCGTTGCTTGTGTTTTGGATTAGAACAAATCACAAAAAGCACGCCTTTTCTTTTGACGGTCTTACATTTATCACAAATTTTTCTCACAGATGCTTTAACTTTCATATATTTTTACAAAATTTTTATTTAAGCCGTTGGACTACTCGGCCTTTGGTTAGGTCATAGGGACTCATTTCAACCAATACGCGATCACCTGGAATAAGACGGATGTAGTTTACGCGCATCTTACCGGAAATGTAGGCATGAATTATGTGATCATTGGGCAGTTTAACTTTGAAAGTCGCGCTGGGCAAAAGCTCAACGACCACACCTTCTAATTTAACTACCTCTTTGTCTTGTACCATGTTATTCGCTTCGCGAACCCCCACTACGAATGGGGGACATGCGAATTGACACTTCTTTAAATTCTCAAAAAATAAAAAAATAGACGGAAATTCTCAAAGCGTCAAAACCAAAAGCTTGTTTAGCTTTTAGCGTGTACCCTTCGAGAAAAAGAGATGGTCCAAGTTCTTGCAATCTGAGTTTTCCCTCTATTTGGACTAGAAGTCCGCCTTGGCGGACCTCATATATTCAGTTTTTTAATGTCTCTAACTATATTAGCGAGTTTTCCATTTCTTGTCAATAGGTGCAGTTTTTCAGGAGTTCCTGCTGAATTTTCAGTTTCTCGCCATATTCTTTTAACTTGGTCTGATTAACCAAAATTATCTCTTTTGGCGCGCTTTTGACAAAATTTTTATTGCTCAAAAGCGCTTCCGTCTTGGTGACCAAACTTTTCAGGTTAGCAATTTCTTTTTCCAATCTAGCTTTTTCTTTTTCCACATCAATTAAATCTGAAATTGCTAAAGTCAGCTTGATATTTTTTCCCGCCACCACGATCCCCTTGGCATTAATTTTCGACACAACGTCAATTTTAATCCGTGCTAGTTTTTCGATAACTTCCTTATTTTCCGCCTTTTTAGCAAAAACCTGGATTGTTTTTCCCGGATCAATATGATAGTTTGTGCGAATATTTCTGATCTTAGTTACTGTTTGTTGGAAATGTGCGAAATCCACTTGAGATTTTTTATCCAGAAGCTTTTTATCCGCCACTGGCCATTTTTCTACCATTAAAATTTTATGAACCGATGAGCCGCCTCCGCTAAAGCTATGGCGTGCCGAAGAATCCTGCCAGATTTTTTCTGTAACAAACGGTGCGAAAGGATGCGATAATTTCAAAATCTTATCCAAGACATAGCCAAGCACTTTCGAATTTTTTTCAATTTTATTTATTTCAAGGTACCAATCAGCAAAATCATTCCAGATAAACTTCTCGAGCGCCTCGCCTGCCATGGAAAATTTATATTCATTAAGATTTCTGGTAATTTCTTCGATAGTTTTTTGCAGCTGGGAAACTAGCCACCTATCTGAAAGTGATTTCAAATCTTTCTTGTTTATTTTCTCAACCAATGAAAATTTACTATCCGCGTGGTTGCAATAGCGATAGATGTTCCAAAGTTTCGTCACAAAATTTCTGAAACTGGCTATTTTTTCTTCTGACAGCCGCATATCATTTCCTGGAGTGGAACCGATAAGGAGCGATAGCCTCACTGCATCTGTTCCGAATTTTTCAATCATATCCATTGGATCGATGCCATTGCCCTTTGATTTTGACATCTTTTTGCCAAGTGAATCTAAAACCATCCCGTGCAGATAGACATTTTCAAATGGAATTTCATTTAGAGCAAAAAGAGACATCATAATCATCCGCGAAACCCATAAAGTTAAAATTTCATAACCAGTTTCCAAAACCTGCGTCGGATGAAACCTCGCCAAATCCCCCGTCTTAATAATTTTACCAGGTTTACCTGCCGAAGCTTTAGCGCAGGCAGGCCAACCCAGTGTTGAAAATGACCACATTCCAGAAGAAAACCAAGTATCAAAAGTATCAGGATCTTTTGTCCAGCCTTTGCCCCTTGGTGCTTTTTCACCAACATAAATTTCTTTCTGCTGCTTGCCTGCCGGAGCCTTGGCGTAGGTAGGCTCACTATCTCTGTACCATACGGGAAATTCATGTCCAAACCAAATTTGACGAGAGATACACCAATCGTGAAGATTACTCATCCAATCCGCGTAGCGTTTCGTGAAGCGATGTGGGTGAAATTTAATTTTTCCATTTTTCGCCACTTCCAGTGCTTTTTCTTTCAAAGATTTTCCGCCTAGGCGTTTCAGTTTTTTGTCCACCGCCAAGAACCATTGTTCAGAAGGAATTGGCTCGATGGTTGTTCCACAACGATAGCATATTGCCAAATTATGCTTATAGCCCTCTTCGACATGATCGATGAGACCCATTTTTTCCATATCCGCCGCAATGGCCTTTCTCGCTTCCAATGTTGTCATCCCAGTATATTTCCCGCAATTAGCCATCATCTTTCCATCTTCATCGATGATTTGCTTCATTGCGATGTTATGTCTCTGCGCGATTGCATAGTCGGTAAAATCATGTCCAGGGGTAACTTTGATCGCACCGCTGCCAAATTTTGGATCTACTGCCTTATCCGCCACAACCGTAATTTCAAATTCTCCCAGCACTCCAGGAATCATGAATTTCTTCCCAACCATTTTCGCATAACGCTTGTCGCCAGGATAGACTGCTACGGCAGTGTCGCCTAGTTTTGTTTCCGGACGCGAGGTTGCCAAAACAAATGGTCCGTATTTAATCCAATATAATTTTCCAATCTCTTCTTTATATTCCACTTCATCATCCGCTAAAGTTGATTTACAACGCGGGCACCAATTGACAATTCTTTTTCCACGATAAACCAAACCTTCTTTGTGCATATCCAAAAACATTTTCGTTACCGCCCTTTTCCTCTCTACGTCTAGTGTGAACGCTTCGCGTGACCAATCAAAAGATCCACCCATCTTGCGGGCTTGTTTCAAGATTGTTGCCTGCGTCACCCGCAAAAATTTCCAAACTTCTTTCAAGAATTTTTCTCGTCCCAAGTCATGTCGAGTCAGTCCTTGTTCTTTTAGCAACTTTTTCTCCACCACATTTTGTGTGGCAATGGAAGCATGATCAGTTCCAGGAAGATAGAGCGCACGAAAACCTTTCATCCGATGAAAACGAATCAGCAAATCTTCAATCGCAATAATCGAAGCATGTCCCAGATGAAGTTTATCAGTGATGTTCGGTGGCGGAAGAACGATCGTATATGACTTGGCGTTTTTGGGCAACTTCAAATTATCCGGATTGAACTTTCCGGATTTTTCCCAAAGCGCATAAATCTTATCTTCGTATTTTTGGGGTTCGTAGGTTTTTGGGATTTCTGGCATAAAAACTAAAAGTTAAGATCTAAAAATGAAAAACAATAGCTTAAAATCATAAAACTCTTTTATTTTTCATGGTCAAAATACTGGCGCCAAGCATATTACTTATTTCAACAGCTTCCCGCAACAACTTTTCTATTTTTTCCTTCAATTCCTTTTCTCTACTTTTTTCTCTTAGCACGCACAGCCAGTACTTTGTTTCGTTGGCGCTTTTAAGTGAAATGTGATAAAAATTCACAAAATCCCTTTTTGTTCTTCCTGCTTGCGCTTCAATAATATTAGCGGCTATGGATGTGGCTGAGCGCAAAAATTGTTTACCAATAATTTCGAATATGTAATTTTTGGGTAACAACATCAGTAAATCGATAGCATCTAGGCTAAATTGATATGCTCTATATTTTAATATATTTTTATTTTTTCCTTTTTGTTTTTCCATTTTCACTCTCAATTTTTACCTTCTAACTATTTCCTCACCTCAACACTTAAATCATTTTTCAATCTTGGAATAATCTTTTCCATCACCGCATCAATTTCCGCACTTTCCAGTGTTCGGTCTTTCGCGCTCATTTCAATTCTGATCGCCATACTGTTCTTGGCTTCAAAACGATCGAATAGCAAAATATTGTTCACCAATTCTCCACCAGTTTTTTTGACCAAAGTTTCGATTTGGGCGTATTTTATGTCCTTTGGAACAATCATTGAAATATCTCGCGAAACGACTGGGAATTTATTAATTGGCTGATATTCTAAGGTATTTTTCGCGACATCCCGCAAAACTTCCAAATTTATTTCCGCAATCGCCAAGTGTTTGGAAATTTTATAGTTAGCGCAAACCATCTGACTAACTTCACCGACAAAACCGACTGCTTTTCCACCAACTACAATTTTTGCAGATCTTCCTGGATTCAAAATTGTGCTGGATTTTTCGATTTCCAAAAATTGGGTATTTTTAATATTAAACGCTTCAAGTAAATCCTCTGTCGTGCCTTTCAAATTATAGAAAGTTTCAGAGTTAGAGTCCTTCTCAAGCACTTTAGCCAAAATCAAATTGCGTTCTTCTGCTGGCTCACCATTTTTTAGCATATAGCGCTTGCCGATTTCAAAAATACTAATGCACGAAAAATTCTTGAGATTTTCTCTAACATTTTTGAGAATATTGACTGTCATTTTCGCACGAACAAATTGCTGATCTGGGTTCATCGGGTTGGCGAGCTCGAGATGCTCGCTTTCAGAAAAACCAGTTTTTTTCAAATCGTCCGCTCCATAGAAAGAATAATTATACATCTCATCAAATCCAAGACCAGTGAGCTTGTCTTGTATTATTCTTTCAAAGAAAACTTGCTCGTTTAGCTTTGCTGGCAAAACTTCCGCAATCATCGGCCGCGGAACAATCTTTTCATAACCCCAAATGCGTCCAATATCTTCGATTAAATCTTCCTGCGTTCGCAAGTCAAGGCGGTAGGTTGGAATAGTACACGCAATGGCGGAGTATTTGGTATTTTGCCTGCCTGCCGGCGAGGCAGGTATTTGGTATTTGGTATGAATGCCTAGTAAATTCAAAATGCTAACAAGCTCTTTTAGGGGAACGTTTTCGCCCAAGAGCTGATTGGCATATTCTAAATCTAGCCTTACTGTCCAAGGACTAATTTTCTTAGGATAGATGTCCGCGATTCCTTCTATTTTTCCGCCTGCGATATGCTCTAAAATATCAATTACCCGCACCATCGCTTTTTCAGTAAGATTTGGATCAAGATCTTTTTCAAAACGATATGACGAATCAGTATTGAGTCCCAATACTGTTCTTGTTCTTCGAATATTCACCGCATCGAAGCTCGCCGCTTCCAAAACAATCGTCTTTGTATTTTCCGAAATTCCAGAATCTTTTCCACCCATAATTCCCGCCAGCGCTAATGCATCATCACCATTCGTAATTAATAAATTGCTTTCATTTAATTTAATCTTGCTGTCATCTAGCAACGTTAACATTTCATTGTTTTTTGCTCGCCTCACTATTATTTGAGCTTTGAATTTTGAATTTTGCAATTTATTTGTTTCTTGTTCCTTGTTTCTTGTTCCTTGGCTTGAGACTTTTTCCATGTCGAAAGCATGTAGTGGTTGCCCCAGTTCCAGCATCACATAGTTAGTCGCGTCCACAACATTATTAATCGGTCGCAAACCGCAAATTTCCAGTCTGTCTTTCAGCCACCTTGGTGATTCTTTGATCGTGATATTTTCCATCACCACGCCAACATATCTTTTGCACAAATCCTTGTCTTTAATTTCTACTTTTAGTTTTTGGCTTTTTTTTGTTGGCAAGATTAATTCGTTAAAAGCATATGAAAATTTCTTTTTCTCTAAAACAGAAAGCTCTCTCGCCACTCCCACATGACTCAAAATATCATGCGCGCGATCAGGCAAAACTTTAATTTCCAAAACGCTATCATCTGCTCCGCCTAAATATTTTGCCACTGGCTCGCCCACTTTTGCCTTTTTATCCAAAATTAAAATTCCTGCATGACTTTCGCCAAGTCCCAACTCATCTTCCGCGCAAAGCATGCCAAAAGATTTTACTCCGCGAATTTCCGCTTCCTTAATTTCTCCGCCTGATAATTTTGTGCCAACCACTGCCACTGGCACTTTTTGTCCAACCGCAATATTTGGCGCACCGCAAACGATTTGCAGCCTAGACGAGGCATGCCTCGTCTCTACGGTCGCAATCTGTAATTTGTCGGCATTAGGATGCTTTGTGATTTCTAAAATTTCTCCTACCACCACGCCGTCCAGACTAGCATTATTTTTTTCCAGTCCTTCAATCTCAAACGAATGCATCGTCAAAAGCTCCGCCGCTTTTTCGGGAGATAGTTTTGTGTCTGATAATTCTTTGAGCCAATTATAACTGTATTTCATACGGAGTTAATTAGTTGATTGGTTTATTAGTTAAGTGGGTTTCAGCTTTGGATCTTAAAAATTTTACGTAACCATTCATTCCCTTTAATAGCTCTACCATTTTTTCTTCAATAAAAGCTAAAGATTCTTTTTTTATATATTCTTTCTTTTGCGATCTAATCATTAATTGTTTCAATTCATACGCCTCTCCTCTCGCAATATGCATATATCGTATTTTTTCTTTGTATGCATATCTTCCATAGCCCTCTGCAATATTTGATGTTATTGCATTTGAAGCACGCCTTATTTGATCAACCATTCTGTATTTTTCATCTACCGGATATTTTTTTGTCAATTTATGTAAAAAAATCTCGATTCTCTCTGCTAAATTATATATCTTTAAATTTTCTAAGCCACTTGCCATCCTAATTAACTATTCAACTAATAAACTAATTAACTACTCAAAACTGCCTAATAAACCTCAAATCCCCACTATGAAAAAGCCTGCAATCATCAATCTTATACTTCATCATTGCGAGACGTTCAAGGCCAAAGCCCCAAGCAAAGCCAGTATAGGCATTGCGTTTGTAGCCCACTGCTTCAAAAACATTTTGATTAACCATTCCCGCACCACCAAGCTCGAGACATTTGTTATATTTACAAGCCTTGCAACCTGTGCCACCGCAAACTGTGCAGGAGATATCAAACTCAAAACTGGGTTCCGTGAAAGGAAAATAGCTTGGACGCAGGCGCACTTTGATTTCTTGCCCAAAAAATTGCGAGAAAAAATCTTCCGCTACTTGCTTTAGGTGTCCGACATTAATATTTTCTCCCACAATAAGGGCTTCGAATTGATAAAAGGTATTGTCGTGCGTAGCGTCTGATCCATCACGACGAAAGCACTTTCCTGGCACGATAATTCGCAAGGGCGGTTTATGTTTTTCCATATACTTGGCTTGCACTGCTGAAGTTTGTGTACGCATTGCCAAATTCTCTTTGCCTTTTTTATTTTTCAACCAAAAAGTTTCTTGCATTTCACGTGCCGGATGATCTTTGGGCATATTTAAAGCATCGAAATTATAGAATTCAGTTTCAATTTCCGGTCCATCAGCAATTTCAAATCCCATGCCAGTGAAAATATCTTCGATGTCTCGGCGCACAATTGAGATGGGATTCAAATGTCCCACGCCCTTTTTATTTCCTGGAATCGTCACATCAATTTTTTCCTTTTCCGCGCTTGGTCCAGTTTTGGATAAATCGGCCTTTTTACCGTTAATAATGTCGAGGATTTCCAGCTTAGTCTTGTTGGCCAGCTCACCAATTTGCTTTCTCTCTTCCGGCGCCAGATTTTTCAAGTTCTTGAGAAACCCAACAAACTCGCTTTTTCGCCCCAGATATTTCTTCTCCAAATCAAAAAGCGCGTCACTATTTTTGACTTTCTCAATTTCCTCCAAAACCTGTTTTTTTATCTCTTCAATTTTCGATTTCAACATAATATTATTCTAGCCTCAAAGCCTAAAAAAGTCAAAACAGTGCTGTCATCCTGAGCGGAGTCCGTACTCGGACGCAGCCGAAGGATCTACTTTCCATAACCGCTAGTCTTAGCAAAATTAGCCAAGCTAAGGATAATCATTAGTAGATCCTTCGGCTACGCTCAGGATGACATATGTAGTAAAAAGTCAAAAATAATAGGCGCTGCTTAAAAAGCCAGCGCCCGGTTTCAATTTTGTTGGAGTAAAGTCATTTTGTATCATAGACTCATTCCTCCTCAATCCATTGAGTATGCTCCTCTGATACAAAAATGATGCCCCTACCCTTACAAAGAAAGCAGTTCTTTCTTTTTTCCGCATTTTCCCTGCAAGACGGGCAGCCTATTGCCGATTTTGGAGGAACAATATAGTCCTCAGCATCATCACCATCACCATCTACAACGTTCGTATTTTGTTGAGGCATATTACCACCTCCTCTTGTGGTAAGAAAAATAGGGTAAAAGCTGCTAAAAAAATGCAGCAGTTTCCAAAAATTGTCCCGGAAACAAACTTTTCCAGGCCAATCAGAAAAAAAATAATTCCCCAGCAAATAAACTTTCTTTTAGCTGTTGAGGAATGCAACGATACGAACTTCCATGAATTACCCATTATCGTCATAATCCTTCCTTCTTATTTTTGATGGATATATTTTGACGACGATCCAAATTACCAACGCCGCAAAAACAACACTGATAATTTCACCCCAGAAAAAATATAAAGCAACAGTAAAGACAGCGCCAATCAGACAAATACTGATTCTTTTATAAAATACGACATTTCGCCACAATTTCTTTGTTAGTTTGGATGTAGTCAACTTAGAACTCCTTTTTCTCAGGTTAAAGAACAAACGCCATCCCTACGAAAACAAGGATGGCAAAAAATATCTCCAAAATTTCCTATATTCCCATTTTTTCTTTTGCCATTCGATACTGCTCCTCTGAAATTTGTCCACTCTTTCGCATCATTTCCATCGCGCCAAGTAGTTTATCTTTATTTTCCGGCCTCATTACTTCTTGCATCATCTTGGCCTTCTCATTAGGACTCATCCGCTCCATTCTTTTCATTGCCAAACGTTGCAGCATATTCATTTTCGGAGAATCATCTGCTTTAACATCATCGTTAGCTGGATTTGTGTTTGATTGTTGATTGTTATTTTTGAATGGGTTCCACATAAAACAACTTTCAGTGAACAAAAATCAGTGATCAGTAATAAACAACTCGGCATTTTTATTCCTATTGTTCACTGCTCACTGTTCTCTGTCTACTGTTTTTGCAAATTATAACTCGTTACCAATAACGCCGATGCGACAAAAATTGATGAGTAAGTTCCAAATGTTACGCCGACCAGAAGAGCTAGGGAAAAATATTTAATTGACTCTCCACCGAAGATATAGATCGCGAGAAGCGTCACGATCACAGTCAGTGAAGTATTGATTGAGCGCACTAAAGTTTCATTAAGACTGCGGTTCACGATTTCGGGAAATTTTTCTTTGGCCGAACTGCGTTGCAAATTTTCGCGTGTTCGGTCATAAACCACAATTGTATCGTGCACTGAAAAACCCAAAATTGTGAGGAGAGCCGCCACAAACGGCACACCCACTTCCACGCCCCAAAAATGACCCAGGACCGAGAAAACTCCGACAGTGATGAGAACGTCGTGAATCAGTGCAATTACCGCTCCTGCGCCATATTTCCACGATGCCACGGGATGAGAAACGCGCCTGAACGCCCAAGCCACATAAGCCATAATGCCAATAATGGCCCAAAAAATCGCCATCAAGGACTTGGTTTTTAATTCACTGGAAACAGAAGCATTGGCATAATCCGTCCGCAGATTTTGCGAATCCGGATATTTTTCTGATAATGTTGCCACGACTGTCTGATTGATTTTGTCATCTTCGGATGCATAACGGATTAGCACTGAGTTATTTCCCGTTGATTGCAACGTGAGGCTTTTCAGGTTCAAATCTTTTAAAGAATTTTCTATATCCTGATTGATTGGAAGCTGATTTTCAAATTTCACTTCCATCAAAGTTCCCCCAGTGAAATCAATGCCATATTTCAACCCCCAAGTAAAAAGCGCAATAATACTGAGCAGTGTTAGTGTCCCGGAAAAAATATAGGCGTATTTGGTTTTGGAAATTATGTTGAACATAGATTTTTTAATTTATATCCCCTTCTCCATTAGGGAGAAGGTGGCCGAAGGCCGGATGAGGGAGCAGCCTTTCAATAACCGACCCGCTGTTTTTATATGAGTTTTCTTATTTTCTAACACCCTTTTCCCTCACCTGTCCTCCGGACATCCTCTCCCTAAGGGAGAGGAGGATATTTCGTAAAATTATATATTTTCCTTCTTCGCCCCAATAAGCCACATCTTATCTTCAATCCAGGGTCCTAAGATAAAGCGCAAGATTGTTCTAGTGATGACCACCGCGGTGAACATTGAAGCGAGCACTCCGATAATCAGCGTCACAGCGAAACCTTTGACAAATCCCGTTCCCATTTCCACTAAAATGAAAGCGGTGATGATGGATGACATATTACCATCTAAAATGGAAGTCCAAGCGCGCTTGAAACCTTCTTCGATCGCACTCAAAATATTCCTACCTTTTCTAATTTCTTCTTTCGTTCTTTCAAAAATCAAAATATTCGCGTCCACCGCCATTCCAATGGACAGCACAAATCCGGCAATTCCAGGCAGTGTCAGTGTGATTTGCCACGGTGTAAATCCGGAAAGTTTGAAAATTGAAATCATCAAAGCCGAATAGATAAGCAACGCGACTGAAGCAATCAGCCCCAAAAAGCGATAATACACAAGCATAAAAATAATCACGAGCAGTAGCCCAATCAGTCCCGCCTTCAAACTCTGTGCCAACGAAACTTGTCCCAATGTGGCTTCTACGGATTGTTGGCCGACTAAAGTAATTGGCACAGGCAGTGCGCCTTCATTGAGTCTCTTCACTAAGGCCTTGGCTTGCTCCACAGTATAATTTCCGGTTACAACCGCTTCACCATTTAGGATTTCGGTTTGCACGGTCGGCGCGGTAATGATTTCACCATCCAGAAAAATTGCAATGCGTTTTCCCACATCGCGCTTCGTGATATCGGCAAATAACTTTGTGCCATCGTCATCAAATTTCAATGATACTTCCGGTTCTGAAAGTCCTTGGCTTTTGAATTGCACGGTAGCGCTTTTGAGATTTTTTCCCGTGAGACCAGTCGCCGCCCAAGTGGTTTGCGGTTGAGGCTGGTTTGTTTTCATAATTAAAATATGCGCGCTTTTGAATTCTTGTGCGTCACCATCGCCCCTGATTTCAATTTTTTTGATGATGTGCCAACCAAATTGGCTTTCCACAACTTTCGGATAAATGTCACCGTTTTTTAAATTTGGATCAAAAACTGCCGCTTCATATTCCGGCACGAAAGAACCTTTTTTCTGAAAATCATAGACACCGCCATTATCTTTTGATCCCGGGTCTTGACTATTGTCTTTCGCTAATTGCGCAAAATCCGCACCGGCCAACGCTTTTTTGAGAATGTCTTCCGCCTTAGCTTTCGCGGCGGCATTCGTCTTGTCTAATTGATCTTGAGGGATTTGCTCTGGCGTTGTTGTGCTTTCGTCTTTAAATTCCAAAAATGGCGTCTCACTAATCATTTTTTTTGCCTCATTAATATCTTTCACGCCAGCCAACTCAACAACCAATCTTTGCTCTCCTGCGGATTTCGTCGTATAGACAACCGGTTCGGCTACGCCAAAAGCATTCACACGCCTTTCAATCACATCCTGCACCGCTTGCATCGCGTCCCCAACTTGATTACTCGCCACCTGAGATGTATCAGCTTTATATTCCAAATGAATACCGCCTTGCAAATCTAGTCCAAGATTGATTTTTGGCTTATTGAGAACACTAAAAAGGCGCGGTATTTTTGAGACCGCCTGAGGATAAGCGATGAGTCCCGCCACAACGGCGAGGACAATCACCAGAATAAATTTAAGTCGTAGTTTCTGTCGGCTATTCATAAATTCTATTCTACCTGAATTTGAGAGTTTGGCAATAGTAAGCATTACACCCCCTTCTCCCTCCGGGAGAAGGTGCCCGAAGGGCGGATGAGGGAAAGGGCGCAATGTTAAGTAAAAACTAAATTAGTGTAGATTATTCGTAATACATAGCCCTTGCCCTCACCTGTCATGATTACATGACATCCTCTCCCGGAGGGAGAAGAGGAATCTTATTTTCCACCAAAAATCGATTCACTTTTTCCAAAACTTTTTTTGAATTCAAATTGCTGACTCGATTATGGGCCTGATTATATTCCATCCAGATATAATCCCTGTGTTCGTGGGATAAAATAATTTCTGCTTGATTTGTCTCCGCTAAATAATAGAGCACTTTTTTGAAAATCATCCAACCGCGCCCAGCTTTCAATCTTTTTTCCTTCTCTTCATTTTTTGCCACATAAAAATATTTTTCTCGCCCCAAAAAACCAGCCTTGATTCTTAAATCCATAATGCCTGTTTCTTCCTGCGCTTCCCGAAGCAATGTTTCCTCATCAGTTTCATTCGTTTCAATATGGCCCTTGATGAAACCCCAATGACCGCCCGGATAAAGCAAGAGCAAATATTTAACCTTCTCGCCTTCTCGCCGAAATACTACCGCTCCGATTGATTTTTCAAAACTAAAAATTTTGTTCATTCTCGCGTGTGTAATTTATAATAACCCCAAATCTCGCAATTTTTCCAAAGCACCAAGCGTAATCCGCTTTTTTCCTTTTTGCTGCATCTTCTCACACAAAACTAATCCCTCTTCAAACGAAACCCATTTGAAATCATCAAATTCAGATTGAGAAATATCAATCGCATTAGTATCAGTATTGACGAAGACAAAAAAGTATTTCTTTCCCTTCATGAAAATAACTTTTCCGGCGTCATTTTTAAGCTCACGAGAATCTTGGCTATGCGCAGGAAATTCAACTTTATCCTCTCCGAATAGCGAAATATTTTTATCGCATACCTCAATAAACTCACTGCCAATTTCTTCTCTCATTTCCCGAAAAAACGCTATTTCAATGTCCTCACCATTATCAATCCCACCTTGCGGCAACTGCCAAAGATCATATTCGCGCTTGTAGAAAAATAAAATCTTTTTGTCATGCAAAAAACAGCCAACGATTTGCGGTCGAAAACCACCGTTTCGAATTTGATCTATTCCAGATATGGTTGGTTGATTCATTGAAAAAATTATTTCCCACAACACTTCTTATA
>JAPLXG010000013.1 GCA_026396175.1 Candidatus Moraniibacteriota bacterium | reverse complement strand
TTGTTTAGGAACGGTTGGTTCTTCAAGCCATTGTTCATTATACATCATTATGTCTTTTTTTGTTGTTGCCGGAACGGTAAAACCTTTTCGAGTCTCACTAGTAGAACTAGTGGATTACCTTTTGGGAAAAACTATTTAAAAATTACCTGCCTACCGGCAGGCAGGAAAATTGGAAATTAAAAATTTAGACACTTTATTTAAATCATATCACCAAACTCATTATCAATGTCCAACAAAAAAGCACCAACTCTTTTAGTAATATTAGACGGCTACGGCATCGCTCCGCCGGGAAAAGGTAACGCGATAACTTTGGCCAAAAAACCGACAATTGATCGGCTATTTGAAATGTATCCATCAACAACGCTTTGTGCCACGGGCACTTGCGTGGGACTGCCCGATCATAAAATGAGTGGATCAGAAGCGGGGCATATGAACATCGGAGCGGGAAGGATCGTGCTGCAGGACTCGAAATATATTACTAACAGCATCCGAGACGGCAGTTTTTTTATCAATCCCGCGATGATTGGCGCGGTCAATCATCTGAAAAAGTCAGGAGGAAATTTTCATGTGATGGGACTGATGGGGAACGGCGACAGCCCGCACAGTGATCCGGAGCATTTTCGGGCGGTTTTGAAATTAGCCAAAAAAAATGGCATCTCGGAAGTATATTGCCATCTGTTTACTGATGGTCGCGACTCCTATCCCAAAAGCGCGCTGGAACATTTGAAATATTTTCGGCGCATTATAAAAGAAGAGGGGATTGGAAAAATTGCCACGCTATCTGGCCGCTTCTATGCGATGGATCGGGCGAAAAATTGGAAACGGCTCACCCTCGCTTATGACGCAATGGTGTTTGCGCGCGGCGAGAAAGCCAATTGCGCCGAGGAGGCGATTGAAAAAGCCTACGCCGCCGGACTCACGGACGAATATCTTTTGCCGACGATTATTTTGGAAAACGGCGCGCCGGTCGCGAGAATAAAAAAAGACGATTCAGTCATTTTCTACAATTTTCGCTCGGATCGAGCCAGACAATTTAGCAAGCTATTTATCGCCCTAGATAAAGAAAGTATTTTAAATGACAATATGCCGGTGCTGGATAAGATTGAAAATTTATACTTTGTCGCACTCACTGATTTTGGTCCGGGACTGGATGAGCATACCGCTTTTCCCGAGCACACAATTATCGCCACATTGCCGATGGTCTTGGGTGATATTCGCCAGCTCTATATTGCCGAGTCGGAAAAATTCGCCCACGTGACTTATTTTTTCAACGGCGGTTATGCTGATCCGGTTGATGACGAAGACAGGGTGATGATTAAATCTCCGGTTATTGATTCCTATGCCAAGATGCCGGAAATGTCGGCTGAACTGATAACGAATAAGGTATTAGAATCCTTGGAAAAAAATGAATATGATTTTATCTTAATAAATTATGCCAATGCAGATATGGTTGGTCACACTGGAGATCTTCTCGCCACAATCAAAGCGGTGGAATTTTTAGATAAACAGATTGAAAGGTTAGTTGAGACGGTTTTGAAACTGGGCGGAAATTTGGTCATCACCGCCGATCATGGCAACGCGGATGATATGGTTGATTTTGACAGCGAGCAACCCAACACCTACCACACCAAAAATCCTGTGCCATTTCTGATAGTTAGCGAAAAATTCAAGGACAAAAAATTACGTGACGGAGGAGTGCTGGGCAATATCGCTCCGACTATTTTGGATATGCTGGAAATTAAAAAACCCAAACTGATGGCTAAGAATTCATTGCTAAAGTAGCCTCTTTATGCTATAATTAACCATATGGGAGATGAATTAAAATTTGTCAATAAGCTTTTTTGGTTTTTGAAAAATAAAGCTAATGGTTTGGATTTGGAGAAAGATAGAAATATGCTTATTCATCAGACGCTAGCACTTGGATCTATGAATGATGTTAGAAATTTGCTTGAGGTTTATGGTCAAGATGTTACGCGAAATGAATTTCAAAAACCGGTCAAGGGACTTTATCACCCGGCTGTTTTGGAGTTGTTTCAGTATCTTTTGGGCGTAAAAGTGGATAAGTCGCAATATATCAAAGATATTTATGGAAAAGTTACATCTTGAAATTTTCGATACTAATCGAAAGGCTATTTTTGAGAAGTTGGCGGCGTTTAGGAGTGTTGGCTATTTGGCCGGCGGTACCGCGCTAGCATTGCAAATCGGCCATCGGTTATCTTATGATTTTGATATTTTTTGCGTCAAGGAAATTTCTCTAAATTTTCCGGCGAGAATAAAAAAGGTTCTTCCTATTAAGGAAACGCTGATAAATAATCGGGACGAGTTTACTTTTTTGACAAATAAGGAAGTCAAGGTTTCGTTTATTTTCTACCCTTTTGACTTAACGGATTATCTTGTGGGTGAGGGTAATTTGCCGCTTGATATTCTTTCGCCGTTGGGCGTGGCCTTGGCGAAGGCCTATGCGCTTAATCGCAGAAATAGTTGGCGAGATTATTTGGATTTATATGTTTTATTAAAAAACCAAACAGTCAGCTTGGCTGAAATTGTCGCGGAAGCGCAAAACGTTTATGGAGAAATTTTTAACGAGAAGCTTTTTTTGGCGCAATTGATTTATACGGAGGATATTTCGCAAAAAGAAGTTGAGGAAACGCAGTTATTTTCTGATCAGGTGAGTATTCCCAAGGTCAGGGATTTTTTTCAGAATGAGATTGGTCGGTATCTAGGAATGGAAAGGTAGGTAAAGGTAATTAATTTTTTTAAAAACTATGCAAAAAATAATTTGTATCGGTTCAGCTTGCAAAGATGTTTTTTTTCCGACAGATGGGGGGAAAATAATCAAAACACCCGAGGATATTTTAAGCCAACAAAAAATTGAATTTGAATTGGGAGCGAAATATAGAATTGAAGATCGCTATGAAGCTTTGGGTGGATGTGCTGCTAATGTGGCGGTGGGACTGGCGCGGCTGGGAACGCAGGTTTCTTGTTATTCTCACATCGGCAATGATCAAATTGCTGATTGGATTTTGGCTGAACTCAAAAAAAATAATGTCGGGATAGATCTTGTCACCAAGGACGCTGGGTTTCCAAGTGATATGTCCGCCATCATTGTGGATAAAAATTCCGCTGAGCGAGTGATTTTTTCCAATCAAAAAGCTAACACAAAGCTGGAAATAATTCCAGAAAAAATCACTTTTGCCGAGTGGATTTTTGTTGGCGATTTGCATGGCGATTGGCAAAAAGATTTAGATTTAATTTCCAGCGTGGCCGAGGAGAATAAAATTAAATTGGCCTATAATCCGAGACAAAGCAACATTCATGATGATGTTAAGAAAGTAGTAGAAATTATTGCAGGAACCGATGTGTTGTTTGTTAATAAAGATGAGGCATTAGAAATTCTCTTATTAGAAAACAGTGAACAGAAAACCTTGCCTACCGGCAGGCAGGCAGTAAACAGCGAAAAAATAAACAACGAGGAATATTTATTAGGAGAGCTAAAAAAACTGGGCGCAGGAATTGTCGTGATCACTGATGGTGTGCGCGGCGCTTGGGCGAGTGCCGGCGGGGAAACATTTTTTGTGCCTGGCCAAAAAGTAAATGCGGTTGATTCGACCGGAGCCGGCGATGCTTTCGCCAGTGGTTTTCTTGCGAGCTATCTCAAAGAAAAAACCTTACGAGAATGTTTGGATTGGGGCATCGCCAATAGTTCTAATTCGGTGCAATTTTATGGTGCCATTGAGGGGCTAATGAACGAGGAGGGGATTTTGGGGAAAACAAACTAAATTAAAAAACTATGAATCTCGAAAAACTATTCAACCCGCAGTCGATTGCCATTGTCGGCGCGTCGCCGGAAGCGGGAAAGGTGGGGGCGGTGATTGCCAAAAATATAATGGAGCTGGGCTACGCGGGAAAGGTTTACTTAGTTAATCCGAAATATGATGAGATTTTTGCTGCCAAGTGCTACAAGAAATTAGCCGAAGTGGAAAGTGAAATTGATTTGGTGATTATGGCGATTCCGGCTAAATTTGTGGCCGGCGAAATTCGCGAAAATGTCAACAAAGCCAAAAACTTCGTGATTATTTCCGCCGGTTTTGCTGAAATGAACGAAGAAGGCAAAGCGCGTGAAGCGGAGCTCTTGCAACTGGCAAAGGACAATGATTTGAATATTTTGGGACCCAATTGTCTCGGGTTTATCATTCCGAAACTCAAACTCAATGCGTCATTCGCCAGCGGTCTGCCGGAAGTGGGAAACATCGCTTTTGTCACTCAATCGGGCGCGTTGGCGGTGGCACTCACAGATCTCGCCAAAGCGGAAAAAATCTATTTTTCCAAAATTGTTTCTATTGGCAACAAGATGAATATAACCGAAACGGAGATGCTTACCTATTTAGAAAAAGACGCGGATACGGCAGTAATCGGGATGTATCTTGAAGGAATTAAATCCGGCCGGGAGTTTTTGGAAATCGCCAGTCGCGTTTCGCGGACCAAACCAATCGTGGTTTTGAAAGCGGGAAAAACGGAACGGTCGCAAAAAGCGATTGCTTCGCACACAGGTGCGCTGGCGGGCAGTGATGAGATTATGGATGTCGCTTTTGCCAAAGCGGGAATTTTGCGCGCGCGGGATCTGGAAGAATTTTTCAATCTGATCGGATTTATTTCGCACAATAAATCGATGGTTAGTAATAAAATAGCCGTTATTACTAACGCGGGAGGCGTGGGCGTTCTTGCTACCGATGCATTTTTGAGAAAAGAAATCGTCCTAGCGGAGCTTGGTGAAAAAACCAAGGCGGCTTTGCGAAAAATTTTACCGGAGGAATCCTCGGTGGAAAATCCAGTGGATCTTTTGGGTGATGCCTTGAAAGATCGCTATAAAAAAGTTTTGCAAATCATTGAAAAAGACCAAGAGATTGGTGCGGTTATTTGTCTTTTGACTCCGCAAGATCAGACGCCGGTGGAAAAAATCGCACGGGTGATTGCCAAGTTCAATGCTAAAAGCCAAAAAGCGATCGTGGCATCATTCGTGGGTGGGAAAAAAGTGGAAAAAGGCGTGAAGAAACTCCGCGCGGAAAATATTTTCAACTTTGCTTTTCCAGAAAGCGCCGTTTCGGTCCTTGATGCCTATTATCGTTGGAACTTCAAGGAAAAAAATCCCATTGACAATCTGTGTGGTAGTATTAATGAGGAGCGGAAAATCAAAGCTAGCGCGATTATCGATGCGGCAAAAAAGGAAAATCGGCACGCGCTGTATTTTTCGGAAAGCCGGAAAGTTATGGAAATGTATGGGATAAATACCAGCAAGTCTTTTGAAATTAATCTAGCAGGCTCTAAGAGCCCGTTGGGCGGGCTCTTAGAGCCTAGAATTGATATTGATTTTCCCGTCGTGCTCAAGGTGGACAGTGATGAAATTTTACATAAGACTGATCGAGGGGGGTTGATACTCAACATAAAAAATCAAGCTGAGTTGGAAGCGGCAGTGCAAAAAATGCGCGAGAATTTTCCCGGTGCAAAATTAATTACCCAGCCGATGTTAGCGGCGGGGATGGAAATAATTTTGGGGATAAAAAGAGATGCTAATTTCGGTCCGGTCGTTGTCTATGGTCTCGGAGGAATTTATACCGAAGTGTTCAAACTAGCCGAAATGCTCATTCCGCCATTTTCAAAAGAAGCGGTGGAAAATTCTCTACGCACGGGAAAATTGGGTTTTCTATTTCGAGAAACTCGCGGGCAAAAAATCTATAATCTCCCAGAATTGGCGCAAATTATTTGCGCTTTGGGCGATTTTTCCCAAGAATTAGATGGCGCTTCCGAATTTGATATCAATCCGCTTTTGGTCTATAATAATGGTAACAAAGCAGTCGCTGTGGATGTTAAAGTAATTATTTAAATTTAATTTATGGAAAAAAAATATAAAATCCTGCTTGTGGATGATGATGCGGATTCGAGAGGTATATATGCGGAAGTTTTTAAGACCAGTGGTTTTAGCGTGATTGAGGCAGTGGATGGGCTGGATGGAATCAACAAAGCCATTGCCAACGTTCCTGATGTGATTTTCACGGGAATCATTATGCCGAAAATGGACGGTTTTGGCCTGAAAGACGCGCTTTCCAAAAATGTGGCGACGAGCAATATTCCGGTCGTGATGTCATCGCATATGGGACGCGAAGAAGATCGCAAGAAAGCTGATGACGCGGGTGTCAAAGATTTTTTTGTGGCAGGAATGATTACGCCGAAAGAAGTGGTAGCGCGAGTATTGAATTTATTTAGCTTGGTAAAATATAAGTTGAAACTAAACATTAACGCGGGGGATATTTCTCGCTTGACTAGAGAATTGAAACTGAAAGATGATTTTTCTTGTCCGGAATGTGGGGAGGATTTAGTTTTGAATATAGAAATGACCAACAAGGAAAGAAAAGAATTTACCGGAAGAATAATTTGTCCGAGGTGTGATTCTGGTCAAACGGAATAAAACAAATAATGCAAAAAAAGTGGGAACTTTATGAAAAGGGAAATAGCGAGACTGATTTCTCCGTCCTTTCTAGTTTGGAAAGTTACAGTCCCGTCGTTTTGAAATTACTGGCCAGCCGTGGCATTGCGTCTCAAGAAGCGATTGAGAACTTTTTTAGTTTTGATTATGCCGTGGCCGGCGATCTTTTGAAAATAGCCGGAATGAGCGAGGCGGTGGAGAGGATTGTCCGTGCTCGTGACAGTCAGGAAAGAATTGCCATTTTTGGCGACTATGACGCCGATGGCGTGACGGCCACTGCGCTACTTTGTGAAACCTTGGAAAATTTGGGCTTCAATAATTTGACCTATTATATTCCCGACCGTCAATTGGAAGGCTATGGAATGAACGAGCCGGCGATTGATTTTTTGGCGCGTGATGGTGTGAAATTAATCATTACGGTTGATTCGGGAATTACTAATGTTAGCGAAGTAGAAAAAGCCAAAGAGTCGGGAATTGATGTGATCATTACCGATCATCATCATATCCCGGAAATTTTACCCAAAGCGCTGGCGGTAATCAACCCGCATTTGGAGAATTCCGGTTTTAACTTTTCCGATTTGGCTGGCGTAGGCGTGGCTTTCAAATTGGCGCAAGCGCTCTATCAGAGATTCGCTCCGGAAAAAATTGATCAACTCAAATGGATGCTTGATCTCGTGGCAATCGGAACGGTAGCGGATTGCGTGCCACTCTTGGGAGAAAATCGCACGCTTACGAAATATGGCCTCGTGGTGCTTTCTAAAACGCGTCGCGTGGGACTGCTGGAAATGTTCAAGGTGGGACGGATTGAAATTTCGGAAAATAGTATTCCCGATACGCAAAAAATTGCTTTTCAAATTGCACCAAGAATCAATGCGACCGGCCGAATGGATCACGCTGGTGTTTCCTATAGATTGATTATGGAAAAAGATCAAGTGCAGGCGCGAGTGCTGGCACTTGAAGTGGAAGAGCGAAATCAGGAAAGACAAAAAATGACCGCAGAAATTGTCAAAGAAATTGAAGAAATTGTGGAACGTGATTTTTCTGACAAAAAATTCATCTATGTTTCAAGCGAACATTGGCCGGTCGGAGTATTGGGGCTTATCGCGGGCAAAGTTGCGGATAAGTTCCAAAAACCGACGATTGTTTTCCAAATTCAAGAAAAAGAATATGTCGGATCGTTGCGCAGTATTCCCGAGATTAATATCGTGGAAATGTTGGAAAAATGTTTCGAGCTACTCTCTCGGTTCGGTGGACATTCTCAAGCGGCTGGCGTTCGAGTTGCGACGGAAAATGTGCCCAGATTTTGCGCGAAAATGACAGAGCTGATCGAGGTGGAACTGAAAGAAAAAGAGCTTATTTCTACTTTGCATATCGACTTGGAGCTTAACGCGCAAGATATCGGTTGGGAATTTATGCTGGACTTAAAAAAGATGGAACCGTTTGGAATGGGAAATCGTGAGCCGGTGTTTATGCTAAGGCGGATGCAAGTGAGTGATGTGCGAATGGTGGGCAATGGAACAAAACATTTGAAACTGGCGCTCAAAGCAACCGACGGAAATCCGAAAATTTTTGACGCGATCGGCTTCAAACTCGGGGAAGAATTTTCTCAGCTGAAAAAAGATGATCTGATTGACGTGGTGTTTAATTTGGCGGAAGATGAGTGGAATGGCAGCAAGAAAATTCAAATGAAATTGATTGATCTTCGATTGGTAAACTGAAGATTGCAGGAACGGGTTTGCAACTCGTTTCGCATAGTTGTAGTTAAAAATCAGTGTAAAAAAGTAGCTAAATGAATTATTTGGCCTGTAAACTAAAAGGAGCCCCGCCCAGGCGGGGCTCCTGCCACGCGGTTGAAACTTATGAACAAAAAAAAGCTAATCATTTTTGATTTTGACGGGACAATCGCTGATTCTTTTTCTGTTTTGGTGGAAATAATCAATGAACTGAGCAAGGAAGAAGGTCTCGACCAATTTTCTGCCGATCAGATAGAAAAAGCCAGAGATCTGCCAATGCGGGAAATTATTTTTCAACTGAAGCTTTCCAAATGGAAATTATTTTTTCTGGCGAGGAAGATCCAAAAAAAGTTTGCCCAAAAAATTTCCCAAGTCCGACCGATTGAAGGAATTGTTCCGGTGCTAGCCGCCTTGAAAGAAAAAGGTTACGTTTTGGGCGTGTTGAGTTCTTCACGAAAAGAAATCCTGGATCAATTTATGCGAAATAATAAAATTGCTGTTTTCACCTTCATGCATAGTGAGAAAAATCTATTTGGTAAAGCTAAGATTTTGAAAAAGATATTGAAAGAATATGCTTTCGTGCCAAGTGAAGCGGTCTATGTCGGAGATGAAAGTCGGGATATTGATGCTGCCAAGGAAGCGGAAATGGAGAGCGTTTCTGTCAGCTGGGGGTTCAATTCAAAAAAAATGCTCGCGGAAAATAAGCCGGATTATTTGATTGATAAGCCTGAGGGATTGTTGGAAATTCTATAATAACAGCCTCCTCTCCCTTGGGGAGAGCCTGCCTGCCGGTAGGCAGGGATGTCACGTACTCGTGACAGGTGAGGCTACGGAATAGTCTCTTCAATACCTCTTCTCCCCTCGGGAGAGGATGTCATGTACTCATGACAGGTGAGGGCAAGGGCTATAAATTAAGAATAATCCAAACAAAGCTAACTCGTTATTAATCGAAAAGGCTCCTCCCTCATCCGGCTTTCAGCCACCCGCCTGCAACGCTTCGCGTAGCGATACGGGCAGGCCTTCTCCCTAATGGAGAAGGGGATATAAATAAAAATTTTTAATACAATAGCTATGTTAAACAAAATTGTAATTTATACCGACGGCGGATCGCGGGGCAATCCTGGGCCAGCGGGGATCGGTGTCTGGATTGAGACATTGAGTAAAAAATATGGCGAATGCATCGGCATTGCGACGAATAATGTTGCTGAATACGCCGCGCTAATTTTCGGCCTCAAAAAACTAAAGCAACTTTTGGGCAAAGATAAGACCAGGCAATATGAAATTGAATGTCGATTGGATTCGGAATTGGTCGTGAAACAGCTCAATCACGAGTATAAGTTAAAAGAAGAATACATCCAGAAAAATTTTATCGAAATTTGGAATCTGACGCTTGATTTTAAAGCCGTTAAGTTCTATCATATACGTAGGGAGAAGAACACCGTTGCGGATGCGCTCGTTAATCAGGCGCTGGATGGACAGGCGAAGCAGGGAGGTCTTTTCTAGGTGTTAATTTCTAATTTTCTCCCCTACGGGATAAGCTTGGAGCAAAAATTTCTAATTTCTAAACAAATCCAAATTTCTTAATGACTAAATTTTAAAATTAAAAAATTGAATCATTGGAAATTGTTTAAGAATTGAAAATTAAAAATTGAAAATTTATTCACAATGTTTAAATACAAAAAAACCATCGCCGCTATTCTTATTCTCGTTATCGCCGGGGGCTATTTTTTCTATGCGCGTTCGAAAAAACCCAAAATTGAATATACCACGGCCACAGTGGAAAAAGGTAGTCTTTCTCAGACTGTTTCGGCGACCGGGGACCTCAAAGATGATTCTGAAATAGTTCTCAACTTTGAGTTGGGCGGAAGGATCAGTAAGGTTTTTGTCAAAAAAGGCGACAAAGTGGCGACGGGCGAATCGATCGCGATGCTCGATAATGCCAATCTATCCGGCCAAGTTGAGCAGGCGCGAGCCACGCTGGATAAAGCGGTGGCAGACGCCGGATCAAATGATGATGCAGTTCGCGAAGCGCAAGTGGCGGTGGATAATGCGGATAGCTATCTTTCCGATACGAAAGATCTGGAAAACCAAAAAGTCGATGCCGCCGATAAGGCCTACGATAACGCCAAAAATTATTACGACGACGCACTTGCTTTTTATAATGACACTCCAACGAAAACGAATAAATTAACCCTCACAACAGCCCAAAATAGTAAAACAGCGGCGGCAGAATCGCTGGATACGGCGAAAAAATCGAGAGATTTGTCCATCACATCAGCGGAAAATTCTGTCGATGCGGCCAAGGCGAGACTGAAAACGACCGAATCAAAATTCACTATCAATTCGGGAAATGCTCTCGTTGACAGTGCCAAAGCCGGCTATGACATTGCGCTCAATAATCTTTCGAAAGCCGTGCTCAAAGCGCCGGTGTCCGGCACGATTGTTGAGGTGAATAATAAGGTGGGAGAAATTTTAGGTACGGGCGTGATCAAGGAATCTTTCGCGCGCATCATTGCCGATGATTTCATTATCGAATCTAATATTCCCGAATCAGATATTGTGAAACTAAAATTGGGACAAAAGGCTAAGATTACTTTTGACGCGCTTCCAACTGGTGATGAATTTGACGCGGAACTGATCGAAATCAATCCGGCGGAAACAGTCATTCAAGACGTGGTGTATTATGGCATAAAACTCAAACTTGCGGCGGTCGATCAAAGACTCAAAGTGGGAATGAGTGCGAACGTCGATGTGCGCACCAATGATAAGGCGGATGTGCTAATGATTCCTCTGCGCGCGATTAAAATCACTAACGGAGAAAAATTTGTCGACATCTTGAAAGCGGACAACACAACCGAAGAAGTGAAAATCACTACCGGCCTCGAAGGCGACGGTGGGATGGTGGAAGCGAAGTCTGGCGTGAAAGAAGGGGATAAGGTTGTGACTTTTTCGAAAAATATCTAATTTTCATGTCATCCTGAGCGGAATAAATTTTTGATAGAAAATTTATGGAGTCGAAAGATCTATTATATATAATTGTTAGCTTTGCAATAAATTAGAAAGTCTAACGATAACCGCAAGCAGATCCCTGCCTACCGGCAGGCAGGCTTCGACTACACTACGCTCAGGCCTGTCCTTGAGTTTATCGAAGGGATGACATTTTTTTCCAGACAAATGAAAAAGGCATATCCGATAGCGTTTCGCTGTTGCGGATATGCCCTTGTTGAGGAAAAAATGATCATTGAGTACGCTCTGTTGTCTTGGCGGGGGCTTTCCTATTAGCATCGAAGTTATAATGCATGAGGTGAGGTTCTCCCACGCGCGCGTGAGCCTCGGGATAGCCATCATCAGATTCCCTTCTGAGCATGCTGTGGTGTACCAAATCGCACTTAATAGCATCAGGTAAATATACGCAATGGTGCATAATAATACCTCCTCACATTTTGGTTTTTGTTTATGTTAAAACAACTGTCCCTTTGCTTAATTATAGACTAATTTTCATTCTATGTCGAACCCGCTAATCCAAGTCCAAAATCTTTGCAAAACCTATTCCAATGAAGGCGTGGAAACGCGGGCGCTCTCAGGCGCCACTTTTGAAATTCAAAAAGGCGAATTCATTTCCATTATGGGTCCAAGTGGATCCGGCAAATCAACTTTAATGCAAATCTTGGGTTTTTTGGATCGGCCGACAGAGGGAAAATATTTTTTTGAAGGCCAAGATATTGCTTCTTTCGATGATGATACTTTGGCGCGGATTAGAAATAAAAAGGTCGGTTTTGTTTTTCAGTCGTTCAATCTGCTTTCGCGCACGTCAGTTTTCGAAAATGTCGAGTTGCCGTTGCTTTATGATTCACCCCCACACCAATTTCCGAAAGAAGAAAAGAGGATTAAGAAAGCCTGTGGATGGCGAAGTTTTTTAAATTGGTGTGAGGGTGAAAAACCGAGCCAATACAACGAAAAAAAGGTAATGGACGCGTTAAATGCTGTCGGAATGGAACACCGCGCCAACTATTTTTCCAATCAACTTTCCGGCGGAGAAAAGCAGCGCGTGGCAATTGCGCGAGCATTGGTCAATGATCCGGAAGTGATTTTTGCCGATGAGCCAACGGGAAATTTGGATTCCAAGTCCGGTCTGCAAGTGATGCGGATTTTGCAAAAACTAAATAATAGTGGTCACACGGTAATTTTAGTTACCCACGAAACTTATACCGCCGAACACGCCAAAAGAATAATCTATGTCAAAGATGGCAATATCATTGCTGACGATCCAGTGAAAAATAGGAGGATTGCGGATGGAGAAGACAGGTTACTGAAATAATCAAGAGACAAGAAACAAGAAGCAAAAAAATCTCAATGGACAATAATCAAAATTCAAACCAAAAGAAGTTTGATTTAGAAGATCGAACTTTGGATTTTGCAAAAAGAGTAGTGCGTCTATGCAGGGCGCTACCCAAAGACTCAGTTAATAATCGTTTGGTGGGTCAAGTTACTGGCGCCGCTGGATCAGTGGGCGCTAATTATAGGGAGGCAAATGATGCTTTGGGTAAAAAAGATTTTATCTGTCGTTTGAAAATTTCCAGAAAAGAAGCGAAGGAAGCTTTATATTGGCTAGAGCTAATTGAAGAGGCAAATGTAGCAGTTAAAGATAGAATGCAAGAGATTAAGAAAGAGTGCCTGGAAATAAAAAATATCCTTTCCGCAATAATTATAAAAGCAGAAAAAAAGAAAGGTGATTTTGAAAATTGATTTTTTGAATTTGGAATTTGTTTGTATCTTGTTTCTTGTGTCTTGGAATTTATGAATATCGTCTCTCCCATAAAAATCTCCTACAAAAACCTAGTAGCGGCCAAGCTCCGCTCTTTTTTGACAATCTTGGGAATTATTATTGGTATTGCGTCTGTAATTGTGGTGATGGCCATCGGGGGGAGCGCGCAAAAGTTGATTCTCAATCAAGTTTCCGGTGTGGGATCGAACCTGATCGGAGTTCTCCCTGGCGCTTCGGATGATAAGGGACCGCCAGCGTCCGCGATGGGAATTGTGGTGACGACCCTGAAATACGCCGATCTAGTCGCTTTGAAAGAAAAAAGGAATGTGCCAAGCGTAGTTGACGCTGTCGCCTATGTCAGCGGTTCGGCGACAGTGAAAAACAAAAGTGGTTCATATCAAACTAGCTATCAGGGCGTGACCGCTAGCCTGCTCAATGTGGAAGACATAAAACTGAAATCCGGCCGGTTTTTTTTGAAAGATGAGGACACAAATTTAGCACACGTGGCGGTCCTCGGATCGAATCGCGTGCATGATCTTTTTCCCAACGAGGATCCGATCGGGAAAATAATTACCTTGAAAGACGTGAATCTGACCGTCGTGGGAGTTTTAGCCGAGCGGGGATCGGTCGGCTTTTCCAACACGGATGATATGATTTATGTTCCGCTTTTCACTGGGCAAAAATTGCTTTTGGGCATTGATTATATCAATTTTATGCGGATCAAAATTGACGCCAAAGATAATCTTGATCGCGCCGTGATTGACGTGAAAAAAACTCTGCGTGAGCAACACAGGATTAAAGCGGACGCGAGTGATGATTTTTCAGTGCGAAACAGCGCCCAAGCGATTGAGACGCTGACAACCGTGACTAATGTGCTCAAATATTTTCTCACGGCCGTGGCAGCCATCTCGCTCATCGTTGGCGGCGTGGGGATTATGAATATTATGCTCATTTCCGTCCACCAGCGAGTGCGCGAAGTGGGACTGAGAAAAGCGGTCGGCGCAAAAAACGGGCACATCATTTCGCAATTTCTCATCGAAGCGGTTTTTATCACGTTTATTGGTGGAATCCTGGGAATAATTTTTGGTATATTCGTTTCATTTTTAGCCGCGTTAATTATCAGAAGTCTTGGTTATGAATGGGAATTTATTGTGACACTCAGCTCGATGCTTCTGGCGACATCCGTTTCAGTGGCCATCGGTCTTATTTTTGGAATCTATCCTGCGCGTAAAGCTTCGCAGATCTCGCCGATGGAAGCGTTGAGATATGAGTAGAATTTCTAATTTTCAATTTCTAATTTCTAAACAATTTCCAATTTCTAAATGACTAAATTTCGAAATTAAAAATTGAATCATTGAAAATTGTTTGTCTGGCTCTGCCAGATCTGGCGTAGCCAGAAAAATTGAAAATTATAAATTGAAAATTTATTTCGCATGCACGAACTAATCATTTCAATCAAACTGGCTTTCAAAAATCTTCGTTCCAATTTGGGGCGGACTGTTTTGACCTTGGTTGGTGTGGTGATTGGAGTGATTGCGGTCATCTTGGTCAGTTCACTTGGGCAAGGCGTGAAAAATTTTATTTTGGCGCAAGTCGGTACTTTCGGCACGGATCTCATCCAGGTGGAAGTGAAAGTGCCAGCAACCGGGAAGGCTTCAACTCAAAATGCGATTGGTCAAGCTACGGGCATCCAAGTTACCACGATGACCATTGCGGACGCAAAAGATATTGGCAAATTGCCAAACATTGCGGCCTATGCGCCCGGAACAATGACGCAGGAACTCGCCAGCTATCAAAATGCCAACAAGCGCGTTTTTCTTTTCGGCGTGGGTGCCGGCTATAGTCAGATTGATCAAAATACTAAATTGACTGAAGGGGCATTTTTTTCGCAGAGTGATGATGAGAGTTTGGCACAGGTGGCAGTCATTGGCAGTAATATTCGCGACGCTTTTTTTGGTGACGATGACCCGTTGGGGAAAAATATCAAAATTAAAAATCAAAACTACAAAGTAGTTGGACTAGCAGGTGAGCGGGGAGCGGTGGCTGGTTTTAATTATGATGATTTGATCTACATTCCCGTCCAGACGATGCAAAAAAAACTGCTCGGTATCAATTACATCCGTTTTGTTATGGTCAAAGTACAAAACGAAAAATTGATTGACGAAACGGCGGCGGAGCTCACGGACGAAATGCGCCGGTTGCATAAAATCACCGATCCAAGCAAAGATGATTTCGGCGTGACATCCATCAAAGAAGCGCAAGCGACGATCGCCAGCGTGTTCAATACGATCAATATTTTGCTTTTGGCGCTGACTTCGATTTCTCTAGTGGTTGGTGGGGTGGGGATTATGAATGTGATGTATGTGGCGGTCGCTGAGCGGACATTTGAGATTGGTCTGCGAAAAGCGGTTGGTGCTAAAGCCAAAAATATTTTGCGCCAGTTTCTCTGGGAAGCGATCTTCATCACTTTTTTTGGCGGAATGGTGGGAATAATTTTAGGCTATCTCTTGCTACTCGTGCTTTCTTACGCTGCCGCTTCTTTTGGTTTTCCGATAAATTTTGGTCTTAGCGTAAATGCGATTAGCCTCGCCGTGGGTTTTTCCGTGGCAACCGGAGTCATCTTCGGCTATTACCCAGCTCGCGCGGCTTCGCGGTTAAGTCCGATGGAAGCACTCAGAAAAGATTAGGGCATAAAAATTACACAATAAATCCCAAAAAGCGCAAGTTGTAGCGCTTTTTTGTTTGTGGTAGACTGCTTGAAAAGGAACTTAAGCAATAACCTTGCAACTACATGGAAACCAACGAAGAAAACAAGATTCAAGATGCGGAAATTTCTCAGGATGTTGCTTCTGAAGAACCGCAAAAAGAAAAGACGGAAGAAGTTATGACCGCTGACGCTGAACTTGATCGGGAAGCGCTGGCCAAAAAAATGAAAGCGGAATTTCGTTCCCGCTTGATTTTGACTTTTATTCTAGGACTGCTGATCGGTATTGCGGTGAAAACTGAAGCGCTCAAGAAAATTACTATCGGTTATGATGACTATCTGATGAAGATAAAATCGCAGAGCTATAATATCAATGATATTCAGACCAACTTGCAAAAGCAAGCGCAGGCCGCGGCCGCGAATCAGAGCGGGGATGTTACTTCGGGAAATGCGACTGATTCGGGCGGTGCAACTGATTCAGGCAGCGCCCCGGTGCCAGATAGCGGACAGAGCAGCTCGGGAGGGGCAACTAATCAAGTACAAAATTAAAGCTTAGTATAAATCAGGACTTACACATTTTCCGGAAAACAACACAGTTCTGTCATCCTGAGCGAAGTCCCGTACTCGGGACGCAGTCGAAGGATCTGCTAACCGTAACCCAGGGCTTTCTACTTAACAACAGAGCTTACGATAATGGAAAGTAGATCCTTCGACTTCGCTTCGCTTCGCTCAGGATGACAATTTTAATTTAAATGCTTAAGTCATAATAATAAATTTAAACTAATTTTATGGAAGAAGATATTTTCAAAGAAATTGAGGCCGAGGAAAAAGCCGAGCAAAAGAAAAAAATGCAAAATTTAATTTCCGTCATCATTTTACTCGCGGGAATGTTTGTGGGCAGTCTGTTTATCGACACCGCTCAGCTCATTCAAAAAAGTGGTTTTTCCGCCAAGAATCTTGGCAAATCCGACATCTTTGAAGCCAGCGGAAAAACCTGGGTGGCTTATAGTGAGCCAGCCGTGACAGTTTCCGTGATCAATGATAGCGCTTGTGATAAATGCAATGTCGATGATGTTTTGGTGTGGCTCCGACGCATTGTGCCGACCGTTTCCACGGAAAAAGTGGAATACAATTCAGATGCGGGAAAGGCGTTGATTGATAAATTTGGCATCAAAACTTTGCCCGCTTTTGTTTTTGACGCGGCTGTCACTAAGACCGATTTCTATACTCAAGCGCAGACGCTCTTTGATCAAAAAGATACCCAGTATTCTTTGCGGACGCAAGATATTGGCATCCCAGTGGGAAAGTATCTTGCGACTCCCGGCATAAATGATGGCGATGCCGTGGCGGGAGCAAAAGACGCGAGAGTCAAGGTTGTGGTTTTCTCCGATTTTCAATGTCCTTATTGCAAGCTTTTTCACAAAGCAATGCGCGATGCGATGAAAAATTATGGCGACAAAGTTGCGTTTGATTATAAATTCTTGCCACTAGAATCTCATCTGCAAGCCAACGGCGCGGCTCTCGCGGCGAATTGCGCACTGGAGCAAGGAAAATTCTGGGAATATGCTGACAAGCTTTATGCCGACCAAACAGTCTGGGGCGCAGCCAAAGACACCAATAAATTCAAAGAATATGCCAGAACCTTGAGACTCGACGCCGCCAAATTCAATCAATGTTTGGATAGCAAAAAATATCAAGCTAAGATCGACAGCGATAAATCAGAAGCCGACAGCTTCGGCGTTTCCGGAACTCCGGGAGTATTTGTCAACGACCAATTCCAAGAGGGCGCGGTTTCCTATGATCAACTGAAAACAGCGATTGATGGGGAATTGAGTAAATAGATTTGTTTATTTGGCAGTGTTCGTATATTCTAGAGCGCCAAAATACTTCAACGAAGTATCTGGCAGTGGAAGGTTGCAGTGCACATTTTTCTAATGAAGGAGGTATGCTATGGAAATTGAGGTTCATGGTTTTAAGGGAAAGATTAAAAAGCGCAAAAAGGCAATCCGGTCTTTTATTGTTAATTCGATGAAAGTGTCCTTCCCTGAAAGACCGAAGGTCGTTGTCTCTTTCTATCCCGAGGCGGATCGGTTCGCCGGCAGTGAAAACAGGGGAGATTTCATCAAAATTACACCATCTTGCCGTGATGCTGGTGGTGATCACAAGGCTGCAGCGTTCGCCTTTGCTGCACTGGGAATGGGAGAAGGGGATGAGGTAGAGGTTGTTTTTTCTTCTCCCGTTTTTAACTGTAAAACATTTTTGCAGAATGGTAGGGTGGTAACCATGCCTACGGAGTAACTACGCCGGTGTAGATGCTGCGGGTATAATCGAGCTGTTCTTGGTCGGAATGACTCGGAACAGCTTTTTTATTTCAGCTCTATTTTTGTGTGTCTTTTTGTGCTATACTTATCTTAGTAAGTAAATGTTGTTTTTAATTTACTGAATTCGTATATTCGTATAAATTCGTAATTCGTAGAGACTACATGAAGTATCACAAGGACACAATGGAAATTATCTTTTTTGCGCGGGGCGGGCAAGGGGCAAAGACGGCCGCGGAAATTATTGCGCAGGCGGCGGTGCTTGAAGGGAATTTTGTGCAAACTTTTCCTAACTTCGGTCCGGAACGGAGCGGTGCGCCGACCAAGACCTATTTGCGCATCTCGAACAAGGCTATTCGTACCAAGGAGCCGGTGGTTGATCCGGATGTGGTTGTTGTACTCGACGACACACTGCTCGATAGTCAGAAGGTGACGGAAGGCTTGGACAAAAATGAAGCGTTGATTATCAATTCCACCAAGCACCCGCATGAAATCAGGGACATTATTCGTTTTGATGGAAAAATTCACGCCGTGGATGCCAATGGAATTTCCATGGCCATCGTTGGTCAACCAAGGCCAAACACAGTGATTTTGGGCAAAATCATCAAAGTGACCGAAGTGGTGAAGCTGGAAAGTATCCTCGAAGAATTCCGCAAGATTTTTGAAGATAAGATTGGGAAAGAAAATTGTGAAAAGAATATTTTGGCGATTGAGAAGGCATATGATGTAGTGTAGTCTTTACGAATTACTAATTGTGTACGAATATACTAATGAGAGCAAGGGAGGAGTTAATTTATAAAGAGGAGTGTTATAAAATTATCGGGCTTATTTTTGAGGTTTTTAATAATGTTGGTTACGGACATAAAGAAAAGTTTTATCAAAAAGCAGTTGCTAATATTTTTACTGAAAACGGCATAACCCTCAAGGAGCAGTTAAAAGCAAGAGTAAAGTTTAAAGGCAAAGAAATTGGATACTATCTTTTTGACTTTTTGGTTCTAGATAGGATTGTTATCGAATTAAAACAGAAGAATTATTTTTCCAAGAAAGATATAGAGCAACTATATTCTTATCTCAAAGCAGTGAATTTAAAGTTAGGAATCTTGGTTTATTTTACCAACGACGGAATTAGATATAAAAGAATTGTAAATATTAAATAGCAAAAATTAGTATATTAGTAAGCTATTCGTAATTAGTAAAGAACTCACATGGAGCACGGTGCAATCATCAAACACGATATCAAAAAATCTCCCCGGACTGGTTCTTGGCGGTATATGAAGCCGGAAGTGGACAAAGATAAATGCATCGGTTGCGCGACTTGCGTGCCGTTTTGTCCCGATGCTTCGATAACAATGAGCAGTGAGCCTGCCTACACTAAGGCTTCGGCAGGCAAGCAGAAGTCAGTGAATAGTAAGAATAAAAAAGGCATTGCGGAAATAGATTATGAATTTTGCAAAGGATGCGGAGTTTGCGCTCAGGTTTGCCCCGCCCGCGCAATTAAAATGGTATCTGGTAGATAGTATTTGGTATATAGTATGGAACAAAAAATAAAAATAAGATCCTTTACAGATTTGGTTGCTTGGCAGGAAGGGCATAAATTTGTTTTGATAGTTTATAAAGTAACCGAAAAATTTCCAAGTAAAGAGATATTCGGATTGACAAATCAAATGCGCAGAGCGGCTGTTTCTATCACTTCTAATATCGCAGAAGGTTTCAGCAGGAATACTTCGAAAGATAAATATCAATTTTATTGTATGGCGCATGGCTCATTGACCGAACTTCAAAATCAACTGATAATCGCAAGAGATACAAAGTATCTAAAAAAAGAAGAGTTTGATAAACTGGCGGCACAAAGCATAAGAGTAGCAAAGCTCATAAGTGGCCTAAAGAGAATTAAAAATTCATGATACCAAATACTAAATACAAAATACCAAATACCAGAAGAGCATTGACTGGTGGGTACGCAGCAGCGTACGCTTTGAAGCAAATTGAGCCGGATGTGATGCCTGTCTATCCGATTACTCCACAGACACCGATCATTGAAACGTATGCCAAATTTGTGGCGGACGGCGAGGTGGAGACGGAAATGATTGAAGTGGAATCGGAGCATAGCGCGATGAGCGCGGCGATTGGCGCTTCAGCGGCCGGAGCGCGCACAGTGACGGCCACAAGCTCACAGGGCTTGGCGTATATGCACGAAATGCTCTATATCGCCTCGGGTATGCGTTTGCCGATTCTGATGGTTGTAGCGGCGCGTGCGCTCTCAGCACCGCTTAGCATTCACGGTGATCACAGTGATGTGATGGGTTCTCGTGACTCTGGCTGGATTCAAATTTTTTGTGAAAATCCACAGGAAGTCTATGACAAAACAATCATCGGAATGAAACTGGCCGAACGCGTTGGGTTGCCGGTAATGGTGATTATGGACGGATTTAATACTTCGCACAGTGTGGAAAATTTAGAAATTTTGGATGCCGAAATTGTCAAAAAATTTATCGGAGACTATCTTCCGGAACATTCGCTGCTCGACATTGAAAACCCGGTGACCTATGGTCCAGTCGCCCTGCAAGAATCCTATTTTGAATTCAAGATTGATCAAGAATTGGCCACAGAAAAGGTCACAGAAGAGTACAGAAAAGTCACAGAAGAATATGAGAAAATTAGTGGCAGAAAATATGGTTTATTTGAAGAATACAACGTAAAAGACGCGGAAAAAGTTTTAGTGTTGATCGGGTCAGTTGCAGGCACAGCCAAGGATGCGGTTGATGAATTAAAAAAGAGAAACATGAAAGTCGGGCTTATTAAAATTGAATTATTTCGGCCGTTTCCGTTTGCGGAAATTGCCGGTGCATTAAAAAAGGCCAAAGAAATAATTGTGATGGATCGCGCGCAATCAATTGGCTCTCATCCACCTTTGTATTCTGAGATAATTAATTCCCTATACCAAATACCTGCCTCGTCGGCAGGCGGGCCAGATACTAAATACCAAATACAAAGCATTGTCTATGGCTTGGGCGGGAGAGATGTTTTCAAAAAACAGATTGAGCAGATTTTGGGAGGGAAGTTTAAGGAAAAATACTTGCAATAATTTTTGGATTTTTAATTTTGTAATTTTTAAATAAGACTTAATTTTTAATTTTCAAATGGACTACGACTTGGAAGAGAGAGTGGCTAAATTTGGAGAGAATGTAATTTTGTTTTGCATGTCAGTTTCGGTTAATCAAATAACAAAACCATTGATCAATCAATTTGTTCGGGCGGCTACCAGCGTGGGAGCTAATTATATGGAAGCTAATCAGGCTAGCTCCAGGAAAGACTTTAAAAATAAAATTAGGATTTGTCAAAAGGAGTCAAATGAATCAAATCATTGGTCGAGAATGATTTCTATTGCCGTTCCCGATAAAAAAGAAAAGTGCAGGGAGTTGTGGAAAGAAGCACATGAATTGACATTGATTTTCGCTAAAATATCAAGAAATTGCACTGATAAAAATTAAGATTTAGAAATTATTTCAAAAATTGTAAAAATTCAAAAATTAAAAATTTCATTTATGAACGAAAATTTATCAAAAAACCTAGCTCCCGGTCACAGTGCTTGCGCGGGATGCGCGTTTCCTTCGATTGTTAGGACAATTTTGGGTGAGGCGGCGACTCCGGTGGTCATTTCCAATGCGACGGGATGTCTTGAAGTGACTTCGACCATCTATCCCTACACCGCATGGAACGTGCCATATATTCACAGCGCCTTTGAAAATGCGGCAGCGACTATTTCTGGTGTGGAGCGAGCCTATCTTGCTTTACGGAAAAAAACCCTTCGACAAGCTCAGGACGGGACCCTTCGACAAGCTCAGGACGGGACCCTTCGACAAGCTCAGGACGGGACCCTTCGACAAGCTCAGGGCGGCAAATTAGATTTGCCGAAAAAAATCAAGTTCGTAGCCTTTGGTGGAGACGGCGGGACCTATGACATCGGACTCCAAGCGCTTTCTGGCGCATTTGAACGCGGGCATAATTTTCTCTATGTGGTCTATGATAATGGGGGGTACATGAACACCGGCAATCAAAGATCTTCCGCCACGCCCTATGGCGCCGCGACGGAAACGACACCAATCGGAAAAGAATCTTTTGGCAAAGTCGAGCTGCGCAAAAATTTGATGGGAATTGTGGCAGCGCATAATATTGCTTATGTCGCACAAGCTAATATTGCCAACCTTGCTGATCTCAAAATGAAAGCGAAAAAAGCTTTGGCTGTCGATGGGCCAAGTTTTCTCACGGTTTTTTCGCCGTGCACAAATAATTGGAAATTTCCCACCTCGCAATATGTCGCCATCGCCAAATTGGCGACAGAGACAAATTTCTGGCCGCTCTATGAAATTGAAAATGGGAAATATAAACTGAATTGGGAACCGAAAACATTGAAGCCGGTGACGGAATTTCTAAAAACTCAAGGACGGTTCAAGCATCTTTTTTCGGAGAAAAATAAACTAGTCCTCGCTCAAGTGCAAAAAATTGTGAATGATGAATTTGCACGGCTGGCTAATTTATGCGAACTTTAGGATGAAGCGTCTTTCTAAAAATATTTCCCAAGCATTTTCTGATTTAGTTTATGCCAAAACTAAACTGGTTCCACGTGGTCGTGTGACGACGTATGGTCAGATTGCCAAGGCGATCGGTAAGTCGAAAGCTTCGCGGGCAGTGGGTAATGCGCTCAATTGCAATCCCTATGTGCCGGTCGTACCATGCCACCGAGTAGTCAAGTCCAATGGAGAAATCGGTGGTTTTGTATATGGCACTCGGGCTAAGGCTGGACTTTTGGCCAAAGAAGAGGTAAAAGTAAAGGACGGGAAAGTGGTGGATTTTGAGAAGAAATTGTTTGTTTTTGGGAAATAATCCGTATTTTGCAGGAACGGGTTTTTAACCCGTTTCGCATATTTTACTAATTTACTAATTTACGATAAGTGTTTGGATATAAATCTGTATAATTGTATAGATAGTAAACTAAGAGGAGCGGGTTGCAAACCCGCTCCTGCTAATAAAAAAATATGCAAATCGAAAAACTAAAAAAAATTCTCACTGAAAGTGGCGAACCGAAATTTCGCTTGAGCCAAATTCAAAAAGCCATCTATCAAGATGGCGTTTCTGATTTTTCAGAAATTTCAACTATTTCTAAAAACTTGCGCGAACACTTGGAAAAAGAAATAAAAATCCTTTCCTTTGATGTGGAAAAAGTTTTAGTATCGAAGGATAAAAATTCCTTGAAAGCTCTTTTGAAATTGGCCGATGGGAATAAAATTGAATCTGTGTTACTTTCTCCGATTGCGGGGAAGTGGTCGGTTTGTATCTCTTCGCAAGTCGGCTGCCCTTTGAATTGTGCTTTTTGCGCAACGGGAAAAAACGGATTTCAACGGAATTTAACGGCTGAAGAAATCAGCGATCAGGTTTTATTTTGGAAACAGCACCTGCAAAAAAATTCTAATTTGTTTAAAAATTACCAGCCCCAGGCTGGTCCGCCTTGGGCGGAAAAATTAAAAATTAAAAATTACAATGTGAATAACATTGTCTATATGGGTATGGGGGAGCCGTTTTTGAATTGGGAGGAAGTGAAAAAAAGTCTCAAAGATTTGACCGACAAGAATTTATTTGCTTTTGGTTCGCGCTCAATTTCTGTTTCGACCGCTGGAATTCCCGAAGGGATAAAGTCTCTCGCCCAGGAATTTCCGCAAATCAACTTGGCTATTTCTCTGCATTTCGCGAGTGACGTCAAAAGAAATGAATATATGCCGATCAACAAAAAATATAATCTAGAAGAATTAAAAAAAGCGCTCAAGGATTATTTTTCCAAAACCAATCGGCAAGTTTTCGTGGAATACGTGATGCTCGCAGGCATAAACGATAGCGAAGAAGACGCCTATGCGCTTTCGACCTATCTAAAATCCATCGGCAATCGCCAACTTTTGCATATTAACTTAATCGCCTACAATGAAACCGGCAAAGAATTTAAGTCGTCTTCTGGCAATAAAACGCATTTATTCAAAAACTATTTGAAAAAAGGCGGGATGAGTGTGACGATTCGGAAAAGTCTTGGGCAAGAGGTCCAAGGCGCTTGCGGGCAGCTTGTCCCGCACTAACTTTTGCTTTTACGAGTATGCAATATGTGTATGTTCTAAAAAATGAAGATGAAGAATTGTATTATGGCTGTACTGATGATTTGAAAAAAAGATTTTTTCAGCACAATAACAATGATTCTAAATTTACAAAAGGACATAAATGGCGCCTTGTTTATTATGAGGCGTATTTTGCAGAGGAGGATGCTTGGGAAAGAGAAAAACAGCTAAAACAATATGGGCAAGCGTTAGGACAGCTAAAAAGAAGAATGAAAAAATCTTTAAGCAAAAGTTAGTGCGGGATGGGCTGGGAAGAAAGCTCGTTAAATCCGCTTCAACCCCTTAATTCTCGCATGGTGTATCCCATAGCTACCAGTCGTGCAAAAATCAGAATAAGTTTTTCATCGAGCTTGTTTTGTGCCAAAACTCGTTCGTTATAATTGGTAACATTACAAAATCTGTCTATTGCTTGCTTTATTTCTCCATCCGTATCCAATTCGGCAATTACTCTATCTATAGTTTCAAAAAATTCTTCCGATGTTTGTTCTAGCCATAAGGCAGAGTGTTTTTCCGGATTATCTGTGGTTTCTTTATTTTTCTTATCCCAATAGCCAAGCTTTCTTGCCTGTTCTCTTTTTGTTCGCCATCGTTTATTTTCTTCAGGGAGAACGAACATATGGAAATTATTCAAAAAACCGGGCCATTTAGCGGGGTCTTCTTTTAGTAATTTCTCCCCACTGGCTATGATTGATTGTTCTAATTCTAGCGAAGATTGATTGTTTTCTTGCGTATTTTTTTTCTGCTTCGGCCACTCGTTCATAAGTTTTTTGTTGTTATAAATCCAAAGTGCTTTAGCGTCGGAAGAATATTCGGCGCTAAATTTTCTTTTTCCAACTCGGAAAGTGGAATCCATTTCCACTCGCGGATATCTGCGCCTGGTGTGATTTCGCCAATTCGTTTTGCCAAATAGTGAACTAAAATTACATCAATCGTTCCATCCGCAGTTTCTTTTGTTGTGTGTATTAGAAATGGTTTTTCATCGAGAATTTCGATTTCGATTCCCATTTCTTCCATAACTTCTCGCTTGGCATTTTCAATTAAAGTTGTTTCGTAATTTTCGACTTTCCCGCCACAAAATTTCCAAAATTCAGTATCCCCATGTTGATTCAGGAGAACTTTGTTATCTTCCACAATAACCGGACCGGAGGCGATGATGATTTTTGGCATATGATTTTTAGTAAAAGAATTAAATTTATTTTTTCAGCTTAGGAATATCCTCCTCTCCCCTCGGGAGAGCCTGCCTGCCGGTAGGCAGGGATGTCCGGAGGACAGGTGAGGCTATGGAATAGTCCCTTTAATTCCTCTTCTCCCCTCGGGAGAGGATGTCATGTACTCATGACAGGTGAGGGCAAGGGCTATAAGTTGGGAATGATCTAAGTTAATTTGGTTTTTGCCTAATATTGAACCCTTTCCCTCATCCGCCCTTCGGGCACCTTCTCCCGGAGGGCGAAGAGGATATTAGTAAAGATTTCCGCAAAAGTTAAATGTCGTATTAGACTAAATACATTTTACCATATAACTATCCTTCAAGCGATAACCTAGTTTTCGGTAATACTCGCGGGCGCCAACGCCGGAAATGATGGCGATTTTTTGGAGACCGAATTCCTGCTTGGCGATTTTTTGGGCTTCGGCGATTAGTTTTTTTCCGAGGCCGATATGTTGCGGTGATTTACTATTTTTCTTATCAATTTGCGTCATCGTTCCATAAGTATGCACCTCGCGGATGATGGCGGAGTTTTTGAGGGCGGGAACTGTGGTTTTCCGATTTTCTAATTCAAGCGGATTTATACGTAGGCGCAAAAGAGCAAATAGTTTTTTTGTGTCTTTTGTCGCGTATTCTAAAAATATCTCTTTTCCATCTGATGCATCATAATCTATGCGGTTTAGAACGATGCCTTCATTTGGGCTAAAATCCCCCCCCACCTCTCGGCAACGGATGCACAGGCACTGGGATTTTTCGGCAATCATTTGACGTAAGTTTGAGACGAGTGGTCCAGCGATGATTGATTCGGCGGGGACATCACGCACCAGGCGCGCAATGCGGACATAGGGCGGGATGAGATTTTTTTTCACGCGCAGAATAAATTTTTCAAATTGCTTATCATCCAAGGCCTGATACTTTCCCTTTTTCCACGCCGAGTAGAGTGCGCTATCGCGAAGAACGACTGTGGGATAAATTTTGAGCATATCTGGCTGGAAGTCTGGTGAGGAAAAAAGAGTTTTGAACATCTGGTAATCTTTCAAAGCATCTGAGCCATAAAGTCCCGGCATAATATGGTAGTTGATTTTAAAGCCGGCGTTTTTCAAGAGTTTTGTGGCGCGAATTGTTTCGGCCACGTTATGCCCGCGATTATTTTTTTTGAGCACGTCATCAAAAACACTTTGCACGCCAAGCTCCACTCTCGTGCATCCAAGCGTGCGAAAATTCAAAATTTCTTTTTCGGAAATGTAATCCGGGCGGGTTTCCAAGGTTAAGCCGATAATCCGGCGCTTGGCAGTTTCATTTTTTTTCTGTTCGGTTAAAAGGTCCTTTTTTAAATTTTTAATAATCGATTTAGGAACCGCACAGTTAATGTCATTCCCGCGAAGGCGGGAATCTAGTCTCGCATCTTTAAGTTTACACACTGGATTCCCGCCTTCGCGGGAATGACAAAGAAAGGGACTTTTGATTTTTTTGCCATATTCATTCACCGCCCGAAAACATTCCGTGATAAACCAATTTTGATAGGTTTTGGGAAAATAGGAAAAAGTGCCACCCATCACAATCAGCTCGATTTTGTCGGTTTTGTGACCGTTCAATTCCAGTGCGTGGAGACGTTTTTGCACTTGTTTGTAAGGGCTAAATTTCACAGAAATGGCGCGCATAACTGCCGGCTCATTCTTGAGATAGCTCTTGGGCATCTTGGCTTCGCTCGGACAATAGAGACACTTTCCGGGGCAAGGATAGGGCTTGGTGAGAACGGCGACGACGGCCACGCCGGAGCGGGTACGGATTTTTTTGCTGATGAGAATTTTTTCGAAAGCTGGGTTTCTTTTGATCTTTTTCCCCGCAACTAATTTTTCATAAGCCTCGCGCAAATCAGCGTTGGTCGGCACGGGAAGTTGCAAAATCTTGGAAACATTTTTTTTAACGCGCAAAAATTCGCCGGAAGTGGCGACGGGTTCTTTCATTGCCAGTTTAACGAAATTGTCGTAAGCTTTAAGCATGGGGCTAAATTTTCAATTTTCAATTTTCAATTTAAAATCAAGTCTAAATGACTAAATGATTAAATGGAGGCAAGTGAGAGATTTATTTAAAATTTATAAATTTAGTTTTGAATTAAAATTTAGAATTGAAAATTTCAAATTATTTTTCGAGCAATAGCAGAAAGTAGTTGATTTATGCGAAAAGAGATAATTAACCGAATATTGTATGAGACTGAATCTGGCTACGACCAAATGGCCGATAAATTCTCCCACACCCGAAAAAATTTCTGGGGTGATTTGGCTTTTATCGCTGATTATATAACTGATGGGGACAAAATTCTGGATTATGGTTGTGGCAACGGTCGGCTTTTGGAAATTCTGAAAGATAAAAAAATCGAATATGTTGGTGTGGATATTTCCCAAAAACTGATCGATCTGGCGAAGGCAAAATATCCCAAGTACAGTCAGTCTTTTCAAAAGATCACCGGTCAAACTAGTCTAGCATTTCCGGCTGATTTTTTCAACAGAATTATTTCCGTGGCGGTTTTTCATCACTTTCCCGAAAAATATGCTACGGAGATGGCGCGGGAACTATGTCGCATAACTAAGCCTGGCGGAACAGTGGTTATCACGGCTTGGAACCTTTGGCAGAAAAAAAGACGCAAAAATATTTTCAATTTTTCGGCTATTCTGGGAAAAATTTTTCAAACTGGAGCATATCATGGGTATGGTCTTGGCGATGTTTTAATCCCATTTCGTAATAACGAAGGAAATGTTTTCAAGCGCTATCATCGGGTGTATACTAAAAGCAGCCTCTCCGCTGTTTTTCAATCAGCCGGATTTGAAATTGAAAAATGCTATTTAGCGAATGGGAAGAATATTGTCTTGGTCGCAAGAAAAAAATAGATAGCGAGCCGTTTTAATTTTATAAACAATGAAAGCACAGTTTAAAAATAATGCCTTAAAAGCGCTGTTTATATACAATGGAATATTTGTGATGGCAGCTGCAATGCTCGGACCACTATATGCGATTTATGTTGTAAGATTTGTGGACGGGGTAATCGCTGTGAGTATTTCATGGGCAGCATTTTTAATTTCCACGTCATTTTTCACGTATGTTGTTTCCAAGAAGGGCGATCAGGTAAAAGAAAGAGAGTATCTTTTGCTTGCCGGTTATTTGGTAAGAATAATAAGCTGGCTCTTGTTAATTTTTGTTCATAGCTTGGCAGCGTTGGTATTGGTTCAAGTTTTCCTAGGTCTAGGTGAATCGCTTGGTAGTCCATCTTTCAATGTGCTTTTTGCGGATCATTTAGATAAAAATAGACACGTAAAAGAATATTCCGAGTGGTTATTGATTGCTAACTTGACGTCTGCGGCGGGAATAATCGCAGGAGGAATTATAGTAAATAATTATGGATTCGAAACCTTATTTATCTTAATGTCGCTACTTTCCCTGGTTTCCTTTTTTGGAATATTATTTAAACCTAGGAAATTGCTATAAATTATGAAACTAACCGTCGAAATCAACAACACCGACAAAAGCCCGGTGAAAAAAGCTTTTATCAAAAAAGTGGTCGCAAGGACGCTGGAAAAAAGCGGCTACTTGGAATTAGCTAAAAAAAGGCTTAATTTAAGCCTGGCTTGGGTTTCTGAGGTTGAGATAAAAAAAATCAATAAGCAGTATCGCAAAAAGGACAAGGCAACGGATGTCTTGTCTTTTTGTGAATTTGAAGACGCGGGGCGGTTGAAAAAGTCATCCGAATCGGATTTATTTCTCGGAGAATTGATTTTGTGCTATAATTATATCAAAGAATCTGCGCAAGACTGTACCTCGGAAACTGAATTGCAAAAAGAACTGGCAAAAATTATTGCCCACGGCGTTTTGCATTTGCTCGGCTTTTCTCATGGCAAAAAAATGTTTGCCATTCAGGATGAGGTGGCATCCGCCTTCGTCCCGCCTCGGCGGGACTACGGCATGACGAAGAAGAATTTTAATTTTTTCTATAAAACAAAAAAATGAACCGAATTAATCAATTTGCTAAAAGCCTAACTTGCGCGATGCGCGGACTTGTGCATGTGCTCAAGAACGAAAAAAATTTCCAAAATGAGTTAGCTATAGCTTTTATAGTGATTATTGCGATGGTCTATTTTGATGTCACCCGGACAGAAACAGTCGCCCTGGTTCTCGTGATTGCTGGAGTTTTGATTATGGAGCTTCTGAATACGGTCGTGGAAAGAGTGGTGGACATTTTGAAACCTCGGATTCATCCCTATGCGCGCCTCATCAAAGACTTGATGGCGGCGATTGTGCTGATCTCGGCCATTTTTGCGGTGATTATCGGATTGATTATTTTCCTGCCCTATATTTTTGCGCTGATAAAATTTTGATCCGCCTGCGCTACGCCCAAAGCGTAGCTACGGCGTGACGCAGTCTGCCGTGGATACGCGAAGGCGAGCTTAGTCTAAAAAAGCTACGGTGTGACGAGGAAGTTGTCGGTTGGCTTAAAATGTAATATAATCTAAAATACGAGTTAAAAAATAAAAAGAAAGCATGGCTAAAAAAGAGATTATCGTGGGCTTAGATATTGGCTCCTCATATGTTCGAACGGTGATTGCGCAGATTATTCCCTCTGATGAAAATTTGCGAGTGATTGGCGTGGGAATGGCTCCATCTTTTGGCGTGAGACGCGGAATTATTGTTGATTTGGAGGAAATTATCAAATCAATCAATGAGTCCATTGCTCTAGCCGAAAGAACTGCTGGCGTGGAAGTCAAATATGTGATTTCTGGCATCGGCGGCAATCACATTTCTTCGCAATATTCCAAGGGCGTGATCGCGGTCGGTCGGGCGGATGGTGAGGTTGTGCTAGATGACATTTCTCGCGTGATTAACGCCGCTCAAGCCATTTCCATTCCCGCCAACAAGGAGATCATCCATATTATTCCTAAAAGCTATTCCCTGGACGATCAAAAAAGCATCCGCGATCCATTAGGGATGAGCGGCGTGCGTCTGGAAGTCGATGCGATGATTATCGAAGGCTCAACTCCACACATCAAAAATCTGAATAAATGCATTGAAGAATCTGGCGTTGCGGCGGAAAGTTTTGTGCTTTCACCTCTCGCGGCGGCCAAAGCAGTGCTTTCCAAGCGGCAAAAAGAACTCGGCGTCGTGCTTGTCGACATTGGTGGCGGTTCAACCTCAGTGGCAGTATTTGAAGAAAATGATTTGTTGCGCGTCTCGGTGATTCCGATCGGGGGGAACCATATAACGAACGATATCGCCATCGGGCTACGCACTTCGATTGATGTGGCGGAAAAAGTTAAGTTGGAATTTGGCAATGCCAGTCCGAAAGAAATTAATAAAAAAGAAAATATTGATCTGTCTCAGTTAGATTCGAGCGAAGAAGGGATTGTTTCTCGCCATCACGTGGCGGAAATAATTGAGGCGCGTTTGGAAGAAATTTTTACGATGGTAAACAAGGAATTGAAACTGATTGGGAAAGAACGTTTGCTTCCGGCCGGAGCAGTGATTACCGGTGGCACAGCAAAACTACCGGGTTGCGTGGATTTGGCAAAAAATATTTTAGCGCTTCCCTCGCAAACCGGTTTTCCTGTTCCGCTAGGGGGACTCGTCGACAAAATTGATGATCCAGCTTTTGCCACAGTGATTGGTTTAGTTCTATGGGGACAGGAGGAGAATCAGGGCCAGAAAAGAGGCGGAAGCGGTTTTGGGAATAAGATGGTTGGTGGCGTAATTTCAGAAATGGGCGGAAAGATGGATGGAATGAAGAAGTGGTTCGGGAAATTTTTGCCTTAAAATAGCCATAAAAGCTACTTTCAGGAGTTTTTAATTCTCTGTTTGACATTCATTGTCCTATTATGCTAGATTTAACTAATGAAAAAGAGGCTGAATGCCGATGCCGATTGGTAGCCAGTAAAACCAAAATAAAAAACAAAACCTTAAGAATAGATTTTCATAAATCTCTGTTTTTGTTTATTTAAATTTTTCTATTAATCCCTAAAAAATATATGGCAGAAATAAAACCACCAGTAGAAACTTTTGCGCGCATCATCGTTGTTGGTGTCGGCGGATCAGGAGGACATGGAATCAGTCGCATGATCGAAACGAAAATTAAAGGCGTGGAATTTGTGGCAGTTAACACAGACGCGCAAGATTTGCATCACAATAAAGCAGCGGAAAAAGTGCACATCGGAAAAAACTTAACCAAAGGTCTTGGTGCGGGAATGAATCCGGATATCGGACGTCAAGCAGCGGAAGAAAATCGGGACGAAATTCAAGAGGTATTGAAAGGGGCTGATATGGTTTTTGTAACTTGCGGGTTGGGTGGTGGAACCGGAACAGGCGCTGCTCCGATTGTGGCAGAAGCGGCCAAAGAACTGGGAGCTTTGACTGTGGCGGTGGTCACAAAACCTTTCAGTTTTGAAGGCGCCCAAAGACGCGCGATTGCCGAAGAAGGTTTGGCGAATTTGCGCGAACGCGTGGATACTTTGATCACGATTCCTAATGATAAACTTTTGCAAATTATTGATAAAAAAACGACGCTCATAAATTCTTTCAAAATTGTGGATGACGTGCTTAGGCAAGGCGTGCAAGGAATTTCTGATTTAATCACGAAGCCGGGTATTGTTAATGTTGACTTTGCTGATGTGCGAGCGATTATGAGTAATAGTGGTTCAGCTCTGATGGGAATTGGAATCGGCACGGGAGAAAATCGCGCCGCCGAAGCCGCCAAGGCCGCTATCAACAGTCCGCTTTTGGAACTTTCCATCGATGGAGCGAAGGGCGTGCTATTTAATGTTTCCGGATCGTCTGATCTCACAATGCTTGAAATCAATGAAGCAGCCAACATCATCACGGAAGCGATTGATCCGAATGCGAAAGTGATTTTTGGAGCTGTTGTGGATGAGACGCTCAAAAAAGGCGAAGTGCAAATTACGGTTGTGGCGACTGGCTTTGATGAAGAAAGAGTCAGTGAGGCGCGGATGTCTCCAATGGAAAGATTGACGAGAAATAAATTAGTAGAACCGGAAATCTCTGTCGATGAACCGGAAGAAGATTTTAGTAATACTTTTTCAGTGAGAGATGAACCGAAAATGATTATTGAAGAAAAAGTTCCACCAAAAATTCAAAGAACCTCGGCTTTCATTCAAAAAGATAAAGAGCTGAGTGATGAAGATGACGACGATGAATTGGAAATCCCAGCCTTCATCCGGCGCAAAATGGGTAAATAGGCAAATTTTTGATAAGTCTTAGAATTCAGGCCTCTCCGGCCTGAATTTTTTTGCCAAAGCGAGTGTTTTGTAATATGATTTAGAAGTCATATTGGGTCGTAGCTCTGCCTGCCGCCTGCCTGCCGGTAGGCAGGGTAGGCAGGCGGAGCCGGTAGGGCAATGGGTGGCGTTTATCCCGCTTAAAGTTCCGAGATCGTCTAATTTGTCCCGCACCATTTTTTAAAAACAAACTGGGTCGTAGCCAAGCGGTAAGGCAATGGGTTCTGATCCCATCATGCGTAGGTTCGAATCCTACCGACCCAACAGATTAAAAAATGGTGCGGGATGAATAGGACAACAGACTCTGACTCTGTTAATCTAGGTTCGAGTCCTAGCCTCGGAACTTTGCGCGGGAATACCAGCATGCTAATAATTCGCATGTCCGGCATTCGTAATGCCGGTTCGCGAAGCGAATAACTATGGAAATAAAAATTGCACGACACGCTGGATTTTGCTTCGGAGTCAGGCGAGCCGTGGATATGGCGGAAAAAGCGCTGGAGGGTGGACACAGGGTCTATTGTCTGGGTTCCCTCATTCACAATCAGCAGGTGATTGAAAAACTGGAGCAAAAAGGTCTTGTGACAGTCAGGGATTCGGCGGAAATTCCGGCGGGAAGTGTTTTTCTTGTGCGTAGTCATGGGATTGATCCGGGCATTGTGGAAGAGATTGTCGCGCGAGGCGGGGAAATTTTGGACGCCACTTGTCCGTTTGTGCGACGCGCGCAACTTGTCGCGAAAAAATTTTATGATGATGGATGTGACGTTGTTATTTGCGGAGATCCTGCGCACGCGGAAGTGGTTGGGATTAACGCGTGGGCTGGAAATTCCGCAAAAATAATCCATAATGCCAACGAAGTCAAAAACTTGAATTTCAAAGGCACGGTCGGCGTTTTGAGCCAGACGACCCAAAAAAAAGAGTTGTTGGATAATGTCGTGGCGGAACTTTCAAAGAAAACAAAAAAGCTAGCCGTGGAAAACACGATTTGTCTTGATAGTTCGACCAAGCAGGCAGAGGTTTCTGCTCTAGCAAAAGAGGTTGACTTGATGATTGTGATTGGGGGAAAAAATTCTAGTAATACGGGAAAATTGGTGCAACTGAGCGAAGCGCAGAAAACGCCGACCAAACACATTGAAACTGCCGGAGAGCTGCAACCGGAATGGTTTGAAAATGTTCAAAAAGTTGGCGTAGCCGCCGGTGCCTCCACCGCGCAGTTTTTGATTGATGAAGTGGTGGACAAGATAAAAGAAATGTGCTAGAATAAAACTTACGCATTTGCATGAAAAAATAAACAACTCTTGTCATTCTGAGCGTAGCGCAGCGGAGTCGAAGAATCTGCTATAGGTTGTCGTAAGTTTTACTATATTACAGAAAACTTGCGGTAGTGGATGGCAGATCCTTGCTCCACCGCTAAAGCTAAGGCGGCACGCGGTCGGCTTCGTCCGAGTACGGACTTTGCTCAGGATGACATTTTAAATTTAAAAGTCTGGTAACTTCAAATTAAATGAAAAAAGAAATAATTTTTCCCATCAGGATCAATAAGTATCTGGCTTACAATAATTTTTGCACGCGCCGAGCGGCGGATGAAATCATCAAATCCGGTCGGGTAAAAATCAATGGCAATGTGGCCGTGCTTGGTGCTAAAGTTAATGAAACTGATGAGGTGACGATTGACAAAGATATTCGGCGCAACAAAAAGTTGGTCTATTTAGCCTACAATAAACCGGCAGGCATTGTAACGCACAGTCCGCAAAAAGGCGAGAGAAGCATTGAGGATATTTTCAACTATTCGCAAAAAGTTTTTCCGGTAGGAAGGCTCGACAAAGATTCGCACGGACTAATTCTGCTTACTAATGATGGTCGGGTGACGGATCGCCTGCTTAATCCCGATCACTATCACGAAAAAGAATATGTAGTTAAAGTTGATCGTACGATTAGTCCGGGGTTTTTGAAAAATATGACTGAGGGAGTCGTCTTGGATGATGGATATCGGACTAGAAACTGCGAAGTGAAAAAAATCAATGAGTTAGCTTTTTCCATTGTGCTCACGGAAGGCAAGAAAAGACAAATCCGAAGGATGTGTGAAAAATTAGAAAGACACGTCACTGAGCTCAAGCGTGTGCGGATCATGAATATACACCTTGGCGGCCTGAAAACGCGGGAATACCGCGAAATTGAAGGCCCGGAGCAGCTGGAGCTCCTTGTAAGCATCGGCATCGACAGGCCAGAAATTTAGGGATTTCAGTATGTTTTTTGTCCAAGGCGAACTAGCTTTTGGACTGGGGCCTGCCCCGTGTGAGCGTAGCGATTTTACGGGGTTGACAGGAGCTAAAAAGTACGGTACAATGGCTAAGTTAAAGCTTTTTAATTAGATAGCGAATTTACTATTATGTTGGCAATTATCAAAACCGGCGGCAAGCAATACAAGGTCAAAGTCGGGGACAAAATCAAGGTTGAAAAACTGGAAGACGCGGTTGGAAGCACAATCGTCTTTCCGGAAGTGCTTTTTGTGGGCGATGAAAAAGCCATCAAAGTCGGCACGCCGTTTCTCACTGAAGCGAAAGTGGAAGGCAAAATTCTTCGCACCGAGCAAGGCGACAAAGTGACTGGTATCAAATTCAAAGCCAAGAAAAGATATAAGGTGAAATTCGGACATCGCCAAATTTTTACGGAAGTGGAAATCAGCAAGATAGTATAAGGTATTTAGTATAAAGTATCTGGTATTGTTTGAATAAAAAAATCCCGGACTGGAATGGTTCGGGTTTTTTGTGGCTTAATATTCTTCTCGTACTTAGGGAGAGGATGTCCCGACGTTACGTCGTGACAGGTGAGGCTACGGAATAGTCTTTCAATACCTCTTCTCCCTCATCCCCGCCACGGCGGGGCCACCCTGCCTACCGGCAGGCAGGCTTCTCCCTAATGGAGAAGGGGATATAGATTTTACTGGAATGACAAAAATGTTCTTAAAAAAAATTCGAGCCCGGCAGGATATTTCCTGTCGGGCTTTTTTGTGGCTCGTTGGCCGTTATTGGGATTGGTTTCTAATCCAATCAGTCTGGTCTGGATTTTTCCGAGCTTCTTCTTCCGCATGTTTTCTCCTGAGAAGCTCACACTGAGGATCATTTTCGGCCCATCTTTGCCAAGCTTCAAAAGCAATTTCGTCTGGACCTGTTCTTCTGTTTTCAATTCCTCCTTTTGACATAACGGCCTCCTTTCCTGTGTGTTTGAGTTTTAAACTTCTCTCCTATTGGCAAGCGATGAGCTAAGTGTCAGCTCGTCTGCGTGTTCAATATCGGCGCCAGTGGCGAGGCCACGGGCGAGGCGGGTGATTTTTACACCCTTGTCTTTGAGTGTTCTATTAATATAAAGAGCTGTGGCGTCTCCCTCGGTGGTGGGGTTCATTGCCAATATAACTTCCAAAATGCCTTCTTTTTCTATCCTATTATCTAAATCCTTAAAATGCAAATTTTCCGAGCCGACGGTTTTTTGTGGACTCAAGACTCCGCCGAGAACGTGGTAGAGTCCGGTATATTTTTTGGTTTTTTCAATCGCAAAAACATCGAGCGTATCTTCCACGACGCAGATAGTTTTTTGGTCGCGCGAGCTATCTTTGCAAATTTGGCAAAATTCTTCTTCGCTGATGTTCCAACATTTTTTACAATGCCTGAGATTTTTTTTGAAATCTTCGAGACTTCTCGCAAAATCAGACAATTTTTCATTGTCGGCCTTGAATAAAAATAACACCAAACGCTCGGCCATTTTGGGACCGACAGAAGGCAGAGCGGCGAAGTTATCGATGAGTTTTTTGAAGCTTTTGGGATACATTTTGGGTAAATTTTCAATTTCTAATTTTCAATTTTCAAACAATTTCCAATTACTAAATTTTAAATTAGTTTAGAAAATTATATCATTAAAAAATTGAGAATTGTTTAGAAATTAGAAATTTAAAATTAGAAATTTCATTCCGTGTGCACTCTCTCTAGTGACTTAAACGTTGTCGAGGCTTCGTCGAAGTAGAGGGACATTTTTCCGACTGGGCCGTTTCTATGTTTGGCGATGTGGACTTCGACGATATTTTTGTTTGGCGTGTCCGGTTTTTCGCGGTCTTCACGATAGAGGAACATCACGATGTCAGCGTCTTGCTCGATCGAACCGGATTCACGCAGGTCGGAGAGTTTTGGGATTTGTGGGCTGCGGGATTCCACGTTACGCGAAAGCTGGGAAAGGGCAATGACAGGAATATTTAGTTCACGAGCCAGTTGTTTTAGGGATCTTGAAATTTCGGAAATTTCATTGACGCGGTTATCACCGCCGGTTGAGCGGCCTTCCATTAGTTGCAAATAGTCGATAATGATGAGGCCGACATTATGTTCCATTTGCAGCCGTCGTGCCATCGTGCGAATCTCCATAATATTAGCCGAGCCGGCGTCATCAATGAAAATTGGGGCTTCGGAAAGGACTCCCATTGCTTCGCCGATTTTTTGAAAGTCATTATCGCCCTCTTCTGTTTTTAGTCGGCCGGTGCGCAAACGCCACAAATCAACGCCAGACTCGGCGGCGAGCATCCTATCGATCAACTGATCAGAGCCCATTTCCAAAGAAAAGATTCCCACCGGAATTTTTTCTTTGATGGCAATCTTGCGGGCAAAATCCAAGGCTAGTGTTGTTTTTCCGATACTTGGCCTGGCGGCGAGAATAATGAGGTCGGATTTTTGGAAACCGGCGAGGATGTTATTGAGATCAGTGTAGCCAGTGGGGATTCCGCGCAATTGATGATCGCCCTTGTGCAGTTCATCGATGCGATTGAAAGCCGCTTCCAAAATCGAGCGGATTGGCACGAAATCTTGTTTGATATATTTTTGCGAAACAGCGAATAATTTTTGCTCCGCTTCATCAAGCAGTTTGTCCACGTCTTCTTCTTCGTGATAACCGAGTTCGACAATTTCACTGGCCGTTTCGATTAATTTTCGCAAGGTGGATTTTTTCTGAACGACTTTCGCATAATGCGAAACATTGGAACTGGATGGAACAGTGTTGACGAGTGTCGCGAGATAACTTGATCCGCCAATCGCATCAAGCTGGCCTTTTTCTTCCAAGCGATTGGAAAGACTGAGTACATCAATTGGCTCACGTTTTTCATAGAGGTCAAGCATCGTTTCATAAATGAGGTTGTGGATGTCTTTATAGAAATCACCCTGGCGGATGAGATTGGCCACACGGATAATGGCATCTTTATCCAACATTAAAGCACCGAGCACGGATTTTTCCGCGTCGATGTTTTGGGGTGGTAATTTGAGGTCTTTAGTTTCAGTCGTAGCCATAGCTAATCTATTCTAGCAGGAGGAAAGAAAGTCGGCAACTTGCACTTTTGCCCAGTTTATGCAATGATTGTGCACAAGGAGAAACAATGAACTTTTCTTTAACAATAGAGGAATAAGTCCAAATCTGGGCTGAAAGGAGTATTTTTATGGCAAAATCAAGAGAGTGGCCATTGCCCGATCGCGCAGTGTTTAGATATATGATTGCGCTTATAGAAGTTCTAAATAAAAAAGCTACCGGGAGAATTGTAAAAAAAATAAAAAAGCTCAAAACCAAGGAAGCTGAAGTTTTTTTGGAAAAATGGAGGGAACTTCATTGTGCGCGGAGAGATAAGATGAAACATCTTTGTTCCACTAATATTGAAGAGTGCAAGCAAGTTGTTGAGCTTGTCTATCGAGAGTATCGACATCTGGGGATACGGCTTCCGTGATAAAGATCTATCTAGTCGCTACTATTGGACAAATGACAAGCGAAAAGGAGGAAAAGTTTATGGCAGAAAAAGTGGAGTTAATAATCAAAACTGCAGGTGACGGAATGCTTGCTAGTTGTCGTTCCATACCTTGCGGACCTCATCAGCAAATCATTCTTCGGTTTATGAATGGGGATTCGGTCGTTTTTACGGGCGAAAGATTTTCTCCGGAGGAATACAATAAATATTGCGGGGAAGTCGATGGTATTCAAACTCCGCCGGCAATCAATCAACCGATTAGAAATCTTTCGGATGAATTGATGGATTATGCTAAAAAAATTGATTTTTTTGGCGCGCCAGTGCTCGAGAGGATTAAAAAACTGGAGCCCAAAGAACAACTCATTGCAATTGCTGACGAAGTAATGTATCGAGAGGGGCGTGGATTGGATTGCCCGCAACCTCCCCAGGTTGTGATTGATTATATTCGGAGACAGGGAAGTTATTGGGAGGATTTCGTCTAAGCTTGGGTGCGGGGCAAAACAAGGGAGCGATGTTTGTTTTTGGTAAAAACCGAAAATGATTGTTGCTCCTGTTTTTTATTTCAATATTTCCTTGATTTCTTCGACACTTTCAGCTCTCACTAATTTTTGGCGCAGTTCCGCGGCGCCGGGAAAACCTTTAATGTACCAGACGAGGTGTTTTCTGATTTCAAAAAGACCGAAAGATTTTTTATCTTTGAAAATCAGTTCGGCGTGGTCGATCATTATTTTTTTTATTTTGGAAAAATCCGGCGGTAGGGGTGGTTGTTTTTGTAGGGGCGGTTCATGAACCGCCCCTACGGTATGGGCGTATTTTTTAATTTGTTCAAAAAGATAGGGCTTACCCCACGCGCCGCGGGCGATGCCGAGGCCGTCGATGTTGGGGTATTTTTGCAAAATTTCCAAAGCGCCTTCAGGCGTGGTGATTCCGCCGTTGCCCAGGACGATTTTTTCGGGAATAATTTTCTTGATCTGCGAAATTATTTCCCAGTCGACATTGCCGGAAAATCCGCCTTCGTAGGTGCGGCCGTGCACCATCACAGCCGAGTAGGGAAGGTCTTTGGTTTTTTCGATGAATTCTAGGGCGGATATATTTCTAGCATCCGAGAGCTCAGCTCTCGGAGAACCGAGAGCTGAGCTCTCGGAAACGCCTGCTCGAATTTTTATAGACACAGGAAGTTTGGTATTATCACAAACGGCCGAAATAATTTCACGCGCCAGTTCGATTTGCGGCATGAGCGCGCAACCAGAGCCGTGTTTGAAAACTTTCTTGGCCGGACAGCCGAAGTTAATATCAATCCCGTCAGGCTTTACTTTTTCTGTAATAATCTTCGTGGCCACAGCAAAATGCTCCGGCTTATTGCCAAACAATTGCACGACATAGGGTCGTTCTTTTTTATTAAATCGCACTAATTCCAGAGTTTTGGCGGGTTTATAAAACAGCGCGCTCACGCTCGCCATTTCGGAATAGGTCACATCAGCGCCGTGCTTGCGGCAAATCTGCCGAAAAGCACTGTCGGTAATTCCGGCCATTGGAGCGAGGGCGAGGATTGGGCGTGGTATTTTTGACCAAAAATTATTCATATAAAGATAATGGTCGTAAGTAACAATGGTCGTTGGCAATAAGATAGGTCTTCAGCTATAAGTCTTTAGAAAAATCTTAAGACCAAAAACTTATAACTAGTCTTACTGCCAATGACCTATGTTGCCAACAACTAAACTCATGGTTAATGAGCCATGCTTTTGCTGCTCAATTCTCATTTTACAGAGAATGATTGTGGGATAAAATATTTATTACATCATCACTCTAATCCCATCCTCAGTATCTTCCAACTTAAAACCAAGCTCAATGATGTCTTTTTTGAGATGATCTACTTTCTTGTCCGCCATAGCTTTAGCGTCGGCGGATTCGACAGCCGAAACCTTGGCGGCGTCTTCGTCATCAGAAGCTTCGCCGGATTCGTCTGAGTTTGGAGTTGTTGTTCCCAGCTTATCATCGGCCGGAGTATCTATTTCATCATCTCCACCGCAATGGTGCGGGCAACTTGAGCAATCGCAAAAATCATCCATAGTGTTTTTAGGATTTACGCGTTTGTTTAAAAACAACTAAACCATGTCATCCTGAGCGAAGCCGAAGCCTGCCTGCCGGTAGGCAGGGATCTACTTTCCATTATCGTAAGCCCTAATATCGAATAGAAAGCTATGGGTTACGGTTAGCAGATCCTTCGACTGCGTCCTGATTACAGGACTCCGCTCAGGATGACAAATTTAATTTAAACGCGCAAGTCCTGTATTTATAATTTTTTAATTGAATAATTATTTTCCTTTAAGTCTTCTATCACATAGCCTAATTTTTCTATTTCTTTTCTTAATTCATCTGATTTTTTAAAATCTTTATCTAATTTGGCATTTTTTCTTTTTTCAGCGAGAGAAATTATTTCTTCCGGGATATTGTTTTCAATAGTACGGTTTAAGGTGAGGCTGGAATACACGTATTGAGTCATTTTTAATTTCAATCCTAATACTTTATTGATCCGATTCCAAAAAGAAAGAATTTCTTTGGCGGTGGCGGGGGATAATTTATTTTCCGAAAGGAGCTTATTGGTTTCTGTAATCAATTCATAAATCACACTCAGCGCCAGCGGAGTATTGAGGTCGTCGTCCATCGCTTCTTCGAAACGTTTTTGGTAGATATGGGTAAAACTAATCTCAGACTTTTCATCAGAAGCGTCTGTGGCGATACTTTGTAAATTATTGACCCAGTCGGTGATTTTTTTCAGATTAGTTTTGGCTTGAGAGAGAGAACTTTCAGTATAGTCAATGATGCTGCGATAGTGAGAGCTGATAATCCAAAGCCGTGCGACCATCGGGTCATAATTGGCCAGGATTGTTTTGACTGTTGTATGGTTGTTTTTGGATTTGGACATTTTCTCGCCGTTGATGTTGACCATACTCCAGAGCGTCCAATAGTTGGCCATTTTTTTGCCAAGACTGGCTTCGCTTTGAGCAATTTCATTTTCATTGTGGGGAAAAATATTTTCATTGCCTCCGCCATGAATGTCAAAAGTGTCTTGACCAAGGAGGTCAGACGACATCACGGAACATTCAATATGCCAGCCGGGGTAACCCAAACTCCAGGGGCTTTTCCATTTCAAGATATGAATATCTTCTGCCTTGATCCAAAGCGCAAAGTCCATCGGATTTTTTTTCTCCGGATTAATCTCCACGCGCGCTCCCTCGATCAGCTCATCTATTTTTCGGCCGGAAAGTTTTCCATATTCGGGAAATTTTTCCACGGAAAAATAAACTGAGCCGTTAACTTCATATGCGTAGCCTTTTTGAATCAGATCTTCGATAAATTTAATTATTTGAGCAATGTATTGGGTTGGTCGGGGATTGAAATTAGCCGGTTTGATATTCAAAGCCTCAAAATCTTCTTTGGCCGATTCAATATATTTTTCCACCACTTCTAGTGGATCAATTTTTTCTAACTTGGCCTTTTTTTGAATCTTATCCTCGCCAACTTCGGCGTCATCAACCATATGGCCGACGTCAGTGTAGTTCATAATAAATCTCACCTCGTAGCCGGAATATTCCAAGTACTTCCTAATCACATCCATCGAAACATACCCGCGAGCATGTCCGATATGGCAATGATCATAGACGGTTGGCCCGCAAGTATAAAAACCAACCTTTCCGGGGTTTATTGGTTTAAATTCTTCTTTTGTGCGGGTGAGGGTGTTGTATAGTTTCAGCATATGATTTTCTCTACGAATTACGGTTTTCTCTACGAATTACGAATTTGTACGAATGTACGAATATAATTTAAACTGAGCCTAATTTTTCTTAAAGTATTTCGCATTTATTCGTACATTCGTATTTGTTCGTAATTCGTAGTATTACAGCCATTTCTTCAACTTAAAAATAATAAATGTGAAAACAGCCAGCGCGAGCATAATTGAAACGTGGAACCAAAAAGCCAGGGGGCTGGTGTGGAAGGGGATGTTGGTGCTCATCGACATAATATTGGAATAAACCGTGAGAGGCAAGAGGATGGCGGAAAAAATCGTGAGCACCTTCATGGTCATATCGAGTTGGTTGGAGAGCAGGGAATTATTGGTGGCTTCCAGCGACTCGATGGTTTCTTTGGCGCTCTCGAGCATATTCCAGATGCGGATGTTTGTTCCGATCAGATCTTGAAAGTAGGGGCGCAATTCTTTTTCAATAAACTTGTGCTCTTGCGTCAGTGATTCAAAGACGGTGCGTTGCGGTTTCATTGTGCGACGGAAATTGAGAATATCTCTTTTGACGAGGGAAATTTCAAAGACCATTTCTTTTTCGTGTTGGGCAAAAATTTCTTTTTCAATATTGTCTAATTTTTTGGAAATATGATCCAAGCGGGGAAAACAAGATTCTAAAAGCATTTCCAAGAGATAGCGCAGGAGCGCTCCCGGGCTTTGGTTCATATAGAGTTCACGCTTCTGTTTGTTTTTCTTGAGTTCATTAAAAAATTCAGTCAACTGATAAATTTCCACATCGTGTGAGGTAATTAGTGTGTTTTCACAAATCACGATATCTAATTCTCCCGGGTAGGTGGTTTTATTCTCGCTATCATAGAGTGGAATATGAATTGCCAGATAGACGCAATTGTCATACTCTGCCGCTTTCGGCCGGAGCGTCGGGGTGGAAAATTCTTCCACAACGAGCGGATGGAGGTTGAATCTTTTTTGGATTTTCAAGATGTCATCGGCATTCGGTTCCGCGAAATCGATCCAACTAAATTTTTCGGTTTTTATTTCTTGCATAGGAGTGCAATAAAAATTTGAAATTTAAAATTATAAATTTAAAATCAAATCTAAATTATTAAATTTTTAATTACTCAGGGGTTTGATTCCCAGCAGGTTGCTACATAATGGGTAAAGTAGATTCCCTAATGCCTTATTAGTTTGCTGTGAGGAAGTTTATTTTTAAATTATCATTTAAGCATTTAGTCACTTGATCTTGATTTCAAATTTAATCCGCCAGCTGGCGGAGAAAATTCATTGCGCGTAAGCGTATTTTAATTATATCAGCAAAAACGGCGTTGTCCAATTTTTTAAAGTGTAGTAGAATAAAAACACATATAACATATAGCATATAACCTGCCTACTGGCAGGCAGGCATGAAGCATAAGACAAATTAGGCGTAAGCTTTTTTGTTTCATGTTTCATGCTTCATGTTTCATGATGTTATGTTTTTGAAAAAACTGGAAATCAATGGGTTTAAATCTTTCGCAGCGAAAACGGTGTTGGATTTTTCGACGTCACCGAAAGATGGCGGAGCTCAGGGAATAACGGCAATTGTTGGACCGAATGGTTCGGGAAAATCCAATATTGCCGATGCGATGCGTTGGGTGATCGGAGAACAGTCGATGAAAAATTTGCGTAGCAAAAAATCGGAGGATATTATTTTTGCCGGATCAGGAAAAAAAGCCAAATTGGGTAGCGCGCAAGTGACGCTCTATTTTGATAATAGTGAAAAACGATTGCCCCTGGATTTTTCTGAAGTGGCAATTTGTCGCAAAATTTTTCGCAGTGGGGAAAGTGAATATTTGGTCAATGGTTCGCGAGTGAGACTGCAAGATATTGTGGACATCCTAGCGAAAGCGGGAGTGGGCAAAGAAAGCTATGCGATCATCAATCAGGGAATGGCTGATTCGATTCTTAGCGCCACGCCACTGGAACGGCGGTTTGTGATTGAGGAAGCGGCGGGAGTGAAGCAATATCAGATCAAAAAAGAACGATCACTGCGCAAACTGGAAACGACTAAAGCGAATTTAGTGCGCGCTTCCGAGCTAATCGAAGAAATTAGGCCGCATCTTCGGGTGCTCAAGCGTCAAGCGGAAAAAGCGGCGCAGAGTGAAATTGTGGCGAAGGACTTGAAAGAAAAACAAACTAAGCTCTATACCTATCTGTGGAATAAGTTCAATGAGGACAAGCTGAAATTAAACGAAGAAAAAGATACGTTAGGCGCAAAGATGAATAATATTCAGCGGGAAGCGGACAAATTGATGGACGAAGTCAATCGACGTTCCAAGGAAGAAAAAACCAATGAGACTTTGCAGGAGTTGGAAAAAAGCCAAAGAGAAAAACGCACCCGCCTCAATGATTTGGAGCGGGAGCTGATCATTTCCGAAGGACGGATCGAGCTGGAAAAAGAAAAACAAAAAAGCATCCAAATCATCGAAGAGATAAAAATTCAAAGCCAGCCGGTAGATTTGAGTTACGTCAAAGGTAATCTGGAAGAGATTCGGCGCGACCAGGAAATTTTAGTGCAAAAACTGAACGTTGCCAAAGATTTGAAAGATATTGAAGCGGTGCGAGAATTGGCGCGCAGGATTCAGCAAAAATTGACGGAATTGCGAGGGGATATTGAAAATGGCCATGCCTACCGGCAGGCAGGCAAAAAGGAAACTTCTATGCCGGCGAAAAAAGTTGAGGCGAAGCCGATTGAAGTTGTTGTTCAAGCAGATTCTCAAGCGATTATTGATTTGAGAGCTAAATCTTTCCAAGTTCGCGCGGAGATAAGGACACTGGAAGAAGATTTACAAAAAATTGCCAAAGAGATTCAAGCGGAAATTGCCTTGGATCGCGAAAAGCGTCAGCAATTTTTTCAAGTTGAGCGCGAATTACGCTTGAAGCAGGACGAGACGAATTCTTTCAAGGATAAATATAACGATTTTAAAATTTCTTTGGCAAAAATCGAGGTGCGTGAAGAAGATTTGCGGGCGCGGATTTTGGAAGAGCTGAAGATGGAAGCGGAGCTTCTGGACAAAAAATTAGAAACAGTTGATCAATTTTCCTTGGAACGAGAAATTGCCAAATTGAAATTCCAGATGGAGCAAATTGGTGGCATCGATCCACTGGTTCTGACGGAATATAATGAGACGGAAAAACGTTTTCAATTTTTAACGACAGAATCGGCTGATTTGGAAAACGCCCTTGTTTCACTTCGTGAAGTAATCAAAGAAATGGAGAAAAAGGTGAATGAAAAATTTCATGAAACTTTTGATGAGATTAACAAAGAATTTTCCAAATATTTCCGCATTATTTTTGGCGGTGGGGACGCGCATTTGACTAAGGTGAAAATAAAAACGCGCCGGACGAAAGACGAAATTTTGGAAAGTGAGGCAACTGAGCAAGGGAATGAAACGGAAGAAGGCGAGTTGAATCCGCCAGCTGATGGAGAAGATGATAAGGACGAAATCGGGATAGACATTTCTGCCTGTCCGGCCGGCAAAAAAATTGCCAGTCTCGCGATGCTTTCTGGTGGAGAACGCTCACTCACTTCCCTTGCGCTACTTTTCGCCATTATTGCGCACAATCCGCCACCATTTTCTATCCTAGATGAAGTGGAAGCGGCGCTCGATGAAGCAAATTCGAAGCGTTTCGGTCGCATTATTCAAGATCTTTCCGATTCAACGCAATTTGTGATCATCACGCATAATCGCGAAACAATGCGCCAAGCTTCACTACTGTATGGCGTTACCATGGGAGAAGACGGAATGTCAAAATTGCTTTCAGTGAAAATTGATCAGGTTGGAAAGGGTGGTAAGATAATCCGGTAAAATTAAAAAATATGAGCATGGAAATGCCCGAGCGGACTCGGAAAGAAAAAATAATTAAAACGCGAGAGGCTAATGATGATATTTTGAAGGCTGGTGGTGCGGTAGAGCTGGCAGATGGAAGATTGGAAATCACCAATGATCAATTGGAGGAAGCTCATTCTTTGAGAGAAGAAAAACAGGCTCGCTATCATGAGCGAGAAACTATTTACGGGCACGAAGGGAAATTTGATATGATTTTGAGTTGGGATTCTGTTCACAATGAATACGTTATTTATTTTCCTGATATTAAAATCGGCAACGAGCAAAAAGATCCGGCCGTGCCAGATCAAGTCATTTCAGTTGGAAAAGATGTTAAAAAAGCAAAAAGTATCTATAATAATCTTTTTATGGATGCCGCAAAACTTGGTTTAAATCCCTACGAAACATATAAACGTCTTGAGCAAAGTCCGCGGTAATTCTTTGTTGGGTTCAGTAATGATCTTATGCTAAAAAAAGATTCAAAAATTTTTTACTTTCTCGTCATCTTAGTTCTCGCTGCGGGAATTTTTTTGCGTTTTTGGAAATTGGATTCAATTCCACCGGGCATTCAATACGACGAAGCTTATAACGGACTTGATGCGATTCACGCCAATGAGACGGGGGATTATAGATTATTTTATCCGGAAAACACCGGTCGGGAAGGTTTGCATATTAATGTTATCGCTATTTTTATTAAACTTTTCGGTGTAAGTAGTCTATCGCTTCGCCTGGCGAATGCGATGTGGGGTTCGCTCACTCTTATCGGTTTCTATTTTTTGCTTCGCGAGCTGAAACTTTCGCGTCTGTCGGTGCTTTTGGGCGTATTTATGCTGGCCTTTTCCTTTTGGCATTTGGATTTTTCCCGCACGGCCTTTCGGGCAATTATGGTTCCACTTTGTCTTATTTGGGCGCTTTATTTTTTCTTGCGGGGCTTAAACAGCAAAAAAGTTTTTTGGTCTTTCCTTCTGGCTGGGTTATTTTTGGGCTTAGGTTTTTATTCCTATATCGCTTTTCGCATTGCGCCTCTCATTTTTATCATTTTCGGCTGTGCCTATTTGTTTTTTGAAAAAAAAGGTTTCTTGAAAAATTGGAAAATCATCACTATTTTTATGACTGCTTCCATTATTTGTGCCTTGCCGATTTTGATTTATTTTTCGACGCATTTTGGTGATTTTTGGGCGCGAAGCCAAGCCGTTTCGGTGTTTAATTCTGCCAAATTGACGACCGGTCAAGCACTCTTCACCAGTTTAGGCGTCCATTTGCAAGCTTTTTTTGTGCATGGAGACAACAATCCGCGGCATAACTATAACAATCAACCACTAATTCCGGCCGGTTGGGTGGCCTTTTTCGTGATTGGTTTTATCATCAGTCTGAAAGAAATAGGGGAAAATATTTGGGGCAAGATAAAATTCAGAAAAATTGCCGAAGTGGAAAAAAGTTTTAAATTTTCCGGGCTATTTTATCCTTCAATTCTCGCGCAAAGTATTTTTTGGGTAATGCTTGTGCCTGGAATTTTGAGCATCGAAGGCATTCCGCATTCTTTGCGTATCATCGGGACGATTCCCGGCGTCTTCCTTTTTTGTGTTTTTCCGCTGGAATATATCTTGAAGATTTATCGCAAGATGCGTGATTCGACTGACATCGCTCTGCGCACGAGAGGCACAAACTTGACCTTGACTTTTATGTTGGGACTGGTGGCGGTTATCGTGGTCAGTGGTTTTTTGCAGATGTATGTCTATTTCGGACTTTGGGCAAGCGATTTGCGCACGGCCGGAGGATTTGAAAGAAAAATCTATCTGATGGGGATGCTCATCAAAGATTTGGATGTGCATCGGAATAATTATGTGATTACCGCCTACAACACAGCCATCTATCAGAATAGCAAAACTTCCAGTTTGAAAACAACAGAATATATTGCTTACCCAAAAATAAAAAACTATCTTTTTTCTCGTCCGCTGGATGGACTGAACAATATCAATTGCGACGACGTGCAAATTGTTTTTCAGGAATCCGATCAGTGGCTCAGAGATCAATATCGCGGAAAATGTCCCAATCTCATCACAGACAAATACACATTTAATGATAGTAAATATGTTTTTTATGTGATGTCGGTGCGGTAACGTGGTAAAAATGGTAGAGACGAGTCCGCCAGCCGGCGGACTCGTCTGGGTAATCAATGCTTGATAATTTTTTCATTTGCTGATAAGCTACGTTTTGGATATTTTGCCCGCCCGCAACGCTTCGCGTAGCGATGCGGACAGGGCCTAGCTATTATTAAAAAATAGTGAGTTCTCACCTTAGTACCAATTTATGGCCCCATCGTCTATCGGTTAGGACGTCAGGTTCTCATCCTGGAAAGAGGAGTCCGACTCTCCTTGGGGCTACCACAAGAAAATAAAAACTACTGACATAAGTCAGTAGTTTTTATTTTTATTAAAGTATCGTGGCAGTACTTGACAGTTTTGCCAGAAGCGTGTTGTCAACTCTTTACTCTTGTGGTATAGTTTACCTAGTGAGATTGTCTTTAAAAATGAATAATAAATAAAACAAATATATGAAAAAATTTAATTGGATTGCAATGGTCGTTGTATTAGCTTTTGCGACTGCGCTTGGTTTCTCCGGAAAAGTTAATGCCGCGACGCAGGTGGATCTTGGCACAGCCGATGATTTTGCGATATTGGCCGGGACCCCTAATATTACTGATGCCGGTCATGCTTCTGCTATTACTGGAAATGTCGGGTTGAGCCCGGCTACCGCTGCTGGTATCGGACTATGGTGTTCACAAATGAGCGGTGTGAGTACAATATACGGCGTTAATTCGGCATACGTAGGTGATGGTATTGACACATCATGTTTTAAGGGTACCGCACCAGATAAAACCTTGGTAGACAAGGCGAAAACTGACTTAGAAACTGCATATGACGATGCAAGCGGGCAAGGGCCGGGGACAATTATTCCCACCGAATTGGGTGGTCAGACATTGAGCCCAGGCGTATATTCCTCTGCCAATACCAGGTTTCAGATTACGGAAGGAGCAGGTCATCTGATTCTTGATGGACAAGGCGATTCCAACGCTGTGTTTATTTTTGAGATGGGTTTTGATGGAACCGGACTGACTGTCGGACCGAATGGTGCTGAAGTGGAATTAATAGGCAGTGCCCAGGCTTGCAATGTTTTTTGGCGAGTGAATACAGCCACTATTAATACAACTGCGGTGTTTGTGGGAAACATTCTGGCTCTTAACTCAATCACGGTGGCAAATGGCGCAAGAGTTGATGGAAGTCTGTTAGCCCGCGATGGCAATGTTACGCTGGATCACAACACGATTACCAATGCAGTGTGCAAAGCTCCGGATGATTCATCAAATGATAATAAGGACAATGATAGTAACCACGTTGATATAAGCGTTCGAAAAAGAGCCACTCCCTCAGCCCTATATTCCGGTCCCGGACTGGTTACCTATACATATGACGTGAGAAATGAGGGTGATAATGCGTTGAAGTTTGTATCAATCAAAGATGATAAATGCAGCCCGGTAAAATTTGTTTCCGGCGATGGTGATCATGATTCAAAACTGGATACTAATGAAAGATGGCGATACACTTGCACTAAAATAGTTTCTCAAACTGAGACAAATACAGCGACCGTTCGCGGAACCAATGGCAAGGAGGTGAAAGATACTGCGAAAGCGACTGTCACCGTTTCTGTTCCTGGTCTTCCAAATGCTGGAATTGGTCCGGATGAAGAAAATAGCAGTCTATGGGAAACCGTTATCCAAAAAGTGTCTTCGTTTTTTAATTCCTTCGCCAATTAGCTTAAAAGAATAAAAGCGGTTTTTGTTTTAGCCTGAGATCTGGGAGAAATTAAAAATTTTTGCCTACTTGATTTTCTAGTAAACAAAAAAAGTCGGACCGAAGCTGGTTTGACTTTTTTTGAGATTATTTATGTATTCATCAAAAAACTTAACTGGACGAATATTGTTAGCAGTTAATTTCGCGGGAGCGGTATTGTTTGCCGTATTTTTGTTTTACTTTATTCGGCCGCTCGGGGATAGACGGGTTCAAAATAGTTTAGCGTTGCCTCTCGAAAATATCAATACTCTTCCAAAACAAGAACAAGGAAGTGTCGGTGTGCCGGTGCGGCTCAAAATCTCCGGGATTGGCGTTGACTCCGCTGTTGAATCTCTGGGCCTCACTTCTGCCGGAGCAATGGATACGCCAAAAGGTCCGGATGAGGTGGGATGGTTCAAGCTGGGGACTCGTCCCGGGGAAAATGGCAGCGCGGTTATCGCTGGCCATTATGGAACATGGAAAAATGGAAAAGGATCTGTGTTTGATAATCTGCATAAATTGAGCAAAGGCGATAAATTATCTATCGAAGATGCTGATGGCGCGAGTATTTCTTTTGTGGTGCGTGAAAGTCGAAGCTATGAACCGGGCGCAGACGCTTCGGAGATATTTAGTTCAAGTGATGGGAAAGCGCACCTCAATCTCATCACTTGCGAAGGAGCTTGGAATAAAGACGCCAAAAGTTATCCCCAGCGATTGGTGGTGTTTACGGATAAAGAAGAATAGAGAGGGGAGTTTTTAGATTGTTTATTTACCACAAAAAAATAATGTGCCATAATAGAACTGCGGATAAATATTTTTTTTACTTTTTATATTTTTTATCAATCCGCTTTTTTATAATAAGGAAAAATAAGTTTTTTTATCTTTTATGAGTGGTTTAGGGTGTTTTTCTGCTATTGAAAGGCGCAGAAAAAGCGATTTTTATTTTATATTTATTTAAGGTATAATACAGGCAGTTAAGTTTTATGTCATCAAATATGCCTAAAATTAAAGATATACCAAAATTTGATCGCCCCAGAGAAAAATTTCTGGAAAAAGGACCGGATGCTTTAACTGATAGCGAGCTTTTGGCTATTTTGCTTGGCAGTGGGATTAAAGGCACTAATGTAAAAGTATTATCACAAAAGATTATCAAAAAATTTGGAGATAATTTATTAAATGTTTCAGTTGCTGATTTAATGAAAATTTCAGGAATAGGACAAGCGAAGGCGTTGCAGATTTCATCAGCACTCGCATTAACCGGAAGAATTTTTAACAAACAAAATTCTTTGGATAATTTAATTTTGTCAGCACAAGACGCCATTAATCTTGTTTTGGACTTAAAAGACAAGAAACAAGAACATCTCATTTGTCTTTATTTGAACGCACGTAACGCTCTGATAAAAAAAGAAACCATTTCAATCGGAACATTGGACAAAAGCATTATTCACCCGCGAGAAATTTTTGCCCCCGGATTGGAAATGCACGCAGCGGGTGTAATTCTTATTCACAATCACCCATCAGGTGATCCGAAACCAAGTGAGCAGGACAAGCAGGTCGCAAAAAGGATAATTGAAGCCGGGCAATTAATGGGCGTAAATGTTATCGATTTTTTAATTGTTGCAAAAAACGGGGTGCATAGCATACTTGGTGACTTGAAGAATGTGGAATTAACAAACACGGAATATGTGGCGGAAGGCTCGCAAGCCTCCCTGTTTGATTTGCTGGTAGATGCAAATCAATTATATTTTTATAATAACTCAATGGCAAAAAACAAAAAGAAGAGTGACAATTTGCGATTTATAGATTTATTCGCAGGTATTGGCGGTTTCCATATTGCATTTCATAATGCAGGAGCGGAATGTGTCTTCGTATCAGAATGGGACGGACCCGCTCAAAAAACATACAGACACAATCTTTATAAAATTTCTCCTGAAATGTTTGATTCTGGAAATTTCATTGGCGATATTACAAAAATTAAAACAAAAGATATCCCGGATTTTGATATTTTGACAGCGGGATTTCCTTGTCAGCCATTTTCTCAAGCCGGATTCAAAAAAGGATTTAGCGAAACTCGTGGAACTTTGTTTTTTGATATTGTAAAAATAATTAAAGAAAAAAAGCCAAAGGCATTTTTTCTGGAAAATGTGCGTGGCCTATTAAGTCATGACGATGGAAAAACATTTAAAACCATAGAAAGGGTTATTACGAAAGAATTGGGATATTCTTTCTTTCCGCAAATTGTCAGAGCCTCTGATTTTGGATTACCTCAACACCGTCCTCGTCTTTTCATGGTTGGTTTTAAGGATACTTCGATAGATTTTAAATTTCCCGAACCAATCAAGGAATTGAAATATACCTTGTCAGATATTTTCAATGGAAAATGCGACAAGGAAATAGGATTTACATTGCGTGTCGGTGGGCGCGGAAGCAAAATAACCGATCGCAGAAATTGGGACGCTTACAGAGTTAATGGAAAGATTGTTCAGCTTGGACCGAAAGAGGGATTAAAAATGCAAGGTTTTCCCGATTGGTACGAATTTCCACCAAATTTTTCATCGGTTCAGGCCATGAAGCAACTTGGAAATTCAGTTGCCGTTCCGGCAATTCAAGCGGTGGCTGAAGAAATAGTTAAAACTTTAAAAAAATATGGAAACAGGAAATAACAAAGGAGAATGGTCGGAATTTTACGCTTTTCTAAAAATTTTAGAGGAAAGAAAGATTTTTGCTGCCGATAAAAATCTTGAAATAATTGACGGTAAGTTTTTTGTTTTTCATAAAATTATCAGAGAAGAAAAAGATGAATCAACTAAAATTTATGACATTTCTGAGTCGGCAACCAAGGTTTTAATAACCAACGAGGAAGGCGTATTGTTAAAAGAATTTAACAATGACTCACTCAAGGAAAAAACTTTGAAAATATTTGAAAAAATAAAAAACGAAAGAAGTCGTTCTTTTAATATTCCCGAAGCGCAAGAATTAATGAAAGAATTGCTTTGCACAAAAGTTAAAGCCAGCAATGCAAAGAAAGCTGATTTGGTGGCAATTATTTATGACACAATTTCAAAAACAATGCCGATGCTCGGTTTTTCCATCAAGTCTATGGTTGGCGGAGCTTCTACGTTGTTAAACCCGGGACAAACAACAAATTTCATTTATGAAATCAGTGAATTCAGTGGAGACCTTTCAAAAGTTAATGCGATTCAAACAAATGCGCAAATTCGTGATCGTGTAAGCAAAATCACGGAACAGGGCGGGGTTTTCAGATATGCTGGAGTTTCAAATGAACAATTCGAATTCAATATGAAAATGATTGATACTGCATTGCCGGAATTTATCGCTCAAATGCTTTTGGATTTTTTCTCGAATACACACAGAACCGTTGCTGATTTAACAAAAGAGCTTTCCAAAAATGAGGATATGAAACAAAAATTCGGATTATCGCTCACGAATTACGAATACAAAATAAAAAACTTTTTAGATGCGATTGCGCTCGGCATGGTGCCCAGCAAACCATGGGATGGTTTTTCGAAAGCGCAAGGAGGCTATATTGTGGTAAAAGAAAATGGAGATGTGGTATGCTACCATTTGTATAATCGAGATGAATTTCGTTCTTATTTGTATGAAAACACCAAATTTGACGCACCAAGCACGACCAGATATGGCTATGGTGAATTGTATGAAGAAAACGGCAAGTTGTTTTTCAAGTTGAATTTACAAATCAGATTTCTGAAATAAAAACAGTCATGACTGATATTTTTTCCAAAAAGAAACGCAGTGAGATTATGTCAAAAGTTCGAAGCAAGGACAGTAAGATAGAAATTGAATTTCGGAAAAAATTATGGAAAGCGGGGTTTCGTTATCGTAAAAATTCGACAAAATATTTCGGGAAGCCTGATATTGTTTTGCCCAAACACAAAACCGTTATTTTTATAGATTCTTGTTTTTGGCACGGATGCAAAAAGCATGGTTCAATGCCTCAAACTCGAAAAAAATTTTGGGAAACAAAAATCGACAGGAACAAAGAACGAGACAAGGAGGTTAATAGACAATATAAAAAATTAGGTTGGAAAATTTTTAGAATTTGGGAGCATGATCTTAAAAGGATTGACAAAAGTGCTGAAAAATTAAGTTTATTTATAAAAGGAGCTATATGATATCGGAGCAACAACTACAATCATGGGCTTCATCGCCAACTGCAACAAAATATAAATACACCCACGAAGAAATTAGAAAAGCTTTGGCGGCTTATTTATCGGAATTTGCAAAAAATAATCATGGATATGAAATTAAGGCAGAAAACTATGAAATTTATCTGCAAGGATCATATGCAAATAGCACAAATATTACCGAAGATAGCGATGTTGATGTGGTGATTGAATTAAATTCTGTATTTTCGTATGATATAAACCAATTAACAGAAGAAGAAAAGAAAGATTTTCACTCATTTTACTCAAATAAAAGCGCATATCAATTCGCTCAATTCAAAAAAGATGTTTATGCTTCTTTGCAAAAATATTTTTCGGGAACGACCATTGAGTATGGGGGAAAAAGCATAAAAATACCTAAAAATACTTTACGCGTAAATGCTGATGTAATTCCTGCCTTTCATCACAGAAAGTATGGGCGTTTTACTTTTTATACGACTGATCAATATGTAGCTGGCATAAAATTTTACAACACAGAAACAAATGATTTAATTATAAATTATCCAAAAGAACATAAAAAAAATTGTGAAGCTCTCAATCGCGATACGGAGGGTAAATTTAAAGATTCAATAAGAATTTTTAAAAATATCAGAAAAAAACTAAATGAAAAAAATGAAATGGATGCAAAGCTTGCTCCGTCATATTTCATTGAAAATCTGATTTATAATTGTCCTGCTCCCGTATTTAACGGAAGCTATCAAAGCATCGTGATTAATGTATTGCAAAATACACTTAACGATTCAGAAAATGGATCATTGCAGTATTATAAATGTGCCAATGGTCAAGACTTACTGTTTTTATCTAAAAATGGATGGGGGTTAGACAATGCAAAAATATTTATCTCAAAAAGTGCCGGTCTTATTTTAGAAAAGCTATGACAAAATTAGATTTGAAAAAAATTGTTTCGATATCTGTATTATTGACTTTTGCATTTTATGCAGTAAGCAATAGATTTCCCAGGCTAAATTTCTGGAAATACAGCATCGTCTCGGCTATAATTTTTTTGATTCTTTATTTTCTAAATTTTATTTACGAAAAATATTTATGGAATAAGCATTGGTTAATCAAAAAAATATTTATATTCATTGGATTTCAAGAATATCCAGACATCACGGGAAAATGGGAAATGGAATATTCTAGTTCTTATAAATATGATTGGGAAAATTCACAATACAATACCAAAGGAATCGGCAAAATAGAAATCAAAAAGACAGATGGCGGTTTTATATACTCTGGCAATTTTGATCAATCAAAATTTAAAAGCTCCTCTAATTATTTTGAAAAAAATCAAAACAATAAAGAAGAATGGATTTTGGGTTATAAATATACAAATAACCCGACAGAAACAGACCTAGCAAATACTGGTTTTGTGGGACATTGTGGCTTTGCCATTCTTAATTTTGAAGAGTGTAAGCCAAAAGAGATTAGTGGCTTTTACGGAAACGATGAGAATAGAAAAACGAGAGGAAAAATTATTTTAAAAAAGAAGTAGCAAGGAGTTTTTGATTTTGGGCATTCACCCCTACCCCTCTGCCCAAAACCAAAATCAAAAAAACTTATTTACAATTTGAATAAAAAAGCGGATTGAGAAAATTACAATAAGGAATAAAAAAATGACATCACATAACACATTGTAGACTAAAAAATAACTTTCAAAAAATAAATGAACAAATCGCATTTGATATTTCTCGACACTGAAACGACCGGGATTGGGCCGGATGATCGTTTATGCCAAGTGGCCTATAAATTTCAAGATGCGGAAAACGAAGCGCTTTTTAAGCCGCCGGTGCCGATTAGTATTGACGCGATGGCGGTGGCGCATATCACGAATAAAATGGTGGCGGATAAAGAATTATTTTTAGACTCTGCGATGCATAAAAAGTTAGCGGAAATTTTTTCCGGTGATCACATTTTGGTTGCGCATAACGCCGGGTTTGACGCAGAGATGCTCAAGCGCGAAAAACTGGAACCGAAAAATTTGATCGATACTTTCAAATTGGCGCAATATCTTGACGCTTCCGGAGAAATTCCCAAATACGCGCTGCAATATTTGCGCTACTATCATGACTTGGAAGTGCCGAATGCCCAGGCGCATGACGCGTTGGGGGATATCCGCGTTTTGGAAAGATTGTTTGATTTCTATTTTGAAAAAATGTTAACTGGCGGGAAGGATGAAGCGATAATAATCCAAGAAATGCTGGATGTTTCTGCGCGCCCGGTTTTGGTCAAAAAATTCAACTTCGGGAAATATATCGGGATGAGCGTGGCGGATGTTGCGGGGAAGGATCGAAATTACCTCCAATGGCTTTTGAACGAAAAAGTTCGTGCGCGCGATCAAGAGGAGAATAATGATGAAAATTGGATTTATACTTTGGAACATTACTTAGGATAACCGATTCGAAACTACGAAAGACCGATGCGAATCTACGAATGAATGCGAATCTACGAATATAGTGGGGGGGCAAAGGAAGTCTTTATAAAATCCAGCTTCTCGACAAGCGGTTGGTTTTTTAGTATATTATAAAGATGAAAGTTGGAAAATAAACCTAAGCGCTAAACGAATGGAAAACAAGCTGCAAGCCATTGAAATGCTCACCGCCTACAAAAAACGGCTCGATCCTCATTTGAAAGAGTTTTTTTTGTGGAAAATTGCTCAAGCGGAAAAAGTTGATCCACTGCTGGTAAAAACCATTAAAATAATTGAAAAGCTCGTGCTTTCCGGAGGAAAAAGGATTCGGCCGGCGTTGGTTTATTATGGTTATTTGGCAGCCGGAGGAAACGATAGTGAAAAAATTATCAAGGCTTCAACGGCGATAGAACTGGCGCATGCATTTCTACTTATTCATGATGATATTATTGATCGGGATGATACGCGTCATGGAATCGAAACAGCGCATAAATATTATGAGAAGTGGGGCAAAAAACTGGGACTGAGAGATAGTGAAGCGACACATTTCGGCAATTCGATGGCAATTACGACCGGTGATTACGCGCACGCGCTGGCTGATGAAATTCTCTATGACATTGATTTTGAACCGGAGGTAATTTTGGACGCACTAAGAGAATTGCAAAAAATTGTGGCGCGAACTATTCCCGGAGAAATGCTGGATGTTTTGATGGGAGCGAAGGGCTCGGCGACGGAAAAAGAAATCACGCGGATGCATGAAGGCAAAACAGCGCGCTATACTTTTGAAGGGCCGTTGCATTTGGGAGCAGTGCTCGCCGGGCAGAAAAAAAATGGGAAACTCTTGGAAGCATTTTCCGCCTATTCGTTGCCGGTGGGGAAAGCTTTTCAGATTCGTGATGATATTTTGGGAGTTTTTGGCAATGAGAAAAAGCTAGGCAAATCCGTGGGAGCTGATATAATAGAAGGGAAGCAGACGCTTTTGGTCTTTAGAGCCCTCAAAAATGGCACCAAAGAACAAATCAAAGAGATAAATCGGTTGCTTGGAAAAAAAGATTTGACCGAGAAAGAGGCGGAGGCTTTTCGCCGGATTGTGAGAGAAACCGGCTCGTTGGAGTATTCGCAAGGGTTGGCAGGAAGATTTGTGGCAGAGTCTCTGGTGGCTCTCGAAAAGATTGAGTTTAAAAACAATGAGGCGAAAAATTTCCTGGAGAGCATCGCGGAGTATATCATAAAAAGAGAAGTTTAAAGTAAATATTATTGGAATTATGGAAAATATGGCGGAAAATTTACCGGGGCATATCGCGATTATTCCTGATGCTAATCGGCGTTGGGCGCGGGAGCGGGGACTGCCAGCGTGGAAGGGGCATGAGGCGGGAGCGGAAAATTTTGAAAAACTGATCAGTTACTCGCTCAAAAAAGGGATCAAATGCCTGTCGATTTGGGGTTCTTCAATTGATAATTTGACCAAACGACCACTGGAAGAAAAAAAAGCCCTTTTGGAAATCTACAAAAAATATTTCACCAAAATGCTGGAAGGCAATGAAATCCATGAGAATGAAGTGCAAGTGAATTTTATCGGACGCTGGGAGGAGCAATTTCCTGATTCTTTGAAGCAGATAATTTACGCGGTGATTGAAAAAACTAAAAATTATCGAAAAAGAATTTTGAATTTTATGTTAGCCTATGGCGGAACGGACGAAATGCTCTATGCCATCGAAAAAATTAATGCTAGTTGTGGAAAAGGGGTGAAAATCACAACGGAAATAATTAAAGAAAATTTAATGACCGCGGGGATTCCCGCTGTGGATTATTTGATTAGAACTGGAGGAGAGCCGCACAATAGCACCGGGTTTATGATGTGGGACACGGCTGATGCGCAACTATTTTTTTCTCCCGAAAAATTTCCTGATTTTACGCCAGAAAAATTTGAAGAAGCGCTGGAGGAGTATGCGAGGAGGCAGAGACGGTTTGGTAGTTAGTCTCTACGAATTACGAATTTGTACGAATGTACGAATATACAAATATAATTTTTAATTTTTTAAATTTATGGAAAAAGTATTTACGGATCAAAATTTTGAGGCTGAGGTTTTGAAAAATGACGGAGTAGTGCTGGTGGATTTTTGGGCGCCCTGGTGCGGACCATGTCTCGCGATGGGACCAATCATTGAAGAACTGGCCAAGGAACTTGATGGTAAGACAGTGGTGGGAAAAATTAATGTAGATGAAAATTCCAAAACAGCGCAAGATTTTGCCATTATGTCGATTCCCGCGCTAAAAATATTCAAAGGCGGAAAAGTCGTGCAAGAATTTGTGGGAATGCAGGCGAAAGAGGTTTTGAAGGATGCGTTGGAGAAAGCGTAATGTCGTTTGTGTATTTGCAGGAACGGGTTTGTAACCCGTTTCGCATAGTTCACTGACTTTAAATTTAAGAATTCGGGCATATAAAACTAAAATCAAGAATTAGCCAGCTTGTAAACTAAAAGGAGCGGGTTATAAACCCGCTCCTGCGAAGTAAATAAACTATTATGCAAGAAACATATGACTTAATCATTATCGGTGCTGGACCAGCGGGACTGGCGGCTTCGATTTATGCTTCGCGGTATAAGCTGAATCATTTGCTTTTGGGCGCGACGATCGGTGGGCAAATCAATGAAATAAGAAATCTGGAAAATTGGCCGGGGGACATTTCAGTTTCTGGATATGACTTACTTTCGCGCTTCGTGGAGCACGCCAAAAGTCTTGGGGTGACCGCGCAAAGCGAATCAGTTGTGTCGGTGAAAAAAAACGCGGAAAATCTGTTTGAAGTGGAGACAGGAAAAAATACGCACAAAACACGCGCTGTCATTATGGCGATGGGAACGGAGTATCGCAAAATGAATATTCCTGGAGAAAAGGAACTGACCGGCAAAGGAGTTTCTTATTGTGCGACCTGTGACGCGATGTTTTTTCGCGGCAAAGTGATTTGCGTGGTGGGTGGCGGAAACGCGGCGGTCACTTCGGCACTGGGGCTCACTGATTTTGCGTCCAAGGTCTATCTAATTTATCGCGGAGATCGTTTGCCAGCTGAACCAATTTGGCTCGAAAAGGTGGCGGCCAATCCAAAAATTGAAGTGATTCGAAATACCAATATTATCGAAATTAAAGGTGAACAAAAAGTGGAAAACGTGGTTTTGGATAAAGCCTATGAAGACAAAAACCATCTGGATGTGGACGGCGTGTTTGTAGAAATCGGTTCTGAGCCAGGCGTGGAATTAGCAAGGACACTGGGAGTGGAAATTGATGAACAGGGCTACATTAAAGTTAGCGCGGATATGAGCACAAATATTTCCGGCGTGTTTGCCGCCGGCGACATCACCACGGGATCAAACAAATTTCGCCAAATTATTACGGCCACTGCTGAAGGCGCAATTGCTGCCAATGGGGCGTATAAGATGCTTAAGTTAAAATAAAAATTGACCTAATTAGTCTAATTGTTCTAATTAACCTGAGATAGAATCGCCGTATAATTAAAAGGGTCATTAGAATAATTAGGGCAATTAGAGCACTTAGAATAATTTATGAATTCAATTAAGCTTTCCAAAAAAATCGGCGGGAAAATTGAAATTTGCAGTAAAGTTAAATTAACAGATAAGAATCTGGCGGTTTTGTATACTCCGGGGGTGGCGGAAGTGTCGAAGGCAATTGCCAAGGATAAAAAATTATCTTTTCAATATACCATTCGCAAAAATACTGTGGCGGTGATTTCTGATGGCTCGGCGGTACTAGGCCTGGGCAATATTGGTCCAGAAGCGGCGCTACCGGTGATGGAAGGCAAAGCTTTGCTGATGAAAGAACTTGCCGGAGTGGATGCGATTCCGATTGTGCTTGCGACGCAAGATACGCAGGAGATTATTAAAATAATAAAAGCACTGGCGCCAACTTTTGGCGGAATAAACCTGGAAGATATTTGCGCGCCGCGTTGTTTTGAGATTGAGGAACGCTTGAAAAAAGAATTGGATATTCCGGTTTTCCACGATGACCAACATGGGACGGCGATTGTGGTTCTGGCCGGACTCATCAATGCGTTGAAAGTGGTTAAAAAAGATTTAGCAAAAATTAAAATTGTCATTTCCGGGACAGGCGCGGCGGGTGTGGCGATTGCCAAATTGCTCATTAAAGCGGGGGCGAAAAATATCATTATGCTCGATCGGATGGGGATAATCTATCGAGAAAGAGCGGGTGGGCTTAATGGATCAAAAATGGAAATTGCCAAAATTACGAATCCGGAAAATGTCAAAGGTAATGTGCGTGACGCACTTCATCTCGCGGACGTGTTTATTGGCGTTTCAGCGCCCAATATTCTCACGGAAGAAGATATCGCGCAGATGAATAAAAATTCAATTGTGTTTGCGATGGCTAATCCCATTCCGGAAATTTTGCCGGACCGTGCCAAAGCTGGTGGCGCGCGCATTGTGGCGACTGGCCGCTCGGACTTTGCCAATCAAATTAACAATGTTTTGGCGTTTCCGGGAATTTTTCGTGGCGTGTTGGATAATAAAATTAAAAAAATTACCGAAGAGCATAAAATTAAAGTCGCCTATGCGATTGCCAGTTTGGTAAAAAAGCCAACTCGTGATAGAATAATTCCAAGAGCGCTGGATAAAAGCGTGGTCAAAAAGGTGGCGGGCGTGTTTAAAAAATAATAACCGATTCGAAACAACGAAATATATGCGAATCTACGAACTCTACGAAATGCTACTGAATTTTTTTCGTAGATTCGGATTCAATTCGTAGTTTCGTATCGGATAATAATATGAAAATATTCCGCAAAAAAATCGAAATAACCAGCACCACAAGTGTGGAAATTATTGACATTACCGACAAGGTGGCGGAAGTGGTCAGTCTTTCCGGCGTACGCGAAGGGACGGTGCTGATCTATTCTCCGCATACTTCGGCTGGAATTTTCGTCAATCACAACGAACCGATGCTTTTGCAAGACTTTACCCGTGTACTCTATCGCTTGGCGCCGGTTGACGAGCGCTATTCCCATGATCTTTTTGAGCTGGCTAAAAAAAATAAATCGGATGGGAGGAGCAACGGTCATTCGCATTGTAAGGTGATGCTTTTGGGAGTCAGTGAAACGGTTCCCTTGGAAAAAGGGCATATGATCCTTACTTCCAAGCAGAATATTTTTGTGGCGGAAATGGACGGCGCGAGAAAGCGCGATATCATCATCCAAGTGATGGGACTTTAGATTTCAAGGCTTACGCGTTTGCCAAAAGCAAGCTTTTCTATAGCCAAGATTAAGCTGAGAAAACCCCAATGATTTTGGGGGCTAAAATAAACAAAAAACAAACTCTGAAATACCCCGCGCTTTAAAGATTGATTTTGGTGAACGCGTAAGCCATAAATTTATCTAAATTTTAGACTAAAAGTGGATAGCTAATTTACGAATGCGGGGGTAAACTTATTTATGAGTAAATTGGTAAGCGAACTAGTCAGGATAGGAACGTTACAAACAAGCCGGACAGTCGATGCCTTTTCCGAAATAGGTCGGATTGAATTTGTGCCGGAGGAATTTGTCGCGCAAGCAGACGCCGATGTGGCGCTCCCAATTGGCTATGGACAAACAATTTCTCAGCCATCAACAGTTGCGCTAATGTTTGAACTGCTTGACCCACAAGAAGGGCATAAAATTTTGGATGTGGGAGTTGGATCGGGTTGGACAACGGCACTTTTTGCCTATATCGTCGGAGAAAATGGGAAGGTAATCGGAATCGAAAGGAAAGAAGCGTTGAAAAAAATTGGTGAGTATAACGTGGATAAATTCAAATATATCAAAGATGGTCGAGTGCAGATTTTTTTGGGAGATGGAAGTTTAGGCTATCCGTCCGAGGCGCCGTTTGATCGCATCTTAGTTTCTGCCGTTGCCGAGGAGATTCCAGAAGAGTTGAAAAAGCAATTGAAAGTTGGCGGGAAAATGGTCATCCCAGTCAGAAATAGCTTAGTGTTTCTTGAGAAAAAAAGCGAAGAAGAATTTAGCGAAGAGAAATATCCCGGCTTTTCTTTTGTGCCCCTAATTACAAGCTAAGTCACCACAACAAATGAAGAAAATTTTATTTTTTCTAGTAATTTTGATCTTGCTCCTCCTTGGTGGATTTTTTTATTTTCGCCATCAGGTCTATTTTTCTCACGGAAACGAAAAAGCTGTCATTGTTTTTGAAGTGAAAAAAGGCGAAGGCAACGCAATAATTGCGAGTAACTTGGAAAGCAAGAAAATAATTTCCCATAAATTCTATTTCTATTATTACATCTATACCAACCATCTGTTGAACAAGATTATGCCGGGCGTGTATATGCTGAGCGGAAACCTGAGTATCCCCGAAGTCGCGCACGTGATTACCAATCCTGAAGCGCAGGCGGTGAAGCTCACTTTTCCCGAAGGATTGACTACCAAAGATATGGCGGAATTGCTCAAGAAAAATAATTTTGACGGCGCTGGATTTTTGCAACTGGTCAACAATATTCCGGACAGTTTTCGCACGCGCTACGCCTTTCTCACTGACACAAAAATCAGTAGTCTCGAAGGTTATCTTTTTCCTGATACCTATTTTTTCAAAAAAGATTTGACGGCGGAAAGTATTGCCAAAAAAATGCTGGATAATTTTGAAAATAGAATTGATGATACGCTACTTGCGGAGATAAAAACCCAAAATAAAAAACTGAATGAGGTGATTATTCTTGCTAGCATCGTGGAAAAAGAAGTGCCGACGGCGGCGGATATGAAAATTGTGGCGGGAATTTTTGAAAATAGACTAGACGCGGGGATGCCACTGCAAAGCGATGCCACACTTTCCTATGTCCTGGACGACACAGTTTCTAGTCACACCATCGAACAAACGAAAATAGCTTCGCCCTATAATACCTATGCCAATAAAGGCCTGCCGCCAGGACCGATTGCCAACCCGGGGATGCAGGCAATCTTGGCGGTAGTCAGCCCGCAAAAATCTGATTATGCCTATTTTCTCACCGCGGGAACCGGCGCAGATAAAAAAACCTATTACGCCAAAACCTATGATGAGCATTTGGCGAACAAGCAAAGGGCGGGGCTGTAAAACAAGAAACCTACCTACTCCGCCAGCTGGCGGATTCGGCAGGCGAGCAAGAAACAAGAATTTCCCATAGAAGTCGATGTCGGTTCAATTCTCCTGAATTGAACCTTCAAATCCTGAACAGCTAACTTTATAAAAACGGGCCACGCGCTCGTTTTTTTGCATCGTGTCATCCCCGCGGAGGCGGGGATCCAGGCGCCTCAGGCTATAAAAAAAGAAAAGCGAGATTTGCTTGTTAGAAAATAAAAGTTGGGGGATTTATAATTCGATTTTTCAGAGTCTATGGCTAGCGGAACCTGGATTCCCGCCTTCGCGGGAATGACACATTAGAGTTTATTCTCGTGAAAATGAAGGCGGAAATAGCATGGGTTTTTTGTCTTAAATTAAGCCAAATATTCTAAGCTATTGACAGCAAAAATAATCCGTGTAAAATTAGATTTAGCACTCTTGACACTCGAGTGCTAATGATTTAGAATAGAACTATGGAAGAAAGACAACAAAAAATTTTGGCGGCCGTGGTGGAAGAATATACCGCAACAGCCGTGGCGGTCGGTTCAAAGGTTTTGGCGGAAAAATATGCGCTTGGTTTGAGTTCGGCGACAATCAGAAACGATATGGCCGAGCTGGAAAAAGCTGGCTATCTCTATCAACCGCATACTTCAGCCGGTCGCATTCCCACTGACAAGGGTTATCGCTATTTTGTCGAAGAGATAATGGCTGAGCAAGAGCTGAGCCTCGCGGAACAGAAAAAGATGCAAGTGGAACTTTTGAAAATGAAAGCACAAAACAATCGACTTTCGCGGGCGACTGCGAAACTTCTTTCTTCGCTCAGCGGTAGTCTCGCGGTGACTGGCTTTGAAAAACAATTCTATGATTTTGGAATGAAGGAACTTTTGGAAAATCCAGAATTCCAAGAAATTGACGAGTTTTGCAAAGTGGCAGAAGCCCTGGACTATATCGACGAAAATGTGGATGCAATTTTAAAAAAAATCAAACTGGGAGAAACGAAGATTTTTATCGGTAAAGAAAACCCCATCAAAGGCATTTCCAACTGTTCAATGATTGTTTCGCCCTATGAAACGCAGGAAGGCGAAAAAGGACTGCTTGCGATCATCGGACCAAAGCGGATGAAATATGCCAAAAACAAATCCTTGATGGAATATATGAAAAAGTTTTTAAGTTCGAGTGCAGTGCTTTTAATTGTTATAAATTTTATCTAAAATATGACGGATGAAAAAAAAATTGAACCTGCCTGCAATGCTTCGCATAGCGATGCAGGCAGGGGAGAAATAAAAGATGTAAAAAAGAGTATTTTTAAAAAAGCAGTAAAGAAGGAGAGTAAAGAAGAAGAATCCTCCGACGCTTCCTCCTCTGCTAAAGCTACGGCGGACGAGAAAGCTTTGGCGGACACGTATCTACTTGGTTGGCGGAGATGCATGGCGGATTTCGAAAACTATAAAAAGCGTCAACAGGAGAATCAGAAAAGTCTTGGAGAATATGTGAAAGAAGATTTTATGCTTCAGATTATTCCGGTGATTGATAACTTTCACAGCGCAACTGAGCATATTCCGGAAGAGCAAAAAAACGTGCCATGGGTAGTGGGCATTATATATATCCAAAAACAATTGGAAGATGTGCTCAAGGAAAATGGAGTGACCGAAATGGATGTCAAAGTGGGGGATGAGTTTGATCCGAATTTGCATGAAGCTGTCACCGATTCGAAACTACGAAACGTATCTGAATCTACGAACAATAATGAGGAATTGGAGAATAAAATTAAAAAAGTTGTTTTAAGAGGTTATAAGCTCGGGGGAAAGGTAATCCGGGCGGCGCGGGTAATCGTGGAGTGAAAATTTGAAATTTGCAATTTAAAATTTGAAATGAAGGCTAAATTATTAAATGTTTTAATGATTTAAAAATTTAGCATTTGATATTGGTTTAAAATTTTTTGCCCCAAGCTTATCCTTTGAGGACTAATTTAAAATTTAGAATTATAATAAAATTATTTAAAGTAAGGCGTGCTAGGCATCGACATAAATGATGCAAAGTATCGCTAACCAATATGTATGAGTAAAATATTAGGAATCGATTTGGGGACGACCAACTCTGCCATGGCAGTCGTGGAAGGTGGTTCGCCCAGCATTATCGAAAACAAGGAGGGAAATCGCACAACACCGTCGATGGTGGCGATTTCCAAGTCCAATGAAAGATTGGTCGGGCTTTTGGCTAAGCGCCAAGCTGTGACCAATCCGGGCAATACGCTCTATTCCATCAAGCGATTGATTGGACGAAAGTTTGAAGACGAAGAAGTGCAACGTGATTTAAAGTTGCTTCCCTATAAAATTGTGAAAGCCAATGGTGGCGTGAAAGTAGTGATGGGCGATAAAGAATATACTCCACAAGAAATTTCGGCGATGATTTTGGCAAAACTGAAAGCGGATGCGGAGGAAAAGTTGGGTGAGAAAATTACTGAAGCCGTGATTACTGTTCCAGCCTACTTTGACGACGCGCAAAGAAAAGCGACCAAAGAAGCCGGTGAAATTGCCGGCCTCAATGTGCGCCGAATTATCAATGAACCAACAGCGGCTGCTTTGGCCTATGGTTTCAACAAAAAGAAAGACGAGAAAATTGCTGTCTATGATTTAGGCGGGGGAACTTTTGACATTTCCATTTTGGAAGTGTCGGAAGACACAGTGGAAGTGAAATCAACCAATGGTGACACGCACCTTGGAGGAGACGACTTTGATCAAATCATCATCAACTGGATCATTTCCGAATTCAAAAAACAAGAAGCAATTGATCTTTCCAAGGATTCATTGGCCTTGCAGAGAATCAAAGAAGCAGCGGAAAAAGCTAAGATTGAACTTTCCACGGCGATGGAATCAGAAATTAATCAGCCCTTCATTACAACGGACGCCAATGGTCCAAAGCATCTGGTGATGAAACTGACTCGTTCCAAATTGGAAGAATTGGTAGGGGATTTGATCCAAAAAACACTTGAGCCAACCAAAAAAGCTTTGGCTGATGCAAAACTTTCTGTAACTGACATCAACGAAGTGGTCTTGGTTGGAGGAATGACCAGAATGCCACTCGTGCTAACGACCGTGGAAAAATTCTTTGGCAAAAAACCAAATATCACCGTGAACCCTGATGAGGTGGTTGCGCTCGGCGCCGCCATTCAAGGTGGAGTTTTGCAAGGAGATGTGAAAGATGTTTTGCTTCTTGACGTGACACCACTGACATTTGGAATTGAAACAATGGGAGGCGTGCGCACACCGCTCATCGACCGAAACACGACAATCCCAACATCCAAATCTCAAGTCTTTTCAACCGCCGCTGACAATCAACCATCCGTGGAAATTCATGTTCTGCAAGGCGAAAGAGAAATGGCTGCTGACAATAAAACTTTAGGACGGTTCATTCTCGATGGCATTCCACCTTCACCTCGGGGCATTCCGCAAGTCGAAGTGACTTTTGACATCGATGCCAATGGAATCCTAAACGTCAAAGCGAAAGACAAAGCCACGAATAAAGAACAATCAATCCGCATCGAAGCTTCCACGGGACTTTCCAAGGAAGAAATCGAGAAGATGAAAAAAGACGCCGAAGTCCACGCGGAAGAAGACAAAAAAAAGAAAGAAGCCATCGAAGCCAAGAATATGGCCGACACGCTGGTCTATACAACTGAAAAAGCCCTTCGCGACGCCGGAGACAAAATAACTGCCGACGAGAAAAAACCAGTCGAAGAAAAAATTGAGGCTTTGAAAAAAGTAAAGGACGGCGATGACTCTGAAGCGATCAAAAAAGCGACTGAAGAGCTTTCTCAAGAAGCGCAGAAGATTGGGGAGAAGTTGTATAAGGCTGCGCAGGAGGCGCAGACGCCACCAGCTGGGGAACAACCAAAGGAAGGCGAACCCGCCTCATCGGCGGACGGGGTGAAAGATGCGGAGACGAAGGATGAGTCAAAAGAAGAAGGTAAAAAAGAATAAATTTTGATAAACAGCGAGGGGATTTTTCTCCTCGCTGTTTCTTGGCAAATCATGGGCGATTATCTCAAAAATATGTCCAATGGGTCCGATCTGTCTGATAGAAACGAGTTGCTCTTTAAGCATGGAGGATACCGCAATCTAAAATCATACCAAATGGCTACTTTGGTCTATGACTTAACGGTGGATTTTTGCAAAAAATTCATCGATAGGACATATGGGACAAATAGGACGCATGATCAAATGGTGCAAGCGGCGAGAAGCGGTCGACAAAATATTGCCGAAGGAAGCCAGGCCTCTGGAACTTCAAAAAAGACGGAAATAAAATTGACCAGTGTGGCTCGGGCGAGTTTGGAGGAATTGCTAATTGATTATGAAGATTTCTTGCGGCAGGGTAGGTTGTGAATATGGGTCAAGGATTCGCAAGAAGCGAAAACAGTTCGTAATCTTGCTTATAGTCAAGATAGGTCGTATAGGACGTATGAGACTTATTTGAAAAATGCAGAAACGGCTGCTAATGCGCTAATCTGTCTTATTCATCAAACGAATTACTTGCTGGATCAACAACTAAAAAAACTTAGTCAAGACTTCTTACAGCAAGGTGGATTTACAGAAAGGTTGTATAATAAAAGAAAAAATTATTCTGGATAATGATAAAACCGCATAAACTTGTATTATGCAAAGTGAGAATAAGCCAATAAAAAAACAGGATTAAGGTTATACTCTGGCACCCGTCGAGTTGGTTCGCCCTTGCCTCAAAAGCATAGCAAGTTTGATTGTACCAACGATTCCTCGGTGTTTTGTGGCTCTCGTATTTTTATCCTTAATCCTGTAAAATTTAAAGTAGGCTACTTTGGCTCTATTGTCAATGGTTTAATCTTTTGAGACAAATTCTATGAATTTCAAACACTTTGAAACAGACCTAAAAAAAGAAAATGAATATCCCAAACTTGTGCGGGATAATATTCCTGAGATTGTGGAAAAATTAAAAGGCCAGAAAGTGAAAACGAGAATCCTCGAAGACGATAAGGAATATTTGCAATATCTGTTGCATAAAGTCGAAGAAGAAGCCAATGAGCTGGCCAACACAACGGACAAGGAGCATTTGATCGAAGAGATGAGTGACGTGACGGAACTACTTGACACCATTCTTGAGTTTAGCGGACTGGATTGGGAAACAGTCAAAAAAGTGCAAAAAGAAAAAGCGGAGAAAAGAGGCGGATTTCGGAAAAGAATTTTGATGTTGGAGCGGGTGGATTAATTTTTTTTAAAACTATGAAATTATACATCGTGCGACATGGACGGACAGTCGATAATGCTAAGTTTATCCTGCAGGGTCATCGTCCAGGCAAACTTTCAAAAGAGGGTTTGCGTCAGGCGGAAAAAGTGGCCGAAAGATTGAAAGACATCAAGTTTGACGTCATCTATAGCAGTGATCTTAAAAGAGTGGTGGATACGGCGGAAAAAATAATTGTCCATCACGAGGCTCCGATATATTTTAAGGAAAATCTGCGGGAAAGAAACCTGGGAAGCTATCAAGGAAAGATAGCGAGTGAGGTCGATTGGGACAATCTTCCAGCAGACGTGGAAACAATCGCGCAGTTATATGAAAGAGTCGCTCGCGCGGTGGGCGAGATTTATAAAAAGCATCCGCAGGAAAATGTGCTTATTATCTCTCATGGTGGGTTTGGCCGAGTCCTTCATGCTATTATACTGGGAATTCCAGTAGATCGTTTTTCTGAAGTGGAGAAACCGAAAAATACTTCGGTGTATATCTATGAATTAAAAGATGGAGTGAAAGGAAAGATTATTTTGGAAAATTGCGTGAAGCATTTGGAGGAAATTTAGAAAATAAAAAAACCACGGCAGATGCTCAAGAGAAATCCTTGAGCTTGCCGTGGGTTGGACTATCGATATAGCGCTCTTTATGGTCAGTAGTATGCATGCCAATAGAGGCGGCCATAATAATCATGCCGCCATTCGCCACCAGGGTAATACGTTGGTGGGGGTGCATAATAACCTGGTGGCGGGTACCGAAAGTAACAAGGTGGAGGAGGAGCCAAGAGAATTCCACCGACTATCGCGCCCACTACCAAGGGAACTGCCATATGTCCGCAGCCCCCATGGCCGCAGAACACAACGTACAAACATAGTATCGCCATTACGGCGATAGGTTTTTTAAAAAACATGATTTCCTCCTTTTGCCCTAGATTCAGGGCTGTTTTTGATTGAATTTTCAACATCCACTAACTCTTAATTATACGCTTAATCCGGCTTTTTGTCAAGCTCCGAAAAAAACCGAGAAGCTGAATTATCTTAGAAAATAATACAACGGACCCGGGAGAATTCCAGGATCCGTCATTGGTGCTACTTTTTTGGTGGGCAGGGAAGCTCCTCTAGGACTTCTACAATGCGATAACGTAAAATATTATCCACTCCGCGCACTCTGACAAAGTGGCGGACGAACCCGAAACATACCGTTTTCGGGCGATGGAGTGCGATTACCACTGGATGGTAGCAGGCCAGTACTTCAGTCGTGGCGGTAGCGACAAAAAATACCACCACCAGAAAAACGATTACGCTTTTTTTCATGAACGTTCCTCCATCTTTCTATTGTTAGACATCTCAGCTTCCAAGAGGTCAATATATTTTCGGAGTATATTGACAATGTCCCTTCCGTTTCTGAAAGCAACCCACAGAAATACCGTTTTGAACTTGTATTTCTGCATCAATATGGAGGAGCACCGTATTCCATCCTCGCCCCTTTCCAGGCAAGTCAGGTATTCCCTGAAGATGTTCAAATCCATTCCGTTTCCTATGGCTGTCTGCAGGGGGAGTGTTTTATAGCAAAAAGTACCCCCAAGCACATTCTCACACCATTTTTCAATGTTTGGCTTCGCCATACTTCCTCCTTTCAGGATGGTTTTTAGAAAATACATTTTTCTATCTGCATCATTATTAGCACGGGAGGCTTCTTTTGGCAAGGTCTTTCTTAATTTGCTAATTTTTGCTAAAATAAAAGCATAACTTTCCAAAACTAAAAAATGCAAAAAAATATTCTTAAGTTTTCGCTCTTTTTTCTTTCACTTATCGCGGCCTTCTTTACTTGGTTTTCAGTGAGTTCTGCGATTACTGTTTCTGGGTCGAGCGTTTGGCTCGTGCCGATGCTGTGGCTTTCCCTTTTGTATGTTGTCTATTCTTTGAAATTTATTCTGGTCAAAGAAAAAATACTGATCAATCTTTCTATCGGGCTGGGAATTTTTTTGAGTCTAATTTTTGCGCCCAACGTTTGGCATTTTTTGATTTTGCTTTTAGCTTCGGGGCTGGTTTATGTTTCTTTCCGGCAAATCAGAAGTGACCTGGGAATGAACGTGAAATTGCATCTGCCAAAAACTTTGCGGATGGGAAAGGTTTCTTTCATCTTCGCACTGGCGCTCGTTATTTCTAGCCAATACTATTTCGAAGCGGCAGCGGTGGGGCTTTTAAAGCTGCCGGCTTTTGATGCGGGCGTGATTGTGGATAATAAATTGGCGCAAGAATTTCTCTATAAAATTAATCCCGATTTACAAAAATTGAATGATAAAAATTTGACGGTTGATCAGATGATTTTGCAAAATTACGAGGAAAGCCAAGTTGGTAGTGGGGAAGCAGATTTGCTTAATTTAGCTCAAGATAATCAGGCGATTTCTGCGGTTAATCTGCAAAAAGTGCAAGAGCTGCAAAAACAAAAAATCCTAGAAGCGGGCAGGGAACAGATGGGGAAAATGGCTAATCAGAAACTGAATGGAACGGAAAAAGTATCCACTGTTCTCACGGAAATTATGAATCAAAAAATTCAAAGCTTTGCTTCGCCGGATTATGCCAATGAAGGTTTCCCGGCTGTTCCTCTTGGGATGGCACTGATCTTGTTTTTAACCGTACTTTCACTGGGGGCATTTTTGCTTCGAATTTTGGTGCATTTGATCAGTCTTATCTTTTGGATTTTTCTTTCCACGAACATCGTGACGATAAAAAAGGTCCCGGTGGAAATGGAAGTGATTGAATAGAGGGGGCCTAAAAAGGCAAATTAGCACTCACCGCAGGGGATTGCTAATTTTTTTAATTCATGCTAATATTTGGAGTGTGATTTTTCTCTAATTTAAACTATTTTTATGTCTAACGATTACTATAATATTTTAGGCGTTTCCAAAGGCGCCAGCGACGATGAGATCAAAAAAGCTTATCGCAAGTTGGCGCACAAGCATCATCCAGATAAGACTGGTGGTGACGAGGCGAAGTTCAAGGAAATTAACGAGGCCTATCAGGTGCTTTCCGACAAATCTAAACGTTCGCAATATGACCAATATGGTCAGACATTTGATCAAGCGGGGAGGTCAGGTGCGGGCGGTGGACAAGGTTTTGGTGGCTTTTCCTCCCAAGGCGGACCCGCCTCGGGCTGGGACTTTTCGAGTCAGGGCTTCGGTTTTGATGGAGGAGACTTTGAAGATATTTTTTCTTCAATTTTTAGTGGTGGTCGCGGCGGCAGTACAACTCGCCGCAAGCGCGGAAAAGATATTCAAGTGGATGTGGAAATAGATTTTGCTGAAATGGTCAGTGGCGCAAAGCGACAAATCAATTTACGCAAAAGCACAATTTGTGATCGTTGTGATGGTGCTGGCGGTGAAAAAGGCAGTGAACTCAAGACTTGTGCGACTTGCGGTGGAGCGGGGCGCGTGCAAAAAATCAGTCGTAGTTTTTTCGGCAGTTTTTCGCAAGTGGCAGAGTGTCCGGATTGTCACGGTGTTGGCAAAATTATCTCAAAGAAATGCTCTAAGTGCAGAGGGGATGGTCGGGTGATGGCAGAGAATAAATTAGACATTGAGATTCCGGCGGGAATTGCTGATGGGCAGACGCTTTCGATGCAAGGCGCGGGAGAAGCGGGCGGAGTTGGTGGAGTTCCTGGTGATTTATATATTAATGTCCATGTCCGGGCGCATAAGGAATTTAAAAGAAATGGACAGGATATTTTGAGTTCAGTGGAAATTCCTTTTTCGGTCGCGGCGCTGGGTGGCGAGACGATCATTGAAACGATTGATGGTCGCTTAACTTTGAAAATTCCTTCCGGGACGCAGTCGGGCGAGCAGTTTCGCGTCAAAGGCAAGGGTGTACCCAATCTGCATTCGGGATCGCGTGGCAATCAGATCGTGAAAGTGATTGTGCGGATTCCGAAACGTCTAAACCGTGAGCAAAAAAGATTGCTTGAGGAGTTGGGCCAGTTGGGGGAGTAAAAACAGTGAACAATGAACAGGAATCAGTGAACAGGAAGGGCTCAATTTTGAAGCTTTTGCAGGTTCGAGTTTGCCTGCCTCTTGATGTAATTTTTCTTCGTGACAAAAAAATAAAAAGAGAGTAAGATAAGAGTATAAAAATAATTCATCCCTTACCACTTTTTTGCTTTGGGAGTTTTATTTATCTGCAGAATTATTTTGATAAACTAATAAAAAAACTAACAAAACATTCCCTGTTCACTTAATAAGTGCGAGCAAAAAAGTGGTGGGGGATAAAACCAAAATGAATCTTAGTTTGATTTTTTCTCAATTGGGACTTTCCTCAAAAACATCTCAGGACGTGATGCTATTTCTAGCCATCGCGCTCATTAGTTTTGTGTTCGGGATGTCGATTGGCCGCTTCAAGTTAATCACGGTGCTTATCAATATCTATGTTTCTGTCGCGCTCCTGGGCGTTTTTCCCAAGGGGATTCTCCCTGACTATACCTATAGCTTGATGCTATTTTTTGGCATAATAATTTTACTCACCGTGCTGGGAAAGAAAATGTTTGAGATTCAACTTTCTGGTTCCGGCAAAGGTTTTCTCTGGCGAGTGTTTGTGATGAGTTTTCTGGAAGTGATGCTACTGCTCAGTGTGGCGCTAACTATTATGCCGAAAAAAATCGCCCTAGGCTATGTTTCTCCCAGCTCCTATGATTATCTAGTTTCGCCCAATTTCGCTTTTTTTTGGATGCTGGCTCCGCTGGTGTTTATGTTTCTGATCCACAAAAGAATTCTCAGATAAGGCAGATTTTAGCATATAATTTTTCAAAAAATAACAATTCGCATGTCCCCCATTCGTAGCGGGGGTTCGCGCAGCGAATAACTGAAGCGAAAAACTCCTTGACGGAAAGTTTTTTAGTGTTTATACTGGCAAAGTTGTCATAAAATCGAATTATGCGCCTATAGCTCAGTCTGGTAGATCCGCCAGCCGGCGGACTATTAAGCAAAAGGTCCTAGGAAGTGAGTATGTTTAAAGCTTACGTAATTTACAATAAAGAAAAAGACGCGATCTATATTGGACAGACTGCTGATTTAGAAAATAGGTTGTTGAGACATAATGGAGTATTAAAAAATAAGAAGACATCGTTTACGAGTAAGAATAGTGGATGCTGGAAGTTGATTTACGAGGAAAGTTTTGGAAGTAGGGGTGAAGCAATGAAAAGAGAAAAGGAATTAAAAAGCTGTCAAGGAAGAATGTTTGTAAAAAATTTAATAGAAAATAATAATTTATGTCGTTAGTTCAGTCTGGTAGATTCGCCGGCTGGCGGACTATTAAGTAAACGGTCTTAAATTTAAACCATGCGCCTATAGCTCAGTCTGGTAGAGCAGTTGCCTTTTAAGCAAACGGTCCCAGGTTCGAATCCTGGTGGGCGCACAAATAAAAAACTCGCTGGTAGATCCGCCAGCCGGCGGACTTTTAAGCAAACGGTCATCCGCCCACTGGCGGAAATCCTGGTGGGCGCACAAATAAAAAACTCGCTGGTAGATCCGCCAGCCGGCGGACTTTTAAGCAAACGGTCATCCGCCCACTGGCGGAAATCCTGGTGGGCGCACTAAAAGCAAAAAAATCCAATATTGGATTTTTTTTGTTTTGTGTTGTATAATGGAAAAATGAAAAAAGGTGTCGTTATCCTAGCTTGTGCTACGTTTACCCTGGCTTTAACCGGGTGTGCTTTGACGCCCGTGGCTTCCACTCCAGGAGCAGTTCAGACGTATCCTATTTCCAAAAGCATCTGGATTTCCCGTGACGGCGGAAAGAGTTGGAAGGATTCCAGTGTGGCGACCAATAAGCCGACAGTGACGGACATCAATCCGCTCAGTTTGGCGATGGATCCGAATAATCAAAACATTGCTTATGTTGGATTACGCAGTGGGGGAATTATGAAGACGACCAGTGGCGGGGATGGTTGGGAATTTTTGACGTTTAAATCAGACAAGATCTATGGGTTGGCGGTTGATCCAAATAATTCACAAACAATTTATGCCAGCACTGTCATTGCCGGACGAGGAAAAATATTCAAAAATTCCGCCGCTGGAGCGACAGACTCTTGGACGGAAATCTATACCGCGGCGACGAATGGACCATTGGTGGTGCAAATGACAGTGGACAAGAAAAATCCACAGACACTCTATGCGGCGACGAGCGATAATCAAGTACTGAAAAGTGCGGATGGAGGAATTTCTTGGCGCAGTCTGCTTCAGGCGCAATCTCCGGTAGTGAAAATTGCCGTTGATGCGCGAGACGGCAATTTAGTCTATCTGCTGACGCAAAATGGCGAAGCTTTTGTCAGTTCTAATGGCGGGGATAAATTTGAAAGCTTGACCGCAAAGATTGTGGTGACTGTTTCAGCTGGATCAGGTTTCGGTGTTTTGGAAACAGATCCCACTAACGGCAAATGGGTCTATCTGGGAGGAAAAACGGGCATCATTCGCAGTAAGGACGCGGGAGATAAATGGGAATCTATTTTGACTTTGAATAATCCGCAAAACTCGCCAGTGGGAGCGCTCGCGATTAATCCGCAAAATTCACGAGAAATTATGTATGGCGCTATGCAAGCAACCTATAAATCGATTGATGAAGGCAAGACTTGGACACCGGCACAATTTGATGTCCCAAAGCCGATAAATATTTTGGAATATAATCCACTGAATCCAAGCATCATTTATGCTGGGTTTAGTGCCAAATAAAAATAATTTATTTTTTAGGACTTACGCATTTGCAAAAAAAATAACCAAACCATGTCATCCTGAGCGAAGCGTAGCGGAGTCGAAGGATCTGCTTGTGATAATCCTAGGTCTTACTATGTATCACTAAGCCAGCGATAATAGTCGGTAGATCCCTGCCTACCGGCAGGCAGGCTTCGACTGCGTCCGAGTACGGACTCCGCTCAGGATGACAAATCTATTCAAGCGCATAAGTCCTAAGATAATTTTTTTAAAAACTATGTACAAAGAACTAATTGAAAAAAGCAAAGTTAATTTTGAAAAAACTATTGCGCACTTCAAGGATAATTTGGGGAAGGTACGGACAGGGAGAGCTTCAACTGCACTCGTGGACGACTTGACGGTGGATTATTACGGCGCGAAATCCCCACTGAAGCAGGTGGCGAGCGTGTCTGTCCCGGAACCGCGCACGATTGTGATTTCTCCTTGGGACAAAAGTACTTTGGCGCTCATCGAAAAAGCGATCAAGGAATCTGATTTGGGACTCAATCCGATGAATGATGGAATATTAATCCGAATCAATATCCCGGCACTGACCGAAGAGCGACGCAAAGAATTTGTGAAGATTCTAAATCTTGAAGCAGAAGGTGCGCGCGTCGCCGTGCGGAAATTGCGTGAAGATATTTCGGATGAAATTCAGGCACTTGCGATTGGGGACGATGATAAGTTTCAGGGCAAGGAAAAATTGCAAAAAGTGGTGGAAGAATATAACGCGATGATTGAAGAGATTAGAAAGAAAAAAGAAGCGGAGATTATGCAGGTTTGAGGTTAGATAAAATATTCTTTTCAAGCAGGTTTAATCGTCTCGATTGAACCACCTAGTTCTGGCAAGGCTATTTAAAAATAGTAAGCTCTCCCAGGAATATGTGGTTCAGGCGAGGACGCCTGAACCTGCAAGGGCGAAGATACCCGAACTTGCAAGGGCGAGGAAAGCTGAACCTGCGAAGGTGAAAACAAAAAATAAAATAATTTTTTAATATAAACTACTATGTTCGTAGCGATTTTGATTTTCATCATAATTTTAGGGCTCCTCGTTTTTGTCCACGAGTTGGGGCATTTTATGGTGGCGCGGCGGAATGGCGTGAAGGCGCCGGAATTTGGTTTTGGTTTTCCACCAAGAATTGTTGGCATCCAATTTATCAGTGGTCAAGAGCAGAAGAAATTTTTCGAGATGGAAAGCGTGGAAAGGGAAAAAATTGATATCAAAATTGGCGATGAAGAAATCATCCAAGAAACCATCACGGAAAAATTTCACAATGTGGAAAAAAATGTGCCGGTGGGAAAATGGAGAATTATTTGGGGCAATAAAGATGGCGATGATGAAAATGAGAGGCAAGATTTGCAAGAAGCGCACGAAAAACAATTTCGCGGCGGAACGATTTATTCCTTGAATTGGTTTCCCTTGGGTGGTTTTGTGCGGATCAAAGGCGAAGATGGCGGAAATGCGGGTGATGAAGATAGCTTTGCCAACAAAAGCGCTTGGAAGCGGATTAAGATTTTGGCGGCGGGAGTGGCGATGAATTTTATTTTCGCGTGGATTTTGCTTTCGGTTACATTTATGCTTGGCGCGCCGGAAGAAATTAGCCCTGATGCAAATACTAATAATGCCAACTCCAAGATTCAAATTTCTGGGATAATCGCTGATGCACCGGCGGGTCTCATGGGGCTCAAAGTTGGAGATGAAATTACCAAGACGCAAAAAGATCCAGCGGGAGAAAGCATTAATTTAAAAAATGTCAAAGAGGTGCAAGATTATGTGAATGCTAACCGAGGAAAAGAAATCACTTTGGAAATTTTGCGGGGCAAGGAAAAATTGGAGCTGAAGGGCACACCGAGAGTTGATGCGCCGCAGGGACAAGGTGCGCTGGGAATCGCGCTTTCGGAAACAGTGTTAGTTAAATATCCGTGGTACGCGGCAATTTGGAAGGGGCTTTTGGCAGTAAGGGACATGACAATGATGATTTTTGTCGGACTATTTGGTCTCATTAAAATGCTCTTTGCTGGGCACGGATCTTCAGCGGATGTTTCTGGGCCAGTGGGAATTGCCATTCTCACCAGAGAAGTGGCCAATCTCGGCTTGGTGTATATCATCCAATTCGCGGCAATTCTTAGTATCAATTTGGGCATCATCAATATCTTGCCAATTCCGGCACTGGACGGCGGAAGAATTTTATTTGTGCTTATCGAAACAATAAAAGGCTCGCCGGTCAGTCCAAAAGTGGAGCAGGCTTTTCATACTTTCTTTTTTGCGCTACTTATGCTGCTTATGCTTGCGGTGACGTATAAAGATATTGCTAAGCTTTTCTAAATCAGATTAACTGTTATTATTTATGCTAAAGAAACTCAAAAATCTATCGAGAAAAATATCGGGTGATCTCTTTGGAGGATTTTCCAAAGATATTGGAATTGATTTGGGAACAGCAAATACCTTGGTCTATGTGAAGGGGCGGGGAATTGTGATTAACGAGCCTTCCGTGGTAGCGCTTAATAAAAAAACCGGACAAATTTTAGCTATTGGGAAAGAAGCCAAAAAAATGGTGGGAAAAACTCCCGGACATATCGTGGCAGTCCGACCGCTGGTAGACGGCGTGGTAAGTGATTTTGAAATTACTCAGCAGATGCTCAAATATTTTATCGACAAAGTGCATCGCGGCAGTTTTACGCTCTTTCCCCGTCCGCGCGTGATTGTGGGCATTCCATCGGACGTGACTGAGGTGGAAAAAAGAGCGGTGATTGATGCGACACTCAATGCTGGTGCGCGTGAGGCCTATCTGATCGATGAACCGATGGCGGCGGCGATTGGCGCGCGTCTGCCGGTGCAAGAAGCTTCTGGTAATATGGTAGTGGACATTGGCGGAGGAACGACTGATATCGCAGTTATTTCTTTGGGCGGAATTGTAGTTTCACGCAATTTGCGCATTGCCGGCGATGAAATGAATGAAGATATTGTGCGTTATTGTCGGGATGAATTTAATCTGCTCATTGGAGAGAAAACGGCGGAAGACGTGAAAATTGCGATTGGCAGCGCGTGCGTGCAGAAAGAAAAAAGGCAAATGCAGGTGCGTGGCCGGGACTTGGTGACGGGACTGCCGAAAGAAGTGACCATCACTGATGATCAAGCGCGCGAAGCGCTGTCACGCTCGATTCGCATTATCATCAACAACATCAAAACAGCCGTGGAAGAAACGCCACCGGAACTACTTTCAGATATTATGCAAAAAGGCATAATCCTGGCTGGCGGCGGTGGCCTGATTCGGGGAATTGATCGGCTAATTGCCAATCACACGGAAATTCCGGTGCGAATGATGGAAGATCCGCTCACGGCGGTCGTGCGCGGGACAGGTATTGTGCTGGAGGATATTGACGCTTTGCGCGATATTTTAGTGGAAAATCAGCACGAAAAATCGTTCGATTAAATTATGCCTAAAAAATATTTTACATCGAAAATAGTCAAGCTAGTCGTTACGATGATTATTTGCGCGCTTTTGATTTTTTTTAATCCCAGCGGGATTATGAATCCCGTGCGGGGAATTTTTTTGACTGTCGCGCTTCCTTTTCAAAAAGTATTCTATGGAGCGAGTCAAAAAATCGGAGAGACGGCTGCTTTCTTGACCTCTATTTCCGAAATAAAAAAAGATAACGCGGAACTTTCTCGGGAAAATAATTCTTTGGTGGCGCAGGTGGCTAGCCTGCAAGAAGAAAAAAATCAAAATGCCTCATTGCGAGAACAATTGGGACTTATTCCAAAGAACAAATTTTCTCTTGCTGGCGGTTTTGTGATCGGTCAAGATCCGGCAGGATCGGAAGGGTGGGTTGTTTTTGATAAGGGAGAAAAAGACGGCATTTCAGCCGGAATGGCAGTGATTGTTGATAATGGAATTTTGGTGGGAAAAGTGGATGAGGTTTACGCCACTAGTTCCAAGATCAGCTTGCTGACTAATCCCAGTAGCGCTATAAACGTGACAGATGTGGAAACGGGAGCAAAGGGGATTATTCGTGGCGAATATGGCTTGGGACTCGTTATGGATATGGTAACACAAGCGGATGTGCTCAACGTCGGGGATACAATTATTACTTCCGGATTGGGCAGTAATATTCCGCGGGGACTTTTGGTGGGAAAAGTGAAGGAAGTGAAAGTTTCCGATGATCGACTTTTTCAAAAAGCGGTGGTCGTTTCACGAGTGAAGTATTCTAATTTGGACACGGTTTTTGTGATAAAATAATTTTAAGACTTATTCCTACCCCAAAAACAATTTTCAAAGCGCAGAGCTTGCTAGGGTTTGTTATTGTTTATAGTATTATCTAAAATTAATAAACTTTTTCCAGACTAGCCTTGGCTATAGATAAGCTTGTTTTTGGGGTAGGCGTAAGTCCTGATTTTTTTCGAATTATGTTACAAAAAATAATAATTTTTTTCATCATTTTTTTCTTCGCTATTTTTCAATATTCGGTTTTTCCTAATTTCTTTTTTTGGGGCTTGGGGCCGAATATCCTCTTGCTTTTGGTTATTTTTTGGACGACGCAAGTGGGTTTTGAAGGGGCGTTTTTCAAAAATATTTTAGCCGGTTTTATGCTTGATTTAGGGACTTTTCAGTTAGTGGGGACAAATGTGGCCGCTTTTGTTACGGTGGCTTTTTTCATCAGTTTTATTTCCAAAAGATTTTTAGTTATTGCGCGCAATTGGCGAATATTTATCCTAAGCTTGACAATTATTTTTTCCACCTTGGCGAATAATTTATTTTTGAATGCTCTATTTTCAGTAGCGAATTATTTTGGCAAAGCGGTCGCGAGTAGTGCGCAGGTGCCTTTTTTCAGCATGATGCTAGTAAAAGAAATCGCGCTCAACCTACTGTTTTTTCCGTTGGTTTATTTTACAATGAAAAAGATGGAACGTTCTAATTTGTTGCAAGTGCGTAAAAAAATATACTAATAACATTCGTATGTTCCCGCCACGGCGGGGTTCGCGAAGCGAATAACAACATGCTTAAGAGATATTTCAAAAAAAGAAGAATGGCACGCGGCGTGGAGATTGAGGACGCGATTATGAATGTTGAGCAGAAAGAAAAAGCCATCATTGAAAAACCCTTCAAAAGAAGCGGTCTTTCTGTCGTGTGGTATTTGACCTTTGCGGTGCTTTTATTTCTTTTCATCCGAGTTTTCTATCTGGATATTATTAGCGGTAATTATTACGCAGTTGTTTCGGCGGAAAATCGCATCCGAAAGATTGTGATCAAAGCTCCGCGGGGAAATATTTTGGATAAATTCGGCAATGTGCTAGCGCGCAATTCTCCCAGCATCGATGTGGTGGTGCTTCCCAGTTATTTGCCCAAAAGTGGGGAAGAAAAAAAAGTCTTAGCGGGAAAGGTGGCGAATATTCTTAACTTGAATTCGGGCAATGTGGAAATCGCGCTGCTCAGTCAAAATGAAAAATCGACTGATCCGATCTTGCTCAAAGAAAATATCACTCAAGATCAATCGCTGATTCTGGCGGAGAAAATCAATGAGTTACCGGGAATCGCTCTCGATAAAACGGCCATTCGGAGTTATGAAAATAGCTCTATCTTTTCTAACTTTATCGGTTATGATGGGAAAATCACCAAAGAAGAGATGGATAAGAATAGCGGTTATTCTATGACGGACTATATCGGCAAAACCGGTTTGGAAAAAAGTTATGAGCAGGATTTGAAGGGAGTCTATGGCGCGCAGCAGGTGGAAGTCGATTCTCGTGGGGCAATCACGAAGAACTTGGGCGTGATTAGTCCGCAAGCGGGAAATGATTTGGTTTTGAATATTGATCAGGAATTGCAAAAAAAAATCTATGACAGTTTATCAACGATGCTTGAGAAAGGTGAAACAAAAACAGCCGCCGCGGTGGCGATTGATCCAAGTACGGGTGGCATTTTGGCGATGGTCAGCTTGCCGAGTTATGATAACAATTCTTTTGCCAGGGGAATCAGCAGTGATGAGTATAAAAATTTAATCAGTGATAAAAATTTGCCGCTGTTTAATCGTGCCACGAGCGGAGAATATCCTCCCGGTTCGACGATTAAACCGGCCGTAGCCGCTGCCGCGCTTTCGGAAGGCACAATCACTCCGACGACAATCATCAATGGTCAAGGCGGAAGCATCAATATTGGCGGTTTTCACTTTGGCGACTGGAAAGCGCATGATCCCAGTGATGTGCGTACGGCGATTGCGCAAAGTAATGACGTGTTTTTCTACACCGTCGGTGGTGGTTATGGAAATATCACAGGCCTCGGAATGGATCGCATGAAAAAATATGAAAATTTATTCGGCTTTGGCGCGGCAGCGGGAATTGATTTGCCGAATGAATCCAAGGGTTTTATTCCAAGCGAGCAATGGAAACTGGATAAGCTTGGTGAAAAATGGTATATCGGTGACAGTTACCACTGTGCGATTGGACAAGGATTTGTGCTCGCGACACCACTCCAGTTGGCAAATTATACCGCAGCGATTGCCAATGGTGGGACGCTTTATTCTCCTAAATTAGTCAACCGGATTCGTAAAAGCGATGGCACAGACAGTTATGTCCAGCCGGAAATAATCCGGAAAAATTTCATTGCTCCGGATATTATGCAAATTGTGCGCGAAGGGATGCGCCAAACAATCACTGCCGGTACGGCGCAAGTACTCAAAACTTTGCCGGTAGCAGTGGCGGGAAAAACTGGTACGGCGCAGTTTGGCACAGAAAATAAAACGCACGCTTGGTTTATTTCCTTTGCACCATACGATAACCCAAAAATTGCGATGGTCGTTTTGGTGGAAGGTGGTGGCGAGGGAAATTCTAGTGCTGTGCCGGTGACAAAAGAGGTCTATGATTGGTATTTTTCCCAGGATAGAAAATAGTTGCGTAGTTTTATTCGTATGTCCCCCGTTCGCCCGCCTGCAACGCTTCGCGCAGCATCGCGGGCAGGTAGCGGTGGTTCGCAAGGTGAATAATGGCGAAGCGAATAACGCATCATATTCGTATGTCCCGTTTTCGTAGCACGGGTTCGCAAAGCGAATAACAGCGGAGCGAAAAACCTTGACACATAATTTATTTCTGCTACAATTTCCAATGTCGTCTAAAAGAGCGGCGATTTTTTATAAAAACTAAAAAATGATTATGACCAAATTTATTACCGAGGAAGGACTGAAAAAAATCAAAGACGAATTGGAGCAGAGAAAAACGACGACGCGCCAGGGAATAGCGAACGCAATCAAAGAAGCCAAGGAACAAGGCGATTTGAGCGAGAACGCCGAATATAGCGCCGCCAAGGCCCAGCAAGGAGAAAATGAAGCTAAGATTGCCGAGCTGGAATTTATGCTCAAGGAATCAAAAGTGGCGACCTATGATAAGAATTTGGGCGTGGCGCAATTGGGATCACGTGTCAGTGTGAAATTCAACGGATCGGAAATGGAATTTCAAATCGTCGGATCCAATGAAGCCAGTCCCGCTGATCTCAAAATTTCCAATGAATCACCGATGGGCAAAGCGTTTATGGGAAAAAAGAAAGGCGACAAAGTTGACGTGACAACTCCGGGTGGGGTGGTGAAATATGTGATTTTGGATGTGAAATAGTTTATTAGTTAATTGGGTTATTAGTTGATTAGTTTTTTAAAAAAGCCGAAGCGTTTTGCTCGGCTTTTTAATTTTCTTCTAAAATTGCCAATTTTGGCCAAATGCGGTAAAGTTAAGATATGATTATTGGGTATAGCTATTATTTTTAAAATAAACAAAATGGACAAAGAAGCTTTTTTGGGGCAAGCAGAAACTATGCGTCAGCCAGGTAATAGGTTAAAGCAAGAAGCACTTCCGCTAGCGGGACAAGAAAAGGCGGAAGATCTTGTGTGGGAATGTGATGTCGATGGTGATACTATTCCAGGTAGTTCTGGAGAGAGAGCATCGATTCATTTACGCTATGATAAGGGGAAGTGCCTTGTGTATAATCCTGGAAAAGAGGCGGAAGAAGTTAATTTTAAAGCCTTCCTGCTTATTATTGGACCAAATCTAATGTTTTGCGAGGGTGATAAAATTTTTCAGAAAATATATGAAAAGAAGATGGGGAGGCGGATGGGGGGAAAATAGAGTAATTTATTTAGAAATAAAAAATATATGCGTGAAGACATTTTAGAAATAAAACTGGAAAAACTAAAAAATATCCAGGAGTTTGGGATGGAGGCTTATCCAGAAAAATGCGAGCGGTCGATGGCTAATTTTGAGGCACTGGAGCGCTTTGGGGAGTTATCTACCGAAGGTCAAAGCGACATAACATTGCTTGGTCGGGTGAAATCCAATCGGCCGATGGGCGGATCGACATTCGCTCACATCGAAGACGGCACAGGCAAGATTCAGATCTTTTTGAATAAACGCAATATGGACGAGGCAAAATATAAACTGTTTGCCAAAAATATCGAAATTGGGGATTTTGTTCAAGTGTCGGGAAAACTTTTTAAAACCCGGCAAGATGAAAAAACTTTGGAAGTGCATGATTGGAAGGTGCTGGCCAAAAATATCCGTCCGATTCCGACGGAATATTTTGGATTGAAAGACGAAGAAGCACTTTTGCGTAAACGCTATTTAGATTTGATGATGAACGCCCAGACGCGTGAGCTATTCGTCAAGAAAAATATTTTTTGGCAAACTGTTCGTCAATTCCTGGTGGCAGAAAATTTTTTGGAAGTGCAAACTCCGGTTTTGGAGCACACGCCAGGTGGAGCGGACGCGGAGCCTTTTGTGACGCACTACAATGCGCTAGATCAAGATTTCTATCTGCGAATCTCCCTAGAGCTACCCCTGAAAAGATTGCTTGTGGGAGGCTATGAGAGGGTTTTTGAGATTGGACGGGTTTTCCGCAATGAAGGGATGGATCGCGATCATTTGCAGGAATTTGATCATATGGAATTCTACAGCGCTTATTGGGATTTTCAAAAAGGCATGGAATTTTGCGAAAAGATGTTTAAAGAAATCGTTAAAAATTTGTCGGGCTCTAAGAGCCTGGAGTCCAGGCTCTTAGAGCCCGTGGAGCTTATCACTGAATATGAAGGAAATAAAATTGATTGGAGTAAAAAATTTCCAGTCGTGGATTATTTTACCGAGTTCAAAAAAGAGACAGGCTTAGATCTTAATGCAGATTTATCTGCCGAAGCGCTTCGAGCGAAGGCAGACGAGTTAAAAATAAAATACGAGCCGGGTTATTCCAAGGGTCGGATGATTGATTTGCTCTATAAAAAAACCATTCGTCAGAAACTAATTCAACCTTGCTTTTTAGTTGGGCATCCATTGGAAGTTTCTCCGCTGGCAAAAATTGACCCAAAAAATCCCCAAAAGACTTTACGTTTTCAAATCGTGGCGGGAGGCAGTGAACTGTGCAATGCTTTTTCTGAGCTCAATGATCCGATTGATCAAAAAAATCGCTTCTTGGAGCAAATGGCCGCGCGCGAAGACGGGGACAAGGAAGCGCAGATGATGGATGAAGATTTTGTGGAAGCGCTGGAATATGGCATGCCACCAGCCTTTGGTTTTGGGATGAGTGAACGGCTGTTTTCATTTTTGATGAACAAATCTATCCGCGAGACGGTGATTTTTCCGTCGGTGAGGAAATAGTATTTGGTATCTAGTAGATGGTATTTAGTATTTTGTATGGCAAGGTTCAGGACTATGGAATGTAAGAAAGAAGAAAATAAAAAAGCGTGTCCATGCACCTATGATTGCAAGCTTAAGGGTTTTTGTTGTGAATGCATAAAAGAGCACAGGGAAAAAGGCGAATTGCCGGCTTGTTATTTTTCCAAAGAAGTTGAAAAAACTTATGATCGTTCGGTGGAAAATTTTATTAAAAATGATAAAAAACAATAATTATGGTTATAAAAAAAGAATACCAACATAAAAATTTAGCTAGTGGTGGTTGGCAGAAGCTTTCTTTTTTTGAGCAGATGGCGAATATTGGCAGTGAAGTTGAGCGGACGATCAAATGGAAAAATAAAGGTAACACCGAATATAGCCGGATGGCTTTTGATCGGGCGCTGGAACTGATGGATTTGACAATTGATGGCGATAAAAATCCAAGTCATTTGAAAGAATTATTGCGAGTGCGAGAGATGTTGGCGGATTATTTCGCGTTTGATAATGAATACAACTCAACCGACAAAGGCTGGCAGAATTATTTTTACGCCTTCAATTTTGCAGCGAGGATTAATTTGTGACCTTTCAAAATTTATGGGCATCAAAGTTGAATTTAATCCGGATTTGGCGCTCCGCAATATTGCGGAGCATAAAAATGGCAAGCGAAAAATTGAGGAGTGTATCCCGGAGAGTTTGGAAGTGGGGAAGATTTATGATTTTTTTAAAAAAGAGCAGAGAAATTATTGGCTACATGGGGAAGTGCCACTAATCGAGACTGAGGGAAATGGAGTTTTGTCGAGACCAAAAGCGAGTATTATAATCCTAGAAGCCACTCATTTTTTGGAAGGAGAGGAAATTTGCACAAAAGGAAAATATAAAGTTATTGAAGTCATTAGTGAAGGCGAAACTTATTTTGAGTGTTTTGATAAAATTGGTGTAAGAAAATAATATGAAAAAAGTAATGGCGTTTGGGACGTTTGACATATTCCACGCGGGGCACAAGAGCTATTTGGAGCAGGCGAAAGAGCTGGGGGAATATTTGATTGTGGTGGTGGCGAGAGATGAGACTGTGCTTCTGATCAGGAAGCAGCGATCAGTGAACAGTGAACAGGAAAGGCGGAGAATCATAAAAGAGAGTAAAATAGCTAATGAGGTTGTGCTGGGAAATCTTGATGACAAATATGCCGTGATTGAAAAGTATCGGCCGGATGTGATTGCGATTGGGTATGACCAGCTGGTAGATTTGGCTGAATTGACAGAAAAGCTTGGGAACCTTAAGCTTAAGGCAGAAATAGTGCGGCTCAAAAGCTACGAGCCGGAGAGGTTTAAGTCGTCGAAATTGAGAAAATAACACTATGAAAGTTACCATTTGCGGAAGCATGACGGCTTCCAAGGAAATGCTAGAGATTGGGAATAAATTAAGAGGAGTCGGTCACGCAGTTATCTTGCCGGATTTTACCGATGAATATGCCGCGCTAGCTTCTCATGATGAAATGCACGACGAATCGGCTAAAAATAAAATTGAACATGATTTGATTCGAGGCTATTATGAGGAAATAAAAAAGTCGGATGCGATTTTGATTTGTAATTTCGACAAAAACGGCATCAAAAATTATATCGGAGGAAATACTTTTTTAGAAATGGGATTCGCACATGCACTAAGAAAGAAAATATTTTTACTAAATCCGATTCCCGAGTCGTCCTATCACGATGAACTTGTAGCAATGCAGCCGGTGGTTTTGGATGGTGATTTGGAGAAGATAAAATGAGAATTCCTCCTCTCCCTTAGGGAGAGCCTGCCTGCCGGTAGGCAGGGATGTCACGTACTCGTGACAGGTGAGGCTATGGAATAGTCTCTTCAATTTCTCTTCTCCCCTCGGGAGAGGATGTCATGTACTCATGACAGGTGAGGGCAAGGGCTGTATATTAAGAATAATCTAAGCAAAGCTAACTCATCATTAATCAAAAGGCTCCTCCCTCATCCGGCCTACGGCCACCCTGCCTACCGGCAGGCAGGCTTCTTCCTAAGGGCGAAGGGGATACAAATAAAAAAAGTGGCAGTTTGTAGTTTGTAAAAAGCAATTTAGCAATATAACAATTTAGCAATTTAAATTTATGCTAGACATCAAATTCATCCGTGAAAATGCGGACAAACTAAAAGAGGCAATTAAGAACAAAAACATCAAGCTGGATCTTGATGAACTTTTGGAGGTGGACAAAAAACGCGTTGAGTCTTTGCAATATATCGAACTTTTGAGCGCGGAGAAAAATAAACTGAATGAACTGATGCAACTCAGCAAAACTGATGACGAACGGAAAGTGGCGATTGAGCAGGGGAAAGCAGTCAAGGAAAAAATGGCCAAGGCGGAACCGGAATATGCGGAACTGAAAAAACAATTTGAAACGCTCATGGTGCAAGTGCCAATCATTCCATCAGAGGACACGCCAATTGGGAAAGATGATGGTGGCAATGTGGAGGTATATCGCAAAGGCGAAATTCGCAAGTTTGACTTCACGCCAAAAACGCATATTGAACTGGCGGAAAATTTGGACATCGTGGATTTTGAAAAAGGGGCGAAAGTTTCTGGGTATCGGGGATATTATTTGAAAAATGAAGGGTCGCTCTTGGTGATGGCGCTCATGATGTATGCACTTAACAAAATGGTAGAAAAAGGTTACGCGCCAATTATTCCGCCAACGCTGATCAAGGGTTTTGCGCTTTTTGGCAGTGGCTATTTCAAGGGCGCTGACTATGATAGCGCTAGCGATAATATCTACCAAATCGCCACGCGCGACAAAGAAATGGACGGCGCTGATTCGAAAGAAAAGAAATTTTTGGTCGGCACCGCCGAGCCATCGCTTTTGGCCTATTTTTCAGATGAAATGCTCGACGAGGCGAAATTGCCAATCAGGGTTTGTGGATTTTCGCCGTGCTATCGCAGTGAAATTGGGGATTATGGCAAAGACAACAAAGGACTCTATCGCGTGCATGAATTTTTCAAAGTCGAGCAAGTGGTTGTTTCGACGGCTGACATTGACGCGGCAACCAAAATGCAAGAAGAGATGGTGGCAATTTCAGAAGAAATGCACGAAGAGCTGGGACTACCATATCGCAAATTGCAAATCTGCACCGGAGATATGGCGCCAGGAAAATATCGCGCTTTTGACTTGGAAGCTTGGATGCCAGGACTGGATCGTTGGGGTGAAACTGGATCAGCTTCGAACTTTGTCGATTGGCAAGCGAGACGCTTGAATGTGAAATACAAAGATAAAGACGGCAACAAAAAATTCGCCTATCTCCTGAACAATACCGCTTTGCCATCAGTGCGGCCACTGATCGCCATTTTGGAAAACTATCAAAATGAAGACGGCTCGGTGACGGTGCCGGAAGTTTTGCGCAAATGGATGCCGGGGAATCTCTCAATTATTTCTAAGAAATAATTGAAAAGTATAAAGTATTTGGTATTTTGTAGCTGGTATAAAAATAAAAAATGAAACTAACTTTTCTTGGAACAAATGGCTGGTATAGTAATCGAAATGCAAACACAATTTGCACGCTTTTGGAGACGGAAAAGAATTATATTGTTTTTGATGCGGGAGATGGAATTCATAAGCTTGATCAGTTTATCAAAGACAAAAAACCGATCGTTCTATTTTTGAGACACTTGCACATTGATCATATTGTTGGATTTCATATTTTCACCAAATTTCGTTTTGAAAATGACATGACAATTATTTGTCCGAAAGGAGCAAGAAAGGACTTGGAAAAATTCATCAATCATCCTTTTACTGCTCCGCTCAATGAAAGAAAGTTTAAGGTTAAAATTGAAGAAGTTAATGAGGGTCGACATGAAATTCCAATTGCATATGAGTGCAAAAAAAATTTTCACGTCGACTTGTGCTTTGGGTATCGCTTGAAAATTGAAGGAAAATCAATTGTCTATCTTTGTGATACGGGAATTTGTGACAATGCTAAAGCGTTGGCGCAAAATGCCGATGTTGTGATTCATGAATGCTCGATGGGATCAGACGTTTCAGCTGGTAGTTGGGGACATGCCAATCCAGAGGAAGCTTCACGAATGGCGAAAGAAGCTGGCGTGAAAAAGTTGATCCTAACTCATTTTTCTGCCTTAGATTATCCGAGTCAAAAAGAGCGGGATATTGCTCAAGAAATCGCGCAAAAAATATTTCCCAATACAATTTGTGTGGAGGATGATTTAGTAATGGAGATATAACGTAAATATACGAAGCAGAGTGCAACTCTGCTCCTGCGGAATGCTTTTATGCAAGGAAAAATTACATCAGAAGAATTCAAAAAATATCTTGATTTTGCCTACGGCGCGTATCAGGAAAATTATATTAGCACTCCTGACCAGACTTATCGGCAAGATGGGAAAGTGCCCTATATGATGCATCCACTTTGGTGCGCGTCAATGCTGATTACCGACACACAAGTTCCTTGGGAGCAGCGCGAGATTGGTTTCAAGGCTTTGATTTTGCATGATGTTTTGGAGGACACATCACTCGAGTTGCCGGACTGGGTAGAGCCAGAAGTGAGGGCGGTCGTGAAAGAGTTAACTTTTAAAAATCAAAAGCAAGCATTAAGAGAATATGAAAATAAAACTCCCTTCATTAAACTTTTGATGCTTTATGATGAGCTATCTAGTATGTATGAAAACCATGTTGGAGTTTTTAATAATGCGGTTATGAAAAAGGTAAAGAGAAAATTGTGGAAGGAGTTTACAATTAAGGGAATAGCGGAAGTAGAAAAAGAGTATGGCAATATCCGCATTGTGCAAGTGGGCAAAGCGATTGTGGAAAATACTAAGTGGTAGAATGAAAAAATGAAACTAACTTTTCTTGGGACAAATGGCCGGTATAGCAATCGAAATGCAAATACAATTTGCACGGAGGATGATTTGGCAATAGGGATATAATTATGGAGCCATATGTAGGAGTATTATTGATGACAAAAAAAGGAGAAATCATTCTTCAACAGAGGGATGATAAACCAGGCGTCCGTGATGCTGGAAAAATCGCGACTTTTGGTGGTGGAATTGAGGAGGGTGAGGATGAGCTTGATGCGGTTATTCGCGAACTCAAAGAAGAACTTGTGATTGATGTTTCGAGAGAAAGTATTGTGAAATTTTGTGATTATTCTCTAGTTCCCGAAATTCACGGAAGAAGTCAGAAATGCGCATTTTTTATTATTAGAGACATTGACCCAGAAAAAATTACAGTTATGGAAGGGCAGGGTTACGTGCTTGTTTCGCAAAAGGATAATTTAGAAAAGTTGAATCTTTCAGTATTTATAAGAGATGTTGTGAGGGATTATTTTTCTACAAAGGAAGCTGGCCGCGAAAAGATACCTCAGAATATGATGAGGTAGATTGAATTATAAAAAACTAAAATTCCCAGAAGGGCTTGCCCCGCTGGAAAGTTAGTGCACTTAATATATTATGGATAATTTTGATAAAAAAAATAGCAGTGACGGGTCAAAAGCTTTAACTTTTCCGGCGGGGTTTTTATGGGGCGCAGCAACAGCGGCGCATCAGGTTGAGGGTGGAACGAATAATGATTGGACGCAGTGGGAGAAAGATAACGCTGAGCGATTGGCAAAAGAAGCGGCGGGGAAATGGCAAACTTGGCAGCAGGAAAAATTTCCGGAAATGCTTGATCCGGAAAACTATATTTCTGGCCGAGCTTGCGATCATTACAACCGCTTCGAAGAAGATTTTGATTTGGCGAAATCTTTGGACCACAATGCCCATCGCTTTTCGATTGAATGGTCGCGGATTGAGCCGGAAGAAGGAAAATTTGATGAGCAGGAAATTGAACATTATCGGCATGTGCTCCAGGCTCTAAGAGCCCGTGGGATGGAGCCGTTTGTGACTCTGTGGCACTGGACTAATCCTTTGTGGCTTGAGGAAAAAGGCGGGTGCGAAAGCAAGGATTTCGCGTGTAATTTCGCTTATTATTCCCAATATGTTGTCAGCAAGCTAGGTGATCTGGTTAATTTTTGGGTAACTATTAATGAACCGACCTCTGTTATTTCTAATGCCTATGTCTCAGGCAATTGGCCACCACAAAAGAAAAATATTTTTGCCGCGCAGAAAGTATATCGGGTTTTGGCGGATGCGCATAATCAGGCGTATGTTGAAATTAAAAAAATAAATCAGAAATTTCAGGTTGGTTTTGCTAATATTTTGCATTTTATTGAGCCGCTAAATAGCAACTCTTTTTTCGATAGAGCCACAGCTAAAGTTTTCAATTATTTTGTGAATAGAAAATTTTTGAAAATGACCAAGAATAATAACGATTTCTTGGCGGCGCAATATTATTTTCATAGCCGAGTTAAATTTCCCGGAAAGATAAAGAATGATAATAAAATTATTTCCGATATGGGCTGGGAAATTTATCCGGAAGGAATTTATCATATTTTGAAAAATTTGAAAAAATATAATTTGCCGATTTATGTGACGGAAAACGGTTTAGCAGATGTGGCAGATGAGAAGCGAGCAGAGTTTATTAAAAATCATCTCATTTGGATTCATCGAGCAATTGATGAAGGCGTCGACGTGCGTGGCTATTTTTATTGGTCACTTTTGGATAATTTCGAATGGGATAAGGGTTTTTGGCCACGCTTTGGCCTTATCGAAATTGATTACAAAACACTAAAACGGAAAATCCGCCCTAGTGCGCTGGAATATGCTAAGATTTGCAAGAGCAATGAAATCGACCCGCCTCGCGTCGACGAGCGGTTGTCTCCGTGAATCGAGAATTTGACTGTAATTTCAGAAGTGCTAAAATATTATTATGAATGAAGAAAATAAAAAATTATTAGAAGAAGTTGGAAAACGTTTCGATGCGAAATCTGAAGAAATGAAGGAGTATTTTGACACGAGCACCGAAGAGATGAAAAGGCATTTTGATGCTGTGCTTGAAAATGTGAAAGGTGATTTTAAGGTTTTCGGTGAAGGACTTTCGGATCTCTCGAAAAAAGTGGACGGTTTAACCAAAAGAGTTGATGTCATAGATAATAAGATTGATATATTGGGTGTAAAGGTTAATAATCTAACTGACAGAGTTGATGTTTTGACTGTAAGGGTTGATAATTTATCGGACAAAGTTGAGATTCTAACTGTCAGAGTGGATGTTTTAACCGAGAGAGTTGACGTGCTATCTGAAAAAACAGATTTATTGATTGAAGATATGGATTATGTCAAATCAACGCTCGTGGATAACAAGGAAAAAAGCGGAAAAGCAGGTGAGTGCTTAGAAAGCCACGAAACGCGCCTAGTCAAGCTGGAAAAATCGGCATTAGCCAATGCCTAAGGCGGTCATAAAATTACCCCTTGACAGGTTTCGAAAAGCGCTCTACAATGGCTAAAGACAGTTGAGTTCCAGATATAATTATTTAAAAGCAAATAAGGCATTAAATAATACTCATAGCGACTTTTAAAACTAGGGGTGAGTCAAAGATACATCTTTGCGTATGATTATGTTTGTCCGCAGAGATGTGTTTTTTGTTCGTTAATACAGAAAACATTGTGAACTTTAAAAATTAAATAGTTTCTCTGAGTCTTACCTTTTGATTTGGAGAAACAAAACGTTCAAATCTTTTTGGTGTGAGATCCTTCGACAGAAAATTTTTTTCAAAAATTTTCTGCTCAGGATGCGATTTCGTTACCAAATCAGAGATTTGGACGAAATCGCAATTTTTTGCGATTAGTCCGTGTCTTGAGTAAAATCAAGACTATATCCGCCGTCGCTCTTCGGAGCTATGGCGTGACGAAGAAATTCGAGTCTATTTCAAATATTTACTATTACTCTTCGGAGGCATAGTAAATAAAAAAGAATTTATTTTCTTTTATATAATCAGATTTACCCCACACCCACGATACTTTCGTACGCAAGTACAGAGCTAGCGGGCTGAGGGGTAAACCCTAATATCTCGCAGGCGCAAGTTTGTGGGTGAAGGGGTTTACTTCTGATATTTTTTGAGAGTTTGATCCTGGCTCAGGATGAACGCTGGCGGCGTGGATAAGGCATGCAAGTCGAATGTGTGTTTCACTTTGTTCAACACACATAGACACGAAATTAACGAATATAGAACTAAATTAACGAAACATTCATTAGTTAAATTTGGTGGCTTATTAGTTCTTTTGGTGTTTGTGTGATGAGCGGAGCGAAACACACATGGCAAACGGGTTAGTAATACATAGGAACATTCCCAAAAGTCATGAATAATCCGGAGAAATCCGGAATAATACATGATGTGCTCTACGGAGTAAAGATTTATCGCTTTTGGAGTGGCCTGTGTCCTATCAGCTAGTTGGTAGTGTAATGGACTACCAAGGCTATGACGGGTAGGGGGCGTGAGAGCGTGACCCCCAACATTGGAACTGAGACACTGTCCAAACACCTACGGGTGGCTGCAGTCGAGAATATTCCACAATGGACGAAAGTCTGATGGAGCGACGCCGCGTGCAGGAAGAAGGCCCTTGGGTCGTAAACTGCTTTTGTAAGGGAAGAAACCGTGCTTCACTAACGTTCAGCACAGAATTTTCAATTTTCAATTTTCAATTTTCAAACAATTCTCAATGATTTAATTTTCAAATTTAGAAATTTAGTCATTAGGATTTGTTTAGAAATTAGAAATTAGAAATTAGAAATTTTGTGCCGCGCGATAGCGAGGCACGATTTGACGGTACCTTACGAATAAGAGGTTACTAACTCTGTGCCAGCAGTAGCGGTAATACAGAGACCTCAAGCGTTATCCGGATTTATTGGGCGTAAAGCGTGTGTAGGCGGATATATTAGTCAGATGTCAAATCTTCGAGCTCAACTCGAAAACTGCATTTGAAACGGTATATCTAGAGATAGGGAGAGATCAATGGAACATATGGTGTAGCAGTGAAATGCGTTGATATCATATGGAACACCAAAGGCGAAGGCATTTGGTTGGCCCTCATCTGACGCTGAGACACGAAAGCGTGGGTAGCGAATGGGATTAGATACCCCAGTAGTCCACGCCCTAAACGATGCATACTAGGTATTGGGAGAATCGACCCTTCCAGTGTCGTAGCTAACGCGTTAAGTATGCCGCCTGGGAAGTACGAGCGCAAGCTTAAAACTCAAAGGAATAGACGGGGATCCGCACAAGTGGTGGAGCATGTGGTTTAATTCGACGGTAAGCGAGGAACCTTACCAGGGCTTGAAACTTAGCTGCATTAACTAGAAATAGTTAAGCCTTCGAGGGTGCTAAGCAGGTGCTGCATGGTTGTCGTCAGCTCGTGTCGTAAGATGTTCTGTTAAGTCAGGAAACGAGCGCAACCCCTATCGCGTGTTATATATGTCACGCGAGACTGCCCAGAACTTTGCGCACAGGCGCAAAGTAATGACCAATAACCAAGAAACAATAACCAAACAAATCACAATTACCAAAATTCAAATCTCAAACACAATTTAAAAAGTTTGTAATTTGGATAATTGGAATTTAAAATTTTTTTGGAATTTGTATCTTGTATCTTGAAATTTACTTTGTTCGCTTGCGAACAAAGTTCTGGGAGGAGGGTGGGGATGACGTCAAATCAGCATGGCCCTTTGACGCCCTGGGCAACACACGTGCTACAATGGACAGTACAAAGGGTAGCCAAACCGCAAGGTGGAGCCAATCCCAAAAAGCTGTTCTCAGTTCGGATTGAGGTCTGCAACTCGACCTCATGAAGTTGGAATCACTAGTAATCGTGAATCAGCTATGTCACGGTGAATACGTTCTCGGATCTTGTACTCACCGCCCGTCACACCAAGAGAGTCGGTAATACCCGAAGGCCCTGTTTCAAAGCAGGGACCACGGTAGGATCGATGATAAGGGTGAAGTCGTAACAAGGCATCCGTAGCGGAAGCTGTGGATGGATCACCTCCTTTCTAGGGAGATATTGGTAGAATCTTAGAGCATTGCACCCCGCCAGTTGGCGGAAGACATTTGGGTCAAACTAAATGTTGTGGAATGTGGATTTTACTTGCTGGTCGTAATTTTGGAGCAATCCAGGGTAACAGCTAAGTGTAACAGAGCTAAATAATTCTGTAGCCGTAGGTATTGTACACCTTACGCATTGATTCAGTAATGAATCTCTCAGAGGATTTAGACTTCGTTTTTTGGACTAATCGCAAAAGTTTGTGATTTACCCCGTTAAATTCCGTACCCGGAGCATTTAACAGGGTAAACTTTATTAAAAACACCTTGAATGCCTGCCTGCCGGTAGGCAGGGTGTTTTTTGTGTTGGCTCGCTGGAAATTGGAAGATTAGAATGTTGCAATAATTAGGGCTTAAATCAGCCATTTTGGAGAAATAGGCGGTATTTTAGTTGACCGATTGTAACATAAATGTTACATTTAAGGCATAAAAATGTTACTATTACACAAATATGAAAACTGAAAAATTAAACAGCAGGCAAGAAATTATTCTCTCTCTTGTCGAAGAAAAAGAGCATGTTTCTGTGGGTCAAATAGTTGAGCATATTGGCAAGGAATTGGGCCAGGTGACTAGAATGACTATTTCCCGAGATTTGGAAAAAATGCTGGAACTTAATTTGCTAGAAAGACAAGGAACAGCTGGGCGAGCTGTTAGCTATCAACTTTCTTCTAGATATCCGATTATAAAAAAGATTGATGTTGAAAAATATTTTGCCCAAGATCTTGACCAGAGGAAAATTAACAAAAAGTTTAATTTTGATATTTTCAACCAACTGAAAAATATTTTTACTGATGCTGAAAGAAAGAAACTCTCTGAGCTGAATGGAGTTTATCAAGATAAGATAAAAGATATTCCAGCTGATGCATTAAAAAAAGAGATAGAGCGGTTAAATATCGATTTCAGTTGGAAATCGTCAAAAATTGAGGGCAATACCTATAGCCTTCTTGAAACCGAGCAATTAATTAAAAACCAACAAGAAGCCGAAGGTCATTCCAAGGAAGAAGCGGTTATGATTCTCAATCATAAAAAGACCTTGGATTATATCGGAAGCAATAAAAATGAGTTTCAATCCATATCTGTGTCGAAGATAGAAAATATTCATTCTCTGCTGGTGGATGGATTGAATGTGACAAAAAACTTGAGAAAAACTCTGGTGGGAATAACTGGCACAAATTACAAACCGCTAGACAATGAGTTTCAGATAAAAGAGGCCTTGGAAAAAACTTGCAAGTTGGTGAACGAGACCAAGGATGTTTTTGAGAAAGCAATTATCCTGATGCTACTCGTCGCCTATATCCAGCCGTTCGTTGATGGCAACAAGCGTACCCGTCGTTTGGGTGGCAACGCTATTTTGCAATCATTTAATTCTTGCCCTCTCTCTTATCGCAGTATGGATGAAGGTGAATACAAAAAGGCGACGTTATTATTTTATGAGCAGAATAATATCTCATATTTCAAAGAACTGTTTTTGAAACAGTTTGAGTTTGCGGTGGAAAATTATTTTGGATAAATCTAAAGAATAGAAAATAAAAATTTATGATTAAATCAGAAGAACTAAAAAAATATCTGGATTTTGCTTATTCTGCCTATCAGGAGAATAACATAACCAACCAAGCATATCGTCAGGATGGTAAGGTGCCATATATAATGCATCCGTTATGGTGTGCTTCAATGTTGATTGCTGACACGCAGGTTCCCTATGAGCAAAGAGAGCTGGGATTCAAGGCTTTGATTTTGCATGATGTTTTGGAGGACACTTCACTTCAGTTACCAGAATGGGTTGAGCTAGAAGTAAAGGACGTTGTGAAAGAGCTAACCTTTGAAAATTTCCAACAGGCGATAGAGTTGTATCCTAGCAAGAGTGCCTTCATTAAGTTACTGCTTCTCTATGACAAACTATCTAGCATGTATGAAAAACACGTAGGTATTACTGGAAAAACAGAGGAGATTAGAGCAACAAAAAGAAGGCTGTGGAAAGAATTCACATTGAAGGGAATTCAGGAAGTGGAAAAGGAATATGGAAATATTAGAATAGTTCAGGCTGGAAAGGTTATTGCGGAAAATACCGACTGGTAGGAATGGTGGAAGTAATAATGGTTGGCGTTAAACTGCTCGTAATGATTTTTGGCTTTCTTATCTAATTTGCGTCTCAAATTTATTTTTTATGGAAAAATTTTGGTCAGGCGGATTCCTATATAATCCACAAAATAATTCCGTTTTATTGCACAAACGTGATTCAAATACAAAGTTCAATCCCAATTCCTGGGCGTTTTTTGGAGGAACAAGAGAGAAAGACGAAAGACCCAAGGAAACATTTACGCGGGAAATGAAGGAGGAGTTGAATATTGAAATATCCGAAGATCGGGTTATTTATTTATGCGATTATCTCAACGAGGAACTTAATATTTATAGGCATATTTTTTATGTCGAAAGTGATCTAAGGAAGGATGAAATGAAATTGGGCGAAGGAGCGGATTTTGAATGGGTGTCATTAGAGAAAGTTTTCAGTTATGATCTGACAGAAAAAACGGTAAAAGATCTGAAATTCTTTGTTAAAAACAAGAAATAAAATAATTTTGTCCTTGAATAATTGAATAAAAGATTAGAATGCTTTTAGGGGAGGAGAAAGGAGGAGATTATGACAGAACGAGGAATTAAAAATATTGCAAACGTGTCTATGATTATTGGACTGTTAGGTGCGATATATTTCGGCAATAAATCACAGATACTTACTATTGTCGGAGCAGTGATGATGGTAGCTGGAATAATAACTCAAATGTTCTTTAAACTAAAAAGGTTTAGATAAACCAAAATTAAAAGGAAAGATAAAATTCTTTCCTCCCCCTAAAAGCATTTTAACAAGGAAGAAATCTGCAAAAGAACAATACATCCGATAACATCAAATATCTGCCATTTTTGACTTACCTAGTGCGAAAACAACGAATTTTTAAGAGTTTTTTCCTAAACGCTATGACAACAATAAAAGTTTTAATCGAAGGATATGCAAAAGAGCTTGAGAATGGTTGGATAGCCAGTTCGACTACTTGTTTGATCACGACTGACGACAAAAAAATAATCACTGATCCGGGATGCAATCGTCAACAATTATTGGAAGCATTGCACGGTGAGAACTTGACCACAGATGACATCGATTACGTTTTCTTGTCTCACTGCCATCCTGACCATATTTTGCTTGCGGGTATTTTTGAAAAAGCGAAGTACGTCACCTTCGATTCTAATTTAATCTATGATAAAGACTTGCTGACGGTGTTCGATAAAAATGCGCTAGGCAAAGATATTGAAATCATTGAAACGCCAGGCCATGTGCTTGAACATCTTTCGCTTTTGGTTGACACCCCGCAAGGCAAAGTTGCTATCGCGGGTGACGTTATTTGGTGGGTTGACGGTGAAGCGCAAGTGGTTGATACGAACAAGGAAGATCATTCTCACGCCAAGGGAATGAATATGGAAGATCTGATTGAAAGCAGAAAAAAACTGCTAGCAGTTGCTGATTATATAATTCCTGGCCATGGAAAAATGTTCAAGGTGAACAATGGTCAAAACCGTGAAAATGTATGATTTTTTGGTATTTTTCACGGTTATGTTGACAAAACCGTGAAAAAGCGTATAATACTAGTATATGACAAAAACACTCAATGCGTACAATAAAATAAGCTCGTTGCGCGAGCGGTATTATAAAGCTTCCACGGGGAAAGAAGCGCTTATTCAACTTATTTCCGAGGCGGAAGTGGCTGAGCAAGTCTATAATTCCAATGCTATTGAAAATAGCACGCTTACGCTTGAAGAAACGGAAAAGATACTTTTGCAAATTGATTTGGATCGCTTCATTAGCGAGCGAGAAATTTTTGAAGCTAAGAATTTGGCACGAGTTGTTTCGTATATTGACAAAAAGGCTAAAGAGCAAGAGCTGACGCTTCCTGTGATTTTAACGTTGCACGAAATGCTCCTGAGCAATATTCGTGATGATATCGCCGGAAGATTTAGAGCGGAAAATGAGTTTGTGCGTGTGGGTAGTCATATCGCGCCCAATCCGAAAGAGGTCATAGAGCGTTTGGAAAAAATGCTGTCCGAATATAATGCTCAGAGTCATGAAAATATTATTAAGCGCATAGCAAGATTGCATCTGGCTTTTGAGCATACGCATCCATTTTGTGATGGCAATGGCCGAATCGGACGGGCCGTTAATAATTATTTGCTAATCAGGGAAGGGTTTGTGCCAATAAATATAAAATTTATTGATCGGCAAAAATACTACGAAGCGTTTCGAGATTTTGATGCGAAAGGCGCAACTGATGTTATGGAGGAAATAGTGGGCAAAGCTTTGACTAATAGTTATCATAAGCGGTTGGCATATCTAGAAGGTAAAAAAATTATTACTCTAGTTGAATATGCCAAAAGTAACAAGTTTTCACATTCAAGTCTGATTAACAAGGCGACTCGTCAAACCATCGAAGCTTTCTTAGAAAAAGGTGTTTGGAAAATTGGCATTGAGCATTAAAAATTATCAAAGACGCAATAGAACTGCAAAATATCTAAATTTATGAAACGAGCTATTATCGTCCATTGTTGGGGAGGCTATCCGCAGTATTGCTGGTATCCTTGGGTGAAAAAAGAACTTGAGGGGAAAGGTTTTCAGGTTGAGGTGCCGGCTTTTCCGGAGACGGATTTGCCCAAAATGAATCAGTGGGTGCCGAAATTGCAGGAGGTGGTTGGCGAACCAGATGAAGAGTTGTTTCTCGTTGGCCACAGTCTTGGTTGTGCGACGATTATGCGTTATTTGGAAAACCTAAAAGAAGATGAAAAAGTTGGGGGCGTGTTTTTTGTGGCAGGATTTAATGAAAATGTGGGATTTGATGAAATTGGAAATTTTTTTGAAACGCCGATTGATTTGGAAAAAATTAAAACCAAATCAAAAAATGGATTCGTGGCGATTCATTCCGATGATGATCCCTATGTAGATTTAAAATACGCGGATATTTTCAGGGAAAAGCTTAATGCAGAAATAATAATTAAGCACAATGCCAAGCATTTTTCCGGGGCGATTGAAGGTGAGGATTCTTGCCTGGAATTGCCGGATGTTGTGCGGAGTGTTGACATATTTTTCACAAAGCGCTAGAATGATTTGCGAGTAAGGTAGCTTAATATTTCGCAATATTAAGGTATTTTAGTCAAATTGTTTGTTAAGTTTTGATCTTTGACAGTTTTGGGAGCAATAAAACTGACCCAAGGATTCGTCGATAGGTCACCCGCGCGGTGACTGTTGTAATAGACATCTTTGGCGTTGGTCTTGGCTTGATTTCGATGTTTTGCCTGGAGCCTTTGGCTGAGAAGGGTTTTCGAATAGAGTCAAGAGGGGAGAAGGTTACGTTAGTTTTTTCCACCCCCTCCCAAATCCCATTCTCTGGGAACGAGTTTTCCGTATTATCGGACACCTGAGTTTTTTGTCTGCGGCGGGACCACCCCGCCGAACTAAAACTCTTCCCAGAAATTTAGGTAGTGTGCTATCGTAGCTCAGCTTGGTAGAGCGGCTGGCAATTAACCAAAAAATCCAGCAGGGCAATGGTTCAAATCCATTCGATAGTTCCAACCTAAAGTTTAAGTTTATTGTGGCGCCATGGCTCAATCGGTAGAGCATTTCGTAAGGCTACGAGCACTCTGGCTTAGGCGGAAGGATTCCTGGTTCAAGTCCAGGTGGTGCCACCATTAAACTCAAAATCATGAGGATTGATTATTACATCAATCCTCTGCAAAACTTAGTAAATAATTAGAAAAGAATAAAAATTGAAATACCTAATTCTAGGTGTTTTTGTTTTTTTAATTCTTTTTCTGCTTATGCAGTTCTTTTTTGAAAGGAGGTGAAAAAGTTTGAAGAATTTTAATTTATTCCGGCTGATAGTCGGAGCAAGCTTTTTTGTGACTGCCGTTTACGGAGCGATGTAGCTTCGTCCCCCAACCTGACACAGCGATGTTAGAACCCCTGCCCAACCAATGGACGGGGGATTTTTTTTATCCCCAAAGTTGCGAGATAAAAAAGTAGATGGAAAAGATGATGAGCATTAGGCCGAAAAGTAGTTGGATGGTGTTGGATTTTGTTTCGAGATTGGTTTTTGCGCCGATGTAGGCCATTGGAATGACGCCAATCGCCATGGCCACGCTGATGCCAAGGTCGATGTGGCCAAGGGAATAGTGGATGAAAAAAGCGGGGATGAACATTGCCGCTACGGTTAAAAGAGAAGTGGCAATCGCTTCTTTTATTTTCAGTTTGAAAAGCAAAACATAGGCCGGGATGAGCAGGAGTCCGCCACCGTTGGCGAGGATGCCGGAGATGCTACTGGCGATAAACGCAACGAAAATGATATAGCTCGCGCTTATTGGTTTTTGGGCTTGATAATTCTGATTAATTTCTGCGCTGCGGAATCTTTTGTAGACAAAGTTCACTCCGACGAAAAACAAAACCAAGGCGCTAAAAAGCATCAAAAATAGTCCGGAAAATTTTCCCGACAAATATGCGCCGAAAATTATGCCGGGGATTCCTCCGGCGAGACTCCATTTGAGAATGTGATAATTGACCAAATGTTTTTTCCAATAGACGGTGAGCGCTATTGCGATTGTGAGCAGAGCTGTGGGCAAGGGACTGCCCAGCGCGATGTAGTCAGGGACATGCAAAAAAACACGCAAGAGCGGGGTGTCGATACTGCTACCGCCAATGCCAAAAAAAGCCGAAATGAAACCGGTCAGAAGTCCGATGATAATTGCGCCGATAGACATTATTTTTTGCAAATATTTTGATTATAACTTAATTTTAGATGAATGATGGCGTAATAGCAATGACTGTGCAGGTTTTTTGATTTTTCCAAAATTAGATTTTTTCCATCAATTGTCTTATAGTTAGCTTATGCCAAATAAAGCAAAAATTTTTAGACGAATATTTCTCTTGATAGTTTTATCGGCTGGTTTTCTATTTTTTCAATTCACAAAAAAAGGAAAACAAAACAGCGCTGTGCAAAAAAGCGAGCAGAAGATTGAGAATGTTCAAAGCTCTCCAGCAGTATCCTCACGAGTCGCCGAAGAGGCGACCGAATCAACGGGGACGATTCCTGCGGCCGTTCCGATTTTTATGTATCACTATATCCGAGCGTATGCTAACTCGGCGGATCCAATTGGCGAAAATCTTTCAGTGCCTCCGCAAAAATTTGAAGAGCATTTGAAGTGGCTCAAGGAAAATAATTATGCAACGGTTTTTCCTGAATATTTCAAAGCGCCAAATTTGATGACCGCTAAACCGATTATTTTGACTTTTGATGATGGCTATCAAGATGCGTTTGACAGTGCGTTTCCACTACTGCAAAAATATCAAATGAGTGGAATGTTCTATTTAATCGTTAACAAAATCGGCACGCCGGGTTATTTGACTTGGGAGGAAATTTTGACAATGCAGGCATCCGGGATGGTGTTTGGTTCGCACACACTGACGCATCCGGATTTGCGGAATTTAACACCAGCAAATTTAGAAAAAGAAATCCAAGAAAGCCGGGAAATTTTGACCCAAAAACTAGGTCAAGAAATCACGGACTTTTGTTATCCTTCCGGCAAATATACTGACGCCGTTACCAAGGAAGTAAAAAATGCTAACTATCAAACGGCAGTGACGACCAATTCGGGAATCTCAAGCCTAAAGGATGATCCGCTATTACTGGAAAGATTGCGGATTACCCCAAAGACGGATATTGCAACTTTGTTCAATCGGTAGTTTGTGGTTATGCTTGACCGGCAATTGACTATCTCTCCGATTCATGCTACAAATTAACTTCACAGTAACTTAAAAACCGAATAGGTTTTTTGGGCTATTCTTGAGATAAACGCATAAAAAGGGAGAAAAAGCGATGAATCAAATACAGATTAACAGATATTTTGTTTTGGGCGTGTTTCTGATGGCCGCTCCGTTTATTGTAGGGGCTATCGTCGGGTTTGTTTATTTAGGGTTTTGGAAAACGGTCATGGCGTTCGCGTTAGTTGCAGTCATGATTGCTCCTATTGTTTTTGGATTTAAGCTGGTCAAATCATCTACCGGGAAAAAGAAAGATGCCCTCGCGCAAAGGATGAGGAACGATATCGACAAATTAAGGAGGGAGGCATGAATCAAAAACATAAACCCGGAGCAATTTTTTTCTGGCCAGTCTATTCAATTTTCTGTCTCATGACTGATATTGAGTTCTGGCTAAAAGAAACAGAATGTAAGCGCAAAGAAATTGAGCCGGAATTTTCGCGACTCAATATGGTTCCGTTGATTCTGTTGGGATCTATTTCGTCAATGAAGTCACCGCATCTGACAATTCATTTGAAACAGAAAATTCGGCACGACAAAATGTTTGTGCTTGCCAAAGTCTCAGATTTAATGTTCTTCGGTACCACTGAAGATTTGATTAAATTTTGCCGATGCGCAATACATTTTTCCGGGAGAGCGGATATGAAGCACCTGGACAGTATTGAAAACGAGGCAAGGATTTTGGCTGGAGAGATGCCCTCTGCAGGGAAAGAGCTGATTGATTTTTTTGCCAGAGCAGTTACCAGAGATGAACCGGCCAAGGCTTAAAACATAACTGGTTCGAACATTGTTTTAACAAGGGGGTTATCCGCATTATGGATAACCCCTTTTTTCTTTACCCTGGCGCCTTAATTTTGTCAAAATATGCCCTTGGGAAAATTAAACTTACTCAAGGCGCCAGGGTTTACGAAAGCATGGATTTGGGGTAGGATGGAAGAGGAAAACAATTTCGAGGTATAAGTATCTAAGGCCTGATGCCAATCAAAAAAATGTTTGAAACACCAGAAACAATGGAAGAAACCAGTGAGCAGGAGTGGAAAGACGAGACTGATCGCAAAAACGTGCTCGCTAGCCTGGAGCGGGTTGGTTGTTGCGAAGTGTTGCATGAAGATGTGATTGATCGGATGATCCGGATTGAAAAAGGGTCACGATTTAATGAATATTCGCGGAAGATTAAGCAGGGGATCGGGAATGTGTTTAATCTTTTGAAAGAGCGTTACTCTGAACAATATCCGGAATTGCGTCACTCTGACGAACAGCGTCTCGAGGTGCTTAGGGCAGCTATTTTGCACGATATCGGAAAATCCGGCCCGGCCGAAGCGACTCCGCAGGAGCAGGAGATGATCATAAAAATATTTGCCCATGAAAATATCCGTGACACCAAATTATTAGTGACAGAAGAGATTAGAGAACTTTTTGAGACGGGCGAACTCGAATCTGCCCAGCGTATGTTGGAAAAATATGGAATTGGCGGAAAAACTACGATGCAGCAATTTTGGGATAAGCACGCCTATTGGACGCATGATATTTTGGAAAAGTATCCGCAAGGTTTGAGTGAGAACACCAGGATCATCGCCGGTTCGCATCACATTGATCATGACATTGATCCCTATGAATTAAACGAAAAGGACAAAACTTCGCATGAAACCAGGACTATCGGAATCTTGGAGAATTATGTCGATGCCCTCGAGCGTCGGGTTTTGATCGTCCTAGATCAATATGAAGCGGCTAAAGAACGCAGGGGCTTTTCTCATGAGGAAGCATTAGCTTGGGTGAAAGATAATTTAGCTAAATCCAAAAATCTTGAAAAGAATAAATGGATAACGGATTTAATTTTCGCAGCGGTTGACGAACTGGGAAGTCAAGGGAAAGTTTTTCAGCACGAGTGAATTGGCTGACTTTTTAATAAAATCAAAGACGTAAAATGGAGTTGAGAGGGTTTTTGGTAGCTTGAGAAAATAACTGTATTAATGATACAAGTCCTTGACAATTTGCAGGGAAGGAGTAAAATATTTAGTATAATCTAAATTATACTAATCTAAATTATACTAAAATGAAGTTTTATAACAGAAAATCGGAGCTAAAAGCGCTTAATGACTGGTGGAAGGAAAAGGGCAGTCATTTGGTTATTATGTATGGAAAAAGAAGGGTGGGGAAAACAGCCCTAAGTTTAGAATTTGCTAAAAATAAGCCGACTATCTTTCACCTAGCCGAACGTCTAGATCCGAAATTGCAATTACAAAAAATATCGCAAGAGGTAGGCGTATTTTTTAAGGATGCCTATGTGTCAGAATATGGCTTCCAAGATTGGGAGCAGTTATTTAGATACATTGCGCAAAAAAAACAAAAAATAGTTATCATCATTGATGAATTTCCCTATCTGGTGGATGCGGATCCGGCAATTCCATCAGTTTTTCAAAAAGGCTGGGACCTATATCTGAGCAAGTCTCCGGTCTATCTCATCTTGTGCGGTTCAAGTATTGGCATGATGGAAAAGCACACTCTAATATATGGTGCGCCACTATATGGTAGGAGATCCGGGCAAATTCTAGTTCGCCCGTTTTCTTTTTTTGAACTTGAAGATATTTTTCCGAAAAAAAGTTTTGAGGAAAGATTGATGATTTATTCGGTTGTTGGCGGAACAATCACCTACTTAAAGAATTTTTTAGGTAGGAAAAATTTTTGGAAAGTAATGGAAAGCACAATGCTCTCAAAAGAACAGTTTATGTATGAAGAGGTCGATTTTCTCTTAAGAGAAGAATTTAGAGAGCCAAGAAACTATTTTTCCATTTTGCTCGGACTATCTCTTGGAAAAAGAAAGGCATCGGAAGTAATGAATTATACCGGCTTTGACAAAGCGACAATTTCTTCCTATCTTGCGGTCTTGCAACAATTATTGATTGTGCAAAAAGAAATTTCTATCACTGAAAAAATTCCCGAAAAAAGTCGCAAAGGGTTTTATCGTATTTCGGATAATTTTTTCGAGTTTTGGTTTCGTTTCATTTTCCGCAATAAGCAATTGATCGAGGAGGGAAGTCAGGGCGAAGTTGTGAAAATTATCAAAAGTAATATTGCAGAATTGGTTAGTAGAAATTATGAGGAAATCGCTGGCGAATGGGCGCAGCGGAATATGGGGAATAACTTTCAATATGTCGGCAGATGGTGGAATGATAGCAATGAGATTGATATTGTTGGATTCAATCAAGAAACGAAGGAAATTATTTTTGGCGAAGTAAAATGGTCAAATAGGCAAGTGGGGACAAATATTTTTGTTGAGCTTGAAAATAAGGCCAGAAATGTTGATTGGAACAATGCAAGTCGAAAGGAGCAGTTTATATTATTCAGCAAGAGCGGTTTTACGCTAGATATGAAAAAGTTGGCGAAAAAAAGAAAGAATATTGTTTTGGTTGAAAAGGATAAGCTGGTAAGAATAGCCAAAAAGACGTAAAATATGGATAGGTTTTTGGGAGTATTAAAATAATTTCTACTAAAGCGAAGGCGATTTTCAAATTCAAATCAGACAATTTCACCGATGGGGTTTTTGAGGAGTTGAGGATATTTAGCAAGAGATTGCTGTGAAATAAGCCTAATTAAAGCCTAAAAACTAGCATTTGACATTTATTGAATAGTATACTATACTACAAACGTATAATTGTTGTATAGCAAAATATACATGAATCAGGAATTAATCCAATATTTGCAAAAGCAGATTTTGACCACGGATGATCGGTTGGTGCATTTTACGCATGGTCCGAATGGAGAGAGGCACCCCAAGCGTTTTTTGTACATAAAATTAAAAAAATATATTAATGATTTTCTGGATAAAAAATCTTCAAATAGGCTGGTTATCGTTCCAGGCTTTCGGGGCGTGGGAAAAACAACTCTCATGGCACAAATATGTTCAGAATTTAAGGGAAAAGATGTGCAAGTTTTTTTTCTTTCGGTGGAAGATCTGCGGAACTATTTTGATGTGGGTATTAATGAAATAGTTTCAGCTTACGAAAAGATTATCGGCGAGTATTTGGAAAGTCTGAAAAAACCGATAATAATATTTCTTGATGAGGTGCAAACTGATCCAAAATGGGCGATCGCATTGAAATCGTTATTTGAGAGAACGAACAATGTTTTTTTCTGCGTTACAGGGTCTTCAGCGATTGTTTTGCAATCAACGCCCAATATTGCCAGAAGAGCTATTTTTGAACCAATGACGCCGATGTGCTTTGGCGAATACCAGATGATAAAAAGTAAAATCTATCCGACCACTGGATTGAAAAATAAAATAAGACAGGCGATTTATTTTTCCAAAACGGCCCAGGAGGTTCATAATAATTTAACTGAGTTATCTGGCCTGGTTAATAGTTACTGGTCAAAGATAGACAGGCATGACATTAAAAAATATTTATCCTATGGAACATTTCCTTTTGCGCAAATAATGCCGGATGAGATTTCAATTTATAATAATATATCGCTTTTGCTTGAAAAAATTATCAAGCAAGACATGCCGACTCTTGGAAGTTTTGATCAAGACACACTTGGCGCAGTGAAAAGAATTCTTTTTGCAATTGCAGAAAATGATATCACAAGCTTAACTACGCTGGCAAATAAATTCAACATCAGTCGCCTAACTCTGGCAAATATTTTTGATGTTTTGGAGAAAGCTGAGCTTTTAGTGAAGATTCCACCACATGGTTCTAACATGACGATTGCCAATAAAGCCAATAAGTATTTATTTATGAGCCCGGCGATAAGAATGTCATTTTTTTATTTTTCCGGAAATGAAGGCACTTATTCAACAAGGCAAGGAAAACTACTGGAAGATTCGATAGGCGCGCATCTCTATCGAGAGTTTATTCTGCGAGGCGATGGAGTTATCCGCTATGACAGTGCTCAGGGAGGAGCGGATTTTATATTACAAATCGGAAATTCCAAAAAAATTGTCATAGAAGTTGGCCTTGGAAATAAAGATAAAAAACAAGTGATGGGAACGATGCGTAAAATCAAGTCTGACTACGGAATCATTTTTTCTGGCGCTGAACTAAAACTGGATATGCAAGAAAATATAGTATCTGTGCCATTGGATTATTATTTTTTGATGTAGGTCGCAAGAAGCAAAAACGCGAAGGCGATTTTTGGATTCAAACCAGCCAATTTCACCGATGGGGTTTTTGAGGAGTTGGATTTACCCTGTTAAATACGATTTAACAGGGAGGGTTTGTGGGAGAGTGGGTTGGTAATTAGTAATTGGAGAAAGTAAAATTCATGCAGATTATTTTTGATGTAAAATTAGCGGAAAAATATAATAGCTCGTCACAGAAAATCAAGGCAATGAGTGAAGGATGGGTTGGTAATGAAATCTTTTGTCCAGCTTGCGGTTGTCCTATAAATCACTTTGAAAATAATAGGCCAGTTGCTGATTTTTATTGCGATGATTGTAAAGAGGAATATGAGCTTAAAAGCAAGAAAGATTCGATGGGAAATAAAATTGTTGATGGTGCTTATCGGACAATGATTGAGAGGTTGCAAAGTAATAATAATCCCAACTTCTTTTTTCTTAATTACGATTTGAAAAATTTTGAAGTTCGAAACTTTCTCGTTATTCCTAAGCATTTTTTTGTTCCAGACATTATCGAGAAAAGAAAACCACTTTCAGAAATGGCTAGACGTGCCGGCTGGGTTGGATGCAATATTTCTCTTTCAAGTATTCCTCAAACTGGAAAAATATTTTATATAAAAAACGGAAAAGTAGAAACCAAAAAAGAGGTTTTGGAAAATTGGCAAAAAACTTTATTTTTGCGGGAGGAGAAAGAGCTTGCTTCTAAGGGTTGGATTTTGGATACAATGAGTTGCATAGATAAGATCGGAAAGAGAGAATTTTCGCTGGATGAGGTTTATGCCTTTGAAAAAGAACTGAAAGAAAAACATCCAGAAAACAACTTCATCAAAGACAAATTACGCCAGCAATTACAGGTTTTACGAGACAAAGGATATTTGGAATTTGTTTCGCGTGGTCGCTATAAATTAGCGATTTGACATAATTTCCAAAACGATCAAGAATTGATCAGAAATAAAAATTAATTTCTGTTCAATTTTATGAAAATCTCCAGAGAGCTTGCTATCAAAATACTAAAATATCTCAATAAGCACAAAAAGTTCTATTTTCCATTTCGGATAATGTGCAAAGAATACGCAGAGGAAAAGGGCGACGATTTTTTAGACATCGAACCAAATGAGTGGAAATTAATTAGCTCTAATAAAAAATATCAAACATTTGAGTTATGGGAAAATCTGCAAAACTTATATGCAAAAACGGTTGAGCTGATGGCGAAGGGATTTTTGGAAAAAATCACCGGAGAATCGCTAGAAAAACATATAGCAATTTTGGCAAGAAATTATCGAAAGGCTTGGAAAGAAGAACTTTGGGAAAGTGAGAAAATTGAAGAATACGGGCTTAACGAATTTGTTGGTGGTAAGGCAGATGCTTTTGAAGATTGTTTGGAATTGGTAAGGCGCTATAAATAAATTTATGAAAAATCGACGAATAATAATAAAATGCAAATGTGGAAATGAACTTTACCTAAAACTTATCGGTGGTCAATATCAATATTCATATCGAGAAAATTGTGCTTGTGGTAGAGATTGGCTACTTGAGGATTTATCCGAAGACTGCGATGAAGATGAAGATAGTGAAAGATGAATAATTGTACGTTCAATGCACGAATATCTGCTCGTGTTTCAGAAATAATTTTTTAATTACGTAATTAATTACATACACAAAAAATGGCTAAAAAACAATCAGTAGGCGAGATGGTATTCGTCTTGTATGCGCTCATTGTGTTTATAAAGTTTTTGCCGGTGCTATTTAAAAATACAGCCTTAGGGGCGTCTATTATGTTTGTGGCTTTATTTTTGCCTATAGTCATTTATGTTTTATACAAGAAGCGAAAGAAAATGAGCTTTTTTGAGAGTAAGAATTCACTGGAGGCGATAAAAAACTTGGCTCCAACTCAGTTCGAAGCGTTTATTTGTCATCTTTTTGATAAATTAGGTTATGCAACTGAAGCAGTTGGTGGTCCGAATGACGGCGGAATTGATGTTATTGCTACGAAAGGGGGAGTGAAGCACTACATCCAATGCAAAAAATTCATCACCCAGCAAGTTTCTGTCGGAGCGATGCGCGATTTCTATGGTGCCGTTGTGAACAAACTTTCTGACGCAAAATCTTTTTTCATCACGACCAATGTTTTCACACTTGAAGCGGAAAATTTCGCGATAGGAAAACCAATTGAATTGATTGATGGAAAAAAATTGATGGAATATGTGAAATTGGCCGGATTGGACAAGACTATCTCTAACCGTCCAGTCTTTGGATCTAGCGTTGCTGAAAAATGTCCCAAGTGTGGTGGTAACTTAGTTTTGAAAACTGCGCGCAAAGGTTCTCATGTCGGAGAAAGTTTTTATGGCTGTTCCAATTATCCAAATTGTCATTACATAAAAAACATCGAGTAATAACTTTTTATACAAAAAAATAAACCACCCAAAACTACTTTCTCTCCTCATGGATTGGGATGGGGAGGGGGATTTCGGGGTTATGCTGGCTAATCGGCCGGAGCAATCGATTTTGCATGGGGCTTTTGTGGGGAGCAGACGGGATAGAAAAGATGTCAAATAACCTAGCACTATATGGTGTCAAAATACTTGACAATAACTATTTCTTGAGGTAAGCTTTTAATATAATCAAAAATGATAAAACTATGCCTAAGAAACTAGCCGAGAAAATCAAAAATCTTCGATTGAAGCAGGATTATTCTCAGGACTATTTAGCCAAGAAATTAAGCCTTTCTCGTCCCACCTATATGCAAATCGAAAAAGGTGAGCGGGACATCACCGTGACCGAAGCGGGACTGCTGGCGGAAATTTTTGGCATGACACTCGTGGAATTTTTGTCGGATACTGCAGTGATGGAAAAAGAAGTTGTCTTGGAAAAAGCAGACATTAAGAAAGAGAAGAAAGCTGAAAACGAGGTTAGGATTTCTGTGCCGATCAAGAATCAGAAAAAATTCAAGACTGTCCTAACATATATTCTCAAAAAAGTTGGGGGCAAACCTAATATCGGTATGACCGCAATCTATAAACTGCTCTATTTTATCGATTTTGATTACTATGAAAAATTTGAGGAGCAGTTGATGGGAGCGGTGTATATCAAAAATCATTTTGGTCCAACTCCAGTAATGTTTGCCAAGATTGTGGAAGAAATGAAAGCTAAGAATGAAATTGAGGAAGTGAAATCTAAATTCTATGATCGGGAGCAGAAGAAATATTTCTTGAATCCTGACTATCAAGTTGATTTGACGCCACTCACCGCGCAAGAAATCAAACATATTGATTGGGAACTGCGAAGACTAGCGGACAAGACTGCCAAAGAACTGTCGGAACTTTCTCATGAAGACATGCCTTGGCGAGCGGCCAAGATGGGGGAGCGAGTGGAATATAATGGCGTGTTCTATCGGGATGAAAAATTGTCAGTTCGGGAATATGATAAACTCTAAGTAAGCCAAAATCCGGATGATAAATTTTCAACAAACGCAAGAATTTGTTAAAGAGCTGAAAAAACTTTCCAAGAAATATCGCACATTGGAAAAGGACTTTCGCCAACTCAAAGAAATATATCTGGTTGCGGCGCCCCAGGGAAATGGAAGCAAGCATTGGAATTTGCTTCACAAAAATGACACATTGGAAATCTACAAAGTGCGGATGCATTGTGATTCCACCAAGGGAAAATTCTTTCGGGTGATCTATGCCTATCATCTCAAAACGGAGACTGTCGAACTCATTGAATTTATTGAAATATACTACAAAGGCAATAAAGAAAATGAAGATCGTGAAAGAATTAAGGATTATCTGAAAAATCTGGCTTGTTAGTAACAATTATATAAAATAAAAATATGTTTGAAAGATACCTGGCATACGCAAAAGACAATCCTAAAGGTCTTTGGTTTAAACAAAAAAGGTTTGGCTGGGGTTGGGCGCCGGTCAAATGGCAGGGGTGGTTGGTGATTGTGGGCTATGTCGCGCTACTTGTTGCGGCGACAAAAACAATTGACGAGTCGGCGCCAAAAGATGTGCCAGTTACTTTTCTAGTTTTGGTAATTTTGCTAACCACGGCGCTCTTTGCTATTGCCTACAAGAAAGGCGAAAAACCGAAATGGAATTGGGGTTGGCCGAAGAAATAATAGCAAAAACTTGCCAAGAATTATTATAGTGGTATAATATCATTATAATAAACTAAAATAAAATTATGTCAAAAATAGAATTATTAGCCGGACTACATAAGGATTTTGAGAGTATCAAAAAAATTGATAAGAATGGCGTTGAATATTGGGAAGCGCGAGAATTGATGCCGCTCTTGGGGTATAAGGAATGGAGAAAATTCGAAGGGGCTATCCAAAGGGCAAAAGATGCTTGTGGTACAAGTAGTCAAGAAGTGGCAGATCATTTTGTCGGCGCCGACAAAATGATAAAAATCGCCAGGGGAACAAAAAAAGAGGCTTTTCGAAAAATTGAAGACTATCGACTTTCTCGCTATGCTTGTTATCTGATTGCTCAAAATGGTGACCCAAGAAAGGTGGAAATCGCCATGGCGCAAACCTATTTTGCCGTGCAAACCAGGAAGCAGGAAATTTTTCAAGAGCTTGACCAAGATCAAAAGCGATTATTCATTAGGGGCGAGGTAAAAACACATAATAAAAAACTTTTTGATACAGCCAAGAAAGCAGGCGTGAGCAATTTTGGAAAGTTTAATAATTATGGCTATTTGGGATTGTATGGTTTGACGGTTGAAGAAATTAAAAAGAAAAAAGAAATCGGCAAAGATGACGTGCTTGATCGGGCGGGAGCGACGGAGTTAGCGGCTAACCTTTTTCGCATCACTCAAACGGATGATAAAATTATCAAGGAGGAACTCTTTGGTGAGGAGCCGGCTAATGCAACGCATTTTGAGGTGGGGCGCAAAGTGAGAAATACAATTAAAGATATTGGTGGCACAATGCCGGAAGAGCTGAAAGCAGAGCGGCATATCAAAGAACTCGAAAAAGCACGAAAGAAAAGACTAAAGAGCGGTTTGAGAAAAAAAATAAACATAAAGAAGAAATAATAATCAAAAACCTATGGACCAAAAAACACCCAACAAAAATTTAATCGCTTATTGCGGACTGTATTGCGGAGAATGCGGACGGTATCTGAAAGGCAAATGCCCGGGTTGCCAGAAAAATGCCAAGGCGACTTGGTGCAAAATTCGCAAATGTTGCATTGAGAGCGGAAAACTGAGTTGCGCGGATTGCACTGTGCATGCAACGGCGTCTGAGTGTAAAAAATTCAATAATATGATCTCAAAACTTTTCGCTTTCATTTTCGGTTCCGACCGAGAGGCTTGCATCAACATGATCAAAGAAAAAGGCTATGACGGCTATGCCGAGGAGATGACCAAAAGAGGCGCGCAATCTTTAAAGAAGAAATAATATTTATATTTTTAAATCATATGCAAAAAATAAAAATCGAACAACATGGTTTTACGGCCTTCTCTTGGTTTGCCGGCTGGTTGTTCACAATTGGCTTTCTTCACTTGCCATTTTGGCAAGGCGTGCTGGCGGTTGTACTCTGGCCGTATTACATTGGTCTTGCGCTTAGTCATCTTTTAGGGCGCTAGGCTTACATCAAAGCCCTTTCGCTTTTTTGGAAATGTGGTATAGTAAAATTAAGCTTAAAAATTAAAATGAACTCTCGCTTTTACAAAAGCGTTAGATTTTTTGTGACAGTGGGAGAAAAAATGTATGTTTTCAAATCCATCGTTTGACTTGAATGCAAGTCTTACGCTGTTGGGGGCGTCAGTTGTAATCGCGCTGATAGTCCTGGCAATAACTAGAAAAAAATTTCTATCGCTAATCGTTTTCTCGGTATTGGGCAATTTGAGCTTTTTGGTAAATATTGGCTCATTTATGTTTGATTCGTATCATATAAAATGGCTACAAACCTTTTCTCTCCTAATCTGGCCAATTTTAAATATATATCTAATCATTAAATATTTCCAAGTAAAAAATGAAAAAAAATAAAAGAGTAACCATAGCTGCTATTGCAGCTATTTTTTTAATCACCTTTTTGCCATTATCGCCGGAAAACTTAATTGGTCTTTTTTCTCACGCCAATATTGATGAAGAAGGAAATATCACCGGATATGAAGTTTGGGATCAAGACCGAGTGGTGGATATGAAATATACTGTGCAACCGGGAGCGACCCTGGTTGTTAAGAATGGAGTCACACTGACTTTTAAGGGAGGCAGTATCAATGTGAAGGGTGATATGTTTGTGAACGGAACCGTCAATCATCCAACAATACTCAAAAAAACCGGCTATTGGAACTATTATATCGATGTGCAAACGAGCGGAAAATTAGTGATCAAAAATGCCGATATAAGCGGAACCGGATTTGGGCCATGCACTGTTATGAATAATTCCATCCTTAACCAAGCCCTGGCTTGTCCGGTTGATGGCGGAATCAACGTTTATGGCGGGTGGCTCGATATTGAGGCGAGCAATATTCACGACAATAATACTCCAATCTACATCAGCGACCAAAATCTAAATCGTGTGAAAGTAAATCGGAACAAATTTTCCAATAACAAGAATTGGGATGTCTATTATTATGGAACAGCAGGCAGTCAATTAAATTTCAAATATAATTGGTGGGGCAGTTCTGCTGGGCCGACAGTAATTTGTTGGTCGCCGAGCAATTGTTATCATGAAAAATTATTCAGAGATGTTGATTTCTCTAATTATCTGACGCAGGAGAATTTTCGTGATCCGGTGCTCATCGTGCCGGGGATTATGGGATCGGCCAAAAAAGATGGTCAATGGGTGCTTGATCCCGTTGGGCACGTTTACGATAATCTATATGCTGAGTTTGTCGGGAATGAGTATGTGCCGGAAAAAGATCTCTTTACTTTTGGTTATGATTGGGAAAATAGTAATGTTGACACTGCGAAACTGCTTGCGCAAAAAATTCAGGAGGTCAAGGAAAAAACGCATTGGCCAAAGGTGGACATTGTGGCGCATTCGATGGGCGGACTGGTGGCGAGGCAATATGTCGAGTTGGCGGATTATCAGGATGACGTTGATCAATTGATAACACTAGCCACTCCCAACAATGGAGCGCCGGAAGCCTATTTGAAGTGGGAAGGGGACGCTTGGTTTTGGGGATTGGCGGATCTATATGGAAAACATATTTTGGATCAAGAAGTCGCGGAAAGTGATGGGCAATATGCCGACAGATTTGATTATGTTCACAATAAACCGGTGGCATCCTTGCAACAACTTCTGCCGGTGTATAATTATTTGCAAGATGTCCAGAATGGCAATAACGATGAAATTTATCCAAGTGGATATCCGCGGAATGGATTTTTGGAAAATTTGAATAATTCCACAAATATTGCAAAGTTGAATAATGTGGAGTTTGATAAAATTGTTGGAAATGCTGGAGATGATGCAGGGACGATAGCTGGATTTAAAGTTATTAAATCCAGTCTAGGAAAGCTATGGACGGATGGATATCCATTGGGCTTTGAAATTATAATAGGAGATAGAGGGATAATAAAGAGTGGTGGAGACAGAACTGTTCCCATCGATTCAGCCAAAAGTGAAAAAATATTTGCTGATTACACAAAAGAAATAAACTCAACACACACAGACCTTCCCACTGAAGCACAAAGCGATGTTTTGGAAATACTTACCAACAAAAGACCGACTAGCGAGGTCAGAAATTCAATCATCCATAATATTCTGTTTGCCCAAGTCTATTCTCCTGTTGACATCCAAGTCGTCGCGCCGGATGGCAAGCATTGGGCGGGGAAAAATATTAATGGTCTGCCTACTGCTGATAAAATTGCCGGAGCATATTACACCGGTTATGCGGGAGTGAAAAATGAATTCTTGACCATTCCCAATCCGGAAGATGGAGAATATAAAATCATAACCGAAGGAACGGATGAGGGAAAATATACGGTCGAGGTTTCTAAGCTTTCAGAAGATGGAAGCGGCGCGGGACAAGCCACAGAGAGCACGGCGGACATCACGGGAACGGCAGTGAAAGACAGGGTTGAAGAATCGCAGGCAACTATTTCCGGCAGTGACGTCATTGCCAAAAGTGTTGATTCTATCCCTCCCACCATCACCGCAACAGTTATGCCCACGCCAAATGTTAATGGCTGGAATAACACGGATGTCACAGCTCATTTTGATGCCACGGATGAATCCGGCATAAAAGCTGTGACGCCGGACGTAACCTTTTCCGCTGAAGGAAAGGATCAGACAATCTTGGGCGAGGCGGAAGATAATGCCGGAAATAAAAATAGTGTGACGGTCAAAAATATCAACATTGATAAAACAAAGCCGGTCGCAACCGCAGAGCTTTCAGGCGCAAAAGGCAATGGTGGTTGGTATGTTACGGACGTGACGATAAATTTTTCCGCCACGGATAACTTGTCTGGCGTTGATGAGATATTCTATGCCCTGGACGGAGCAGATGTTCAAAGTGGAAACGCACTGAAAATTTCCGACGATGGAGCGCATCAGATACGGTTCTTTGCGCAAGATCTGGCCGAAAACCGAGAAGATGAAAAAACGCTGGAAATTAAAATAGACAAAACCGCGCCGGAAATTCAAATCACTTCGCCGCAAAACAAAAGCTATGCCAACAATACAATGTTAGCATTAGAATTCAGAGTCAGTGACGGTCAGAGTTTGGCGGATAAAATTAGCACGGAGATTTTTTATGATGGAAATGTTGCGGGTCAAAATAAGCTGGATTTATCTTTGGAACATTTGGGAGCACATAATTTTTCTGTCTCCGCGACTGATGAAGCGGGAAATCAAAGTGAAAAAACGCAAGTTGATTTTCAGGTCGTCACCAGTATTGGTGCCATTGCCCAAAACGTTAACCATTACTTCAATCTCGGTCTCATCACAAAAGAAAACACCAAAACCATACTGGAGTTTAGATTACGAAATATTCAAGAGATGCTAAATCTGCTGAGCATTTTTCAGTCCAAGTGGATGCCAGCTTGGGCCAAGGAAAAGGTAGTCGAAAATTTGAAAAGAAGTATCAATAATCAGATTGATGTTTTGGAAAACCAGATAGAGCGTGACAAAAATTTTCAACGAGCCATTGATCAAAAAATTCAAGAGATTTTAGCGGAGGACTTGGAGGGAGCAAAAGTATAAGCTGAAAAGACAGCGTCCGGCAGATTGTTTGGCGACTATTGACAAAAACGCTTTTTTACCATATCTTTATTTTAATTCTTTCTCTGCGGAATAATTTCCCGGAGAAAGGAGGTTGTTCTTAAAATCGTGTGCGTGGAGGTGATATGTACTATGCTAAAAACTGATAGTCAGAAAAAGATCGAATGGCAATTTGAGATTCCTGAAGAACCAATTGAGAATACAATTGCCAGACTTACTTTTTTATTCCGTATCGCACCTGCTGTGTATCGGATTGCTGATTTACTAGACGCTTGCCTTGGTTTCTTGCACCGTTTAATCGATTCGCAAAAAGATTCTTTGAGCGAAGATGAAATCAAACAGATTTGCTCTAGAGCTGAGGATATCGCGAGTTTGAAAACGGAGTTTAGCAAAATTCTCGATGCTTCTTACGGAGATGACGAAGCTGTCACTAACAATGCCCTTGAAGAGCTTAAGAAGAAGATGATAGCTCAAGGGAAATTTTGTAAGGAAGTGATTGAGAGGTCGAAAAACTGAAATTCTCTCGCGGAAATGTTTTAGCTAGTTGATTTTGAAAATATATCTGGCAATGTCCGGAATTTTTTTAAGCCGTCTGAAGAAGAATCTTCAGGCGGTTTTCTATTTGATAATTTATATCGCCTGAATTTCCGTCTTGCTCCACTGCTAAAACTTTAGTTGTACGCGATTACGGGAATGACATTTTTGGCCTGTGGATAACTCTCTTTTTTGGCTTAAAATATACCCCTTGTCAAGAATTTCGATTGTGGTATAATTCTATTACATCACACTATATGTAGTATAAAAAAGCAAAAAACTATGAATTGTCCATTTTGCAATAATACCGAAACCAAGGTGGTTGATTCGCGGGAAACCAATGAAGGCAAGATTACCCGCCGTCGTCGCGAATGCTTGAAATGCGAATCACGTTTTAGTACCTATGAAGAGATAGAGCTTTTGCGATTGAGCGTGATCAAGAAAAATGGACTGAAAGTGGATTATGATAAAACTAAAATTGAAACCGGCGTGAGAAAAGCGTTGGAAAAACGTCCGGTGACGGAAGAAAAAATCACGCAGTTTATCGGAGAAGTGGAATATGAAATTCGGACCAAGGAAAAACCGGAGATAAGCACAAAAGAAATCGGCAAAATCATTCTCAAGAAGTTGCGCGAGTTGGACGAGGTGGCCTATGTGCGATTTGCCAGCGTCTATAAGTCCTTTGCTAATGTTGAAAGTTTCAAGCGGGAGTTGGATACGTTTGATAAGTAGCCCCTACGAAATACCTGCCTCGCCGGCAGGCAGGCGAATTGGTACGAATATACCTGTCCGAAATGCAAATCATTGCAGGCGGGCGAATGTGCAAAGAGTCAAAAATAAATTTTTTTCATATATTTAACAATTAAAAAATGTTATGGCACAAAACAAAAAGAAAAAAGGGGAGAAAAAGAAAGTTAGTCTAAAAATGGGGGGACAAAAACTGAACAGTAAAAAGGGGGAAGCTACGAAGATCGTGGTGAAAAAGGTTGTAAAAAAAGAAGTGCTAAGTGAAATCAAAATTAAAAAAGTCATTAAGCGCAATGGTACGGTAGTTAATTTTGATGAGAGCAAAATTGCCAAAGGTGTCGCTAAGGCGCTGGCGGCAACCGGTGAAGGCACGGCAACAGATGCCAAAAAAGTGACGGAAAAAGTCGTGAAACTTTTGGGCCGAAAACACAAGAAAGGTTATGTGCCGGAAATTGAAGAAATTCAAGATCTCGTGGAAAGAGTGCTCATGATTTTGGATTTCGAAGAAACCGCCAAGGCCTATATCCTTTATCGTGAACAGCACAGAAAAAATCGCGAGGCCCAGGAATCTTTGGACGAAGCGGTCAATTTGGTGGATAAATATATTCAAGAAATCGACTGGAAGGTGAAAGAAAATGCCAATATGGCATATTCTTTGCAGGGACTGAATAATTATATTTCTTCGATCGTTAGTTCCAAATATTGGATGAATCGGGTTTACACCAAGGCGATTCGCGAAGCCCATGAAGGCGGAGATTTTCATATCCATGATTTGCAACTTTTGGCGGCTTATTGTTGCGGCTGGGATTTGCAAGATTTGCTTCGACGTGGGTTTACCGGCGTGCCGGGGAAAGTGGCTTGCAAACCAGCTAAGCACTTGGGTTCAATCTTGGGACAGATGGTCAATTTTACTTATACCACACAAGGCGAGGTAGCGGGAGCGCAAGCCTTTTCTAATTTTGACACACTGCTGGCTCCGTTTGTGCGTTATGACAAGTTGACCTATGCTCAAGTAAAACAAGAAATTCAGTCCTATGTTTTCAATATGAATGTTTCGACGCGCGTGGGATTTCAAACGCCGTTTTCCAATATTACGATGGACATCACTTGTCCCAAAAACCTGAGAGGGGAAGCGGTAATTTTTGGTGGCTTTCCGCAGAAAGAAACCTATGGCGACTTTCAGGAAGAGATGAATATGATCAACCGGGCATTTGCCGAAGTGATGACGGAAGGGGACGCTAATAGCAGAATTTTCACTTTTCCGATTCCGACCTATAACATCGGCAAAGATTTTGACTGGACGGACAAAAAGTTTGATGCGATTTGGGAAATGACGGCTAAATATGGCATCCCGTACTTTGCTAATTTTGTGAACTCCGATATGGATCCGGATGACGCGCGTTCGATGTGTTGTCGGCTGCGCCTCGATAATCGCGAACTCCACAAACGCGGTGGCGGACTGTTTGGAGCTAATCCACTCACCGGGTCAATCGGTGTTGTCACAATCAATATGCCGCGCTTGGGTCACGTTGCCAAAAGCAAAAAAGAATTTTTAGCAAAATTGAATCACTTGATGGATCTGGCGAGGGAAAGCTTGGAGACCAAAAGAACGATGGTGGAAAAACTAACCGAAGGCGGACTTTATCCCTACACTAAATTCTATCTTGCTCCAATCAAGATGCGCCGCGGGCAATATTGGGCTAATCACTTCTCGACCATTGGTCTCGTGGGAATGAATGAAGCGCTGGTAAATTTAATCGGCAAAGACATCACGACTCCAGCCGGACAGAAATTGGCGGAAGAAATTCTCATCCATATGCGCCAAAGAATTATCGGTTATCAAAAAGAAACCGGCAATCTCTATAACTTGGAAGCCACACCGGCCGAAGGCACATCTTACCGCTTGGCGCGAATGGATCGCAAGCTCTATCCGGAAATTATTTTTGCCAACGACAAAAATGTCAAAGAAAAAAATGCCGAGCCGTATTACACCAATTCTTCGCAACTTCCCGTGCATCATACTGAAGACATCTTTGAGGCGCTAGATTTGCAAGATAATTTGCAGACCAAATATACGGGAGGAACAGTACTGCATGGATTTTTGGGCGAACGGATTTGGGATATCGAAACGACCAAGCAACTAGTGCGCAAGATTGCCGAAAATTACTCCTTGCCCTATTTTACCCTCACCCCGACTTTCAGTATCTGTCCGGTGCACGGCTACATCAACGGCGAACATCCCTTTTGTCCGAAATGCGTGATGGAACAAAAAACCGAAGTCTATTCTCGCGTAGTAGGCTACATCCGTCCGGTGGCACAATGGAATGGTGGCAAGCAGGAAGAATTTTCTGATCGCAAGGAGTTTAAAGTGGAGAAAAAGAAACGATAAAATTCATCCCCCACCACTTTTTCGCTTTTAAAACAAATTTCTAGCTAACAAATTATTTTAGTAATTAATATAATTATTAAACAAAAATATTCCTCATCCCTATCGCGAATGCGAGCGAAAAAGTGGTGGGGGATAAAAACCAATATGCAAAAACAAATATGCCACGATTGTGGCCGGGAGCTCAAGAAAAATGAAGAATATATGAACTATGTAGTGGAGAGCGGTGAGTTTTGCAAGTGCAAAAGTTGCCACGAAGCGGATCCAGTGCTGCGCAATTTTCAAAGAACTGAAGTCTATTCTCGCGTGGTTGGTTACATCCGCCCAGTGGCGCAATGGAATGGCGGCAAGCAGGAAGAATTTGCTGATCGCAAGGAGTTTAAGCTAGGAGACGCGACCTGCGTTTGCTAAAACAAAGTAAAGATAGCGGGGCAATCTTGTTTTTTAGCGGGATTGCCCTGAATTATATATATTTTCCTCCTCGCCCTCCGGGAGAGGATGTCACGAGCACGTGACAGGTGAGGGCAAGGGCTATAAATTAAGAATAATCTAAACTAATTTAGTTTTCGCTTAATATTACACCCTTTCCCTCATCCGGCCTTCGGCCACCTTCTCCCGGAGGGCGAAGGGGATATAAACAAAGTTTCACAAAATTTTAACTATGAACATCGGCGGCTACCAAAAATTAACTTTGATTGATTTTCCCGGGACCCTGGCGACAACCGTTTTTACCGTGGGTTGCAATTTTCGTTGTCCTTTTTGCCATAATCCGGAATTGGTTTTGGGTGCGGGACAACTGGCATCGGGAACGGAGAATAAAACAGAAAAAGAATTTTTTGAATTCTTGAAAAAAAGAAAAGGCAAACTGGAAGGCGTTTGTATCACTGGCGGGGAACCGACATTGCAACCGGATTTGATTGAGTTTATCAAAAAGGTCCGTGCGCTGGGATTTAGAATTAAACTCGACACCAATGGCGCGCGACCGGATATTTTGAAAAAACTGCTTGATTTAAAACTCCTAGATTTTGTGGCGATGGACATTAAAAACCAGCCCAAACGCTACGCCCAGACGGTCGGAGTTAGGGTGGACACTGAAAGAATGCAACTAAGTGTCGATCTGATTCGTAGTAGCAGGGTGGACTATGAATTTCGCACGACGGTTGTGCCGGGAATCCACACCGAAAAAGACTTTTTGGTCATCGCAAAATGGCTAGCTGGCGCGCGTGCCTATTATCTTCAGGAATACCGTGAAGATGTGATTTTGGACAAAAAATTGAAACAGAAAACAAAAGGCAAAAAGATTGACCTGGAAAAGATTCAAAATGCCATTTCGAAAAATTTTGGCAAAATGGGGATTAGACGATAATCTTTTTGTTGTTTTTTTAAACTTTGTGGTATGTTTATTATATGCCTCAAAGATATCCTTTCGTGTTCAGCATCACAACCTCGTCGAGATTGAACTATTAAAATACTTAGGTCGTTTCACACATTTATAAAGACGCCTTATGCTAACTAAACAAAAAAACATTATTTTTTCTTTGGACGATTTTGGCATAAGTCCAAAAGCCAATGAAAATATTTTGCAACTTTCCCAGACCGGGAAGATGGATCGCGTTTCTGTGATGCCACACGGTCGGATGAATGAAGCGGAGGTGGCAAAATTGCTGGCTTCCGGGGTGAAATTGGATGTGCATGTTGATCTGCGGAACGACATCGATCCCAATCGTAAAATAAAAGATGGCGTCATAAAAAGAGTGATCATTTTTATGGTTGATTATTTTTCCGGTAAAATTAGTCCGGCGGCGATGGAAAAACAGTGGGACGGGCAAATCAGGGACTTTCAAAAAATATTCGGTAAACTTCCGGACGGAATGAGTTCTCATCAGCATGTCCATTTTTTCCCGCCTTATTTTAAGGTGATTCTGGCCCTTGCGAAAAAACATAAAATAAATTATCTGCGGTTCGGCAAAGAGGCTTATCATCAAAATAGCCTCGTTTGTCTGATTTTAAACTGGTTTCGCAGGATAGACGTGAAAGCTTTTTCCCGATCTGGTCTAGTTTCTTCTGACGTGATGCTCAGCTCTGATTGGCTGGATGATTTTAACCGTATACGTCAATTACCTCAAAACAAAGAAAATGAAATCATCTTTCATCCGGAAAGAGATGAAGAGATGATCTTTTTGGAAAGATTCATCAAATAGTATTTGTAGTGCCTATGCTTTCAAAAATCAAAATGACAAAGGGGGAAGTCATTTTTTTTACTGCAATAATTGCATTGGGAATTTTTTTGCGTACCTATCATTTTTCTGATTGGCTGCATTTTGAAATTGATCAATCCTATGACACGCTCATCGTTTCGCAGGCGGTGGAAAATGGCGTTGGCAATCTTCCGCTGCTCGGGCCGACTGCCGGCGGGGGAAGATCGTTGCGTCTCGGCCCTGCTTTCTATTATTTGGAATATGCGAGCGCCAAAATTTTTGGCGACACACCTCAGGGATACGCGATACTGGTTTTGATTTTTTCCCTTCTTTCTTTACCACTCTTTTATTTTTTTTGCAAAAGATATTTTTCTGCCGTCATAGCGCTGGCGCTTTTACTGGCGTGGGCCAGCTCGCTCTATTTGGTCGCGTACTCGCGTTTTTCCTGGAGTCCGAATGTTTTGCCGTTTCTCACCCTTGCCTTTGCCTATGCACTTTTGCGTAGTGTTGACAGAGAGGAACAGAAAAAAGAGCGGTGGTTTTTGCTCACCGCATTTTTACTTGCGATCGTGACGCAAATTCATTTTAACGCTTTTTTCATCTTTCCTGTGGTGACGATTTTATTTTTACTGCTAACTCGGCCGCGCCTAAAGTTGAGGACGTGGCTTTTTGCGATTTTAATATTTATAGCAGCTTACGCTCCAGTGGTAATCAGTGAGGTAAAAACACATGGGCAAAATCTTAGCTATTTTTTTGAAAAGCTGGACAATGGCCAAGGTGAGAAGTTTGTTTTAGGCGAAAAAATAACGCAAACATTTCAATATACCGCTTCGGAATATTTTTTGGCGCTCACCGGCATTGATCATATCAATGATAGCAATAAACTAAGCGGGTATGGTTTTGTGGGAAAAGATGCTTTTCCCTGGAGGGTCGGGGCGTTGATTATTTTGGCAGTAGTCGTGGGCATATTAAGCGTAAGTTTAAAAAGAGAGAAAGACCAGAAGCGCAAAGATATTCTCTTGTTTTCTTCGGTGTTATTTTTTGTGTCCACGTTATATTTTCTCTCTCTTTTGCGAGTTAACCATGAGATATATCCGCGGTTTTTTTTGACAGTGATTATTTTGCCCTTTATTTTTTTGGGACTTTTGTTGGAAAAATTAACCTTCAAGAAACTTGGAAAAGTGAGTTTTATTCTACCGCTTAGTTTGATTCTTCTTCTGTTCTCGATAAACGTTCCGGTTTTGATGAACTATTTTTTACAGCTACAGGAAGTGGATAAAAAACCCTTGGTTGTGATGACGGAAGATATTTTTCCCAATACGGCGCGCGTTACTCTTACCCAGCAATATGCTATTACCGATTATATCGAAGCGCGCGTGCAGGAAAATGGATACCCGGTATATTTAGCGGCCAAGCATGAATATGAGCCAATATTTTGGTATCACCTAGAAAAAAAAGGAATTCTATATCACAAAACACTGAATGGCCAGGCCGTTTATGCCCAGGGCAATTATTTCGTGATTGCTTTTCCCGGAGAGGGCATCGGGAAGCATTCTAAAGAGTTTGATATTACTGAGGAGAAAAGCTTTGGCGCGCTCATCGTGTATCATCTTAAGCCTAAATCCGAAGCGATTATTGCCAAAAAACAGGATGAAAATCAATTTGAAATTCCCCTGGAAAAAATGCAGATAGAGGAGTTGCTTACTTGGAAAAAAATATTTCAAAAATAAAATCAATACTTCACACTTTCTTCATTTGGGGAAAATATACTGATAAGCAAATGATAGTTCTCCCGTGTTTGTTTTTTTAACCCTGTTCTTTAAGGGAGGTGGTCGAAAGGTGGAAATAACGCGAGTGTTTCGTTATTTGGGACTTGCGGCATTGCTGCTCTATTTTCTGTTTGCTGTTTCGCGGGAAACAAGGCCGATAGTGTCAAGTGATTTTTTCAATTGGCTCCACCGCGAAAACTCTGAGCATAAACTGCTCAGGTAATCTCAAGGCGCAAATTTTGCCGCCCCTGTCCAATGGATGGGGGTTTTCTTCGACAGAAAATGTTCAATTTTAAATATTGCTAGCTTTGCCCTTCTTTGCTATAATTTACCAGAGCTTTGCAAGCAGGATAAATAAAAAGCGTTTCACAATATGCAAAAACATCTCAATAAAATTTTAGTCTTTATTATAAACATCCTCTTGATGGTGATCGCGGTTTTGGTGATTAAAAATCAGGATCAGAAAAATCTTGCGCTTAAAACCGACACCAACTCAACATTGGATCCGCTTGATCCGAGCCTGTTAAACGCGCAAAATGCCATCTCGGCTGATCGAGAGAACAAGCTACGCCAGCTAAACGGTACTCCGCAAACGCTGCAAACTCAGCAAGTCACAACGACAACGAATACTGCCGTATCGACGCCGACGCCAAGCTCTAGTAAATCCAGCAGTCGGACAACAAGAAAATCATAATCATAATCAAAAGTAAAAGTGGTGGGGGATAAATATGAAAAAAATGTTCAAAATTAAATATTTTCTAGCATTTTTTCTACTGGGATTTTTTCTTTCCATTGTTTTGCATTTTGCCAAAGCTGAGGTCAATAACGATGGCAGTGAAACGACAGTGACAAAATCGACCAGTAGTTCGAATTCTACCAGTGGATCAAATAAGATCGATACTACGACAGACGTGGTAACGCAGACGACAGTACAAAAAGATAGTGATGGTGATGGAATTTTGGATGCAGTTGATCCGCATCCGAATATTCAGGAAATATATATTGTGAAGGATGACAACAAAAACGGCATTGTGGACAAATTTGAAAAATAAACGCATGAAAAAAACAGAGTTAGAATTTAAGGCGCTGGGAACGGAAATCTATTTGCAGATTGTTTGTGAGGAGGGGCTAAAAAGTACGGCCGAGAAGAGCTTGGAGCAGGCAAAAGATTTCTATTTTTCGGCCGAAAAGATTTTCAGCCGCTTTGTTCCTGAGAGTGAGTTAAATTATTTCAACCATAATTTGGGAAAATTTTCCCAAGCCTCGCCACATTTTTTGGCTGTTGCGAAAAAAAATCTGGATTATTATGTGCTCAGCGAGGGAATGTTTGATCCGCGGATCATTGATGTGCTGGAATGGATCGGATACGTGAAAGACTTTGGAAAAAATAGTCCCATAGCTTTGAGCGAAAAAGCTTTTCCTGCAATGAGCGCAGAAGATTTGAGGAAAGATTTAATAATTAGAGGCGAAGAAATTTCGTTCAATCGCAGGATGGATTTTGCGGGAATTGCCAAGGGCTATATCACAGACACAGCCTGCGTGACGCTCCGACAAGCAGGTTTCCAAAATTTTCTGATTGATTCTGGCGGAGATATGTTTGCAAGCGGTGTTGATCAAAAGGGCGAAAACTGGAAAATTGATGTGGAAGGAATTGCCGAGGAAAAAATACTGGTCACGCTGAAAAACGCAGCCATTGCCACTTCAGGCATCGGCAAGCGCAAATGGGAGGGTGGCGAAAAAAGATTTCATCATTTGATCAATCCAAAAAGTCCCCAAAATTTTTCTTTTGATTTGCAATCAGTGACGGTGGTGGCGCCAAGCGTCACAGAAGCTGATTTTTGGGCAAAGGTGTTATTTCTCAAGGGCAAGGAGGAAGGTAAAAAGTTTTCGAAGGAGCATAAAATCAAAAGCATTTTTCTGGATTATCGAGGGAATGCTTGGGTTTCGGGGGAGATGAAGAATATTATTTGATAATTTTGTGAAATATCCTTCTCTCCCTTAGGGAGAGTCTGCCTGCCGGTAGGCAGGGATGTCCGGAGGACAGGCGAGGCTATGGAATAGTCTCTTCAATTCATCTTCTCCCCTCGGGAGAGGATGTCATGTACTCATGACAGGTGAGGGCAAGGGCTGTATATTAAGAATAATCTAAACAAAGCTAACTCGTCATTAATTAAACGCCCTCTCCCTCATCCGGCCTTCGGCCACCTTCTCCCTAATGGCGAAGGGGATATAAATAATAAACTATGAAAAAAATAATCCTCATCATCACAATAATTATCCTTGGCTCACGTTTTGGTGTGGCGTTGGCGGCGGAAACGCCAAAGGTGGATTATGGAAATAATCCGGTGATTGATAGTGACTTGGATGGTCTGACTGACGAGGGCGAAAAACAAATCTATCATACTGATCCCAACAATCCCGACACGGACGGCGATGGAATTTTGGACGGAGCGGAAGTGCTGGCTGGTACTAATCCATTAGACAGAACCAGCCCGAGCGTGACAAAAAATATAACCGTGTTGCAATATCCTGAAGAGGAGAGGCAACTTTGGTCCTGGTACCTCACGAGAGCAGGTGGCCTTATTTCTTTTTTACTACTTTACCTCGCAATTTTTTTCGGCATCGCAATTCGTTTTCCGGGATTAAAAAATATCTTTCAACCGCTTGAATCATATAATTTCCATGCCTGGATTTCTGTCCAAGCGTTAGTTTTTACTTTTATTCACGGCTTGGTCTTGCTTGGTGATAATTATCTTAAATTCAGTCTCAAGGATATTTTCGTGCCATTCGCTTCTACCTATAATCCTGAGCTGGTGACGCTGGGCGTGCTGGGGATGTATGCCCTGGTTGCGATTATTCTCACATCATACTTCCGCAAATATCTATCTTACCGCGTTTGGCGTGTGACGCATTTTCTGAATATCGCGCTCTATGCCCTCGCTTTTTTTCACGCCTATTATTTGGGAACAGACTTGAAGTCTGGCATTATGCGAGAAATTTTTATCGGGATGAATGTTTTGCTTTTGGGCTTAATGTTTGTGAGTTTGTTTTTGAAATTGAAAAACACTTTCGCGCAGAAAGCAGAGGAAGTCGCTTAATCTCTCTTTGTGTCATCCCCGTGAAGACGGGGATCCAGTGGAAAGGCGTTGTTTAAATAACTAATCTAAATAGTAGGTCAATCTAGTTGGTTTAGTTTTTACACTAGATTCCCGCCGGAGTTTATACTCGTGAAACGGGTGCGGGAATGACAACTTTTAACCAAATGCGAATTTACATCAAAGTCATCCCGCGCTCGTCGCAAAATAAGATTGAAAAAATCAGCGAAGGCGAGTATCGAGTGCACTTGAATGCGCCACCAGTCGACGGCAAAGCCAATGAGGCACTAATTAAACTTTTAGCTGAACATTTTGGCGTTGCCAAAAGCGCTATTTCGATTATCGGAGGAAAAAGTTCGTCGAGGAAGATGGTGGATGTTGGGTAATCTTTTTGCTACAAAATAAAATTAAGGGGTAAGTTTCATATGAAGCTTACCCTTTTCCGACTGAGAACAATCGTCTCTTTCCCTGGGGTAGTCGGCGGTACCCGAAGATATATTAATCTTCCTATCATTTTTCTTTAGCGAATAGCTAAAGGAGTTTGGCCTTTCTCAGTATAGGATGATGGCTAACCTATTTGACAGGTAGTAGGCGGTTGTTTGCTCCTTACTTTGCGGCTCCCATCAATGACCCTTTAAAGGGTCAACTGAAAATACACCACTCAGCACCCTTTATTTTTTCCGCAAGTTAATGTTGCGACAGTCCAAATGTACCACCTCCCTTGCTATGAGATTCAAATCGAAAGGCCTAATGATATTCTAACATAAAAATTGATTGTGTAAAAATATTGAGTTAGAACAAAATCCACCTCGGCCTAATCCTTTTCTTGTAAAGGAGAGGGGTCAAAACAAAAAATGTCATCCTGAGCGGAGTCCGTACTCGGACGTAGTCGAAGAATCTGCTTGCTATAATCGTAGTCTTCGCTATTTGTAGTAACGCTAACAATAACCTGTGGCAGATTCTTCGACTCCGCTCCGCTTCGCTCAGAATGACAATTGTTTTTATGTTTACCAGATGAGATGGATTGAAATTTCTGCTATAATATTTTCATGGACAAAGCGAAAATATTTTTGGTTGTTTCATTGAGTTTTATCGGGGGCGTTTTTGGCGCTTCTTTTTTTTATCCGAATTATATTCCTGCGATTTTTGCGCAACTCGTGTTGCTTTCGGCGGTAATTATCTTTTTTGTATTTTATAGAAATAAAAAGGCAATTTTTATAACACTCGCGCTATTGCTTTTTGCAGCTGGTTTTTTTGTTACGCAAAAAAGAATTGATAAAATAGCTTCATTTGAAAATGCTCCGGAAGCGGTAGATTTTTCCGGACGGGGAATGGTCGTGGCGGAGCCGAAAATAAAAGATAGTCGGCAAGATTTAATTTTCAAGCCAAACAATACTGATTATAATATTCTCATCCAAGAAAGCGCCTATAAAAATTTTGCCTACGGCGATGAGTTGGAACTGAAATGCCAACTCGCGATTCCGAAAAATATGGCGGACAGCACATTTGATTACAAAGCCTATTTGGCACGACAGGACATTTTTTATCTTTGCCAAAAACCACAAATCGAGAAAACCGGTCAAAACTTGGGCAATGGTTTTTATGCCACGGTCGTCGCGTTGAAAAATAAATTTAGTGCCAAGATTTACGCGCTGATTCCGTCTCCGGAAGCCGGACTGCTCGAGGGATTAATTATTGGTGGAAGTGGCAACTTATCCAAAGAAATTCAGGCCGATTTTTCGCGTACCGGAATGACGCACATCGTGGCTGTTTCCGGGTATAACATCACAATCGTGGCGCAATATCTAATGATTCTTGGGTTTTTTATCGGTTTGTGGCGACGGCAAGCTTTTTGGTTTGCCCTTATCGGGATTTGGATTTTCATTTTAATGACTGGCTTTCCGACGTCAGCCATTCGGGCCGGGGTGATGGGAACGCTTTTGCTCTATGCGATGAAAAATGGACGCTTGGCAAATGCAGGGAACGCCATAATTTTTTCGGCGACGGTGATGCTTTGGTGGAATCCGCTTCTTCTTCGCTATGATGTCGGATTTCAACTGTCGTTTTTGGCAACAATCGGCATCGTCTATTTCTATCCGATATTTGAAAAATTTTTTGGCGAAAAGTTGAAAAAATATCCCACCATTATTTCCCTAATTTCCGAAATTTTATTTATGTCGCTCAGTGCCCAAATTTTTGTTCTGCCGATTATTCTCTTTAATTTCCAAGCGCTTTCGCTTATTTCACCCGTAACAAATATTTTAGTCCTGCCAATTTTGCCCTTCACGATGCTCATTGGATTTTTGGCGGTCGCAGTCAGTTTTATCTTTCAACCACTAGCGGTTCTTTTTTCTTGGCTGGCCTATCTTTCATTGCGCTATGAAATTTTTGTCATCCACTATTTCGCCAACCTCAAATTTTCCGCTCTCGCAGTCGGGCTTTCGTGGCAAGGAATGGTGATTTGGTATATAATTTTGGTGGGCGGGGTGTATTATTTGAAAAAGAAAACTAATGAAACATCCTCCTCTCCCTCCGGGAGAGGATGTCCGGAGGACAGGTGAGGCTACGGAATAGTCTCTTCAATTCCTCTTCTCCCCTTGGGAGAGCCTGCCTGCCGGTAGGCAGGGATGTCATGTACTCATGACAGGTGAGGGCAAGGGCTATATATTAAGAATAATCTAAGCAAATCTAGGCTGTTATTTATCAAACGCCCTTTCCCTCATCCGGCTTTCAGCCACCTTCTCCCGGAGGGAGAAGGGGATATAAATAAAATTTTTTGCGTTATATTTTTTTATGCCAAACCGAAAACTAATCTATTTTTCCCTTGGAATCCTTCTGACTTTTGGACTGATTTTTTTTGGTGTGAATTCTCACGCGCAAAATCAAAAATTGCAGGTGGCGTTTTTGGATGTGGGGCAAGGGGATGCGATTTTGATTTCTGATGGTGAAAAACAAATTCTCATCGATGGCGGACCGAGCGGAACAAAACTAATGGAAAAGTTGGGCGAATATGTGCCGTTTTGGGATCGGAAAATTGATGTGGTAATTGCGACGCATCCGGACGCGGATCACATTACGGGACTTGTTGACGTGCTCAAAAATTATTCTGTCGACCAGGTGATTGAAAGCGGAGCGCAGAGTGAGTCGCAAGTTTTTGGCGCTTTGGAAAAAATAATTTCCGACAAAAAGGTGGAAAAACAAATTGCGAGGCGCGGGATGAAAGTTAAACTTTCCGATGACGCGGAACTGGAAGTGTTTAGTCCGACCGATGCAATAATTTCCGGGCTGAAAGACGATACTAATTTAGCGAGCATTGTGGCAAAGCTAACTTATGGCGAAAACAGTTTTCTGTTCACGGGAGATTTGCCATTGGAAGCTGATAGTCAGTTGATTAGCTCTAGATTGCCTCTGAGCGCCAATGTGCTCAAAATTGCTCATCACGGGTCAAAATCTGCCACGAGCGCGCAATGGCTGGAGCTTGTGCACCCCAAGGAAGCAGTCATTTCGGTGGGAAAAGATAACCGCTATGGACACCCGACCGCAGAAGTTTTGAGCCGCTTGCAAGATGATAAGATTAGAATTCTACGCACAGATCAGCAGGGCGATGTGGTCTATGATTGCGCGAGCGTCAAAAGTGATTGCGAATTAACCACGACAAAATAGGCCTTTTTACTATAATTTCTTGTTTGACCGAGAGTTAATTTCTGAGTATAATAAAATAGTGCCTATCAATGCGTAAAATTAAACTTTATGAAGAAAATAAAACGAATTTCAAAAGACAAGGAAGTAAAGAAAATATTTAGTGCGAGCCAAGTGATGATGCTTTTGGAAAAAATGGATGGCAATACCCAGCTTGTTGCTGAGGGTTTAATCGGATTGGAGAGAAGAATGGGAGAGGTGGAGGCTAACCAAAAAATTACGCTCAAGCATCTTTTTAATATTGATGACAAATTCGAGTTGATGGAAAAAGAATTAAAAGAAATTAAATTCGAACTCATCCGTATTGGCGAGAGAAAGTTGACCCCGAAAGAAAACGACTCTCTTTCTAGGCGAGTGGAACTATTAGAAAGAGAGATGGTAAAATACAAGGTTTTTATGAAGGGGAAAGCGGAGCTTAAATCAGCTTAATATTTTTTTAAAGAAAGCTGCGTCTTAGCTTTTTTATATTATCATCAGTATGCAAACAAAAAAAATTCTTAGTGTGGCTGGCTTGTTTATAGCGCTTATTCTTTTTTCCGGTTGCGCTAGCGATAACAGCGCAGACAAATCCGGAGTGGCGAGTGGTCTACTTGGCGTTCCTAAAAAAGCACAGGATAGTATCGCCAAGTCCACGGATCAGGAAAATGCTAATTTAAATAATTCATTAAACGAATCAAATAATATGAGTTCAAATGCACCAAAAGCGCCAGTGATCAGTCAGGATTTGATCAAAAAATATCCTTTTGCCACGATTAAAACCAGCCTGGGGGACATTAAGGTTAAATTCAATGGTACAGCCACGCCACTGACCGTGACTAATTTTTTGCAACTAGCCCAACTGAAATTTTATGAGAACACGAAATTCCATCGCGTCATCAAGGGTTTTATGATTCAAGCTGGAGATCCGCTTTCTAAGAATTCTGCGATGAAGAGCAGTTGGGGATCTGGCGGACCCGGGTATAAATTCAAAGACGAACTCACAGGAACGGAAAAATATCCGCAAGGGACACTTGCGATGGCTAATTCCGGACCGAACACTAATGGTAGTCAGTTTTTCATCGTGACGGCTAATCCTTCAGCGATGTTGGATCCGAATTATACGGTTTTTGGTGAGGTGGTGAGTGGACTGGATACGGCACTGAAGATTGAGAATGTCAAAACGACAACGCCTGATCGACCGGTGGAGGATGTGGTTATAACCAGCGTCGTTCCAGTAGAAAAATAGTGTTTTGTCATCCCAAATTTAATTTTTTTATAGACAAAACTGACGATGTTCGCGAGTAGATCCTTCGACTTCGTCCCGAGAGTACTCGGGACTTCGCTCAGGATGACATAGTTTTTTGAAAAAACTATGTCATTTGCCAAATAGCAATATTGATGATATATTACGCAATAGATTAACTATTATATTTTAAACTATGCCAGTAGCAAGAAAACGCCATACTAAGGCCCGAAGAGACAGAGCCCGAGTGTTCTACAAGCTAAAACCGAAAACTTTAGTGGAATGTTCGAATTGTAAAACTAAGATCGAAGCCCATATTGTTTGCAGTAATTGTGGCCAATATAAGGGCAAAGAAGTGATTGATACGACCAAGAAATTGGCTCGTAAGGCGAAGAAGAAATAAGTATGCGAAAAGCGCGCTACCTGCCTACCGGCAGGCAGGCGAATGCGCACATCCGAATTAATTTTATTTCAACAAATAAGTTAATGGCGAACAGGCACCTATCACGGTCAATAGCGATGCAATCTCTCTACGAGTGGGATTTTAAGGGTGGAAAAAAGGAGATGATGGCTGAGATTATGCAAAAAAATATCAAGGAATTTGCTCCGGGGATGGATGATTATTCTTTCGTGGAACTGCTCGTGAAAACGACCTTGGACAATCAAGACAAGATTGATCCTTTGATTGAAAAATGCGCGCCGGAGTGGCCGCTCGATCAAGTGACCTTGGTCGATCGTAATATCTTGCGTTTGGGAATATGTGAGCTACTTTTTGGCAACTATGAAGAAGTGCCACCGAAAGTAGCAATCAACGAAGCAATCGAACTGGCTAAATCTTTTGGCGGGGAAGCTTCGGGACGATTTGTCAATGGAGTGCTCGGTACGATTTACCGTGAGCTGGGCGAGCCGATGAAGGATGATACGACGAAGAAAAAGAAGTCTAATAAGAATAAAAAGACCGAAAAGTCTCAGGAAGAAAAAGCAGGTTAATTATTTTTTTCAATTTTCAATTTTCAATTTTCAATTTTAAAACAATTTTCAATGATTCAATTTTTTAATTTAGAAATTTAGTCATTGAGAAATTAAGCATTGTTTAGAAATTAGAAATTAGAAATTGAAAATTCTATTTCAGTGATTGAGCAATTAGCGAAAAAGGTGGGGGTAAAATTTAATAATTTGGATCTTTTGCAACAAGCCGTCACTCACCGGTCCTATTTAAACGAGCATCGAGAATATAAGCTGGAGCACAATGAACGCTTGGAATTTTTGGGTGATGCAGTTCTTGAGCTGGTCGTGACAGAATATCTCTATAATAATTATCCCAATAATCCGGAAGGCGAAATGACCAACTGGCGCGCGGCGCTGGTGAACGGAGAGATGCTCGCCACAATTTCCACGGAAATCGGCGTGGAAGAATATTTGATGATGAGTCGCGGCGAAGCGAAAGATCGGGGACGAGCGCGACAATATCTCCTGGCCAATGCCTTCGAAGCGATTACCGGAGCAATTTATCTTGACCAAAAAACCAAAGGCTACGATGCCTGCAAAAAGTTTATTTTGAAACACGTCGTGACTAAGCTGCCCAATATTATTGAGAAAAAATTATATCTTGATGCTAAGAGTCGTTTCCAAGAAGAAGCGCAAGAAAGAGCCGGTCTCACACCGTCTTATCGCGTTTTGGATGAAACGGGGCCGGATCATGACAAGAAATTTGTCGTTGGCGCCTATGTCGGCGAAGATATGGTAGCAAAAGGAGAAGGACTCTCCAAACAAGAAGCGCAACGAAATGCGGCAGAGAAGGCGTTGGAAGAGAAAGGGTGGTAGGCCGGAGGCAAGAAACAAGAAACAAGAAACCTGCCTACTCCGCCAGCTGGCGGATCCGGCGGGCAAGCAAGCAACAATCTCTGATAGCAGTTACTTAGCTTAGACTTACAATTTGCTTTCAATCATTTTCAAATTATCTTGCAAACTAGAATCCGTCGGATTAATTTCGAGGGCTTTTTTGATTGCTTCGTCTGCACGCGGAAAGTTGCCTTGTTTGAAATAAATTGTGGCTAAATTTTGATCGGATTGCCAAAGCTTTGGATTGAGTTCCAGCGCTTTTTGGTAATTGGCGATGGCTTCATTAGTTTTTCCCAACGCTTCATAAGTGTTAGCCATATTGTGATAGGCATCGGCGTAGCGTGGATTAATTTCGATGGCTTTTTTGAATTCCAAAATCGCCTGGTCGTAATCTTTCCGGCGGGCATAAACATCGCCCATATTGTTGTGAATGACGTGGCCAGAAGGAGAAGTTTTTTCTGTCGCAATCCAAAGATTGTCCTCATTATCCCAATCGACATTACGCACAATTGTGCGGACGGATAAAGTTAAAATAATCAGCGTAAAAATAACATAGGGCCAAGTTTTTTTGGCGGGAAATTTTTCTTGCAGCCAGTTGAAAAAATAGGCGAAGGCGGCGATAACGCCCAATATCCCGATGTATGCGTAGCGTTCGGCGACGATCCAAGAAACCTTAAGCGGGGTGAGGGTAGGAGTGAGGGAGATGAAAAAGAAAGTGAGCCAGAAAAAAATGAATCTATTTTTCTTCCAGCCGTAATAAATTAAACCAGCAAAAAGTAGAAAAATTAGAAGGCATAGCACATAAATTCCGGTGCCAAAGCTCATTTCTGTGTGGTAGAGTGTGAGTCCGGCGGGCCAGAAAATCAAACCAAGATAAGAGCTGATTGCAATGGGAATTTGGACAAGCGGGTTATAAAAACCACCACCGTCGCCATAATAAGTCGTATTCAAGTCGGATATCCTTTGTCCGATTCTGCTCAAGTATGCTATCGCTAAGATGACTGCGATGACGAAAAAAGGCAAAAACTTTTTCCAATTTCTTTTCAAATCACCGAAAGCCAGTTCGTAGAGAGGAAAAATAGCAAAAAGAGCTACGGCTTTTTCTGAAGAGATGACGGAAAGAAAAAAGCATACGCCAGAAATGATCATCAGCCGTCGGCCGTTTCTTTCCGGTCTAAAAGAAAGAAGGTAGGATAAGAAAGAAGCTAGGAAGAAGAAGGCAGATTGGCTGTAGGGTCGGCCAGAAATCCAGCCGACGGCTTCGATCAGAATTGGGTGAACAGCGAAAAGTAAAGCGGCGAAAAGGGCGAGTGGTTTTTTCTTGGTCAGGATGTTTAAAATAATAAAGATAAGGCAAGTTGATCCGAAATGAAAAATAATGTTTATCGCACGGAAATAGAATGGGCTTGTTAGTCCCGTGTTAAACAGGATAAAATGCAAAAACGAACCCCAGTAGAAGGGCTGGAGTAAGTTGAAAAAATTTCGCATAAGCGCTTTTTGGTCCTCTCCCCAAATATCATCAGAAACAAAGGCATTGTCAAAAGAGTTGAGATAGACAATAAAAATCAGAATAAAAAACAGGACAAAATAATTGATATTTTCCGATAAAAATTGCTGCAAATCAAAGCCAGCATTTTCCAGTGATGGTGGGGTTTCTTTTGGAACAGCTTGGCCAACTAGCTTTTGGTACTTTTTTTCCGGCAAATGTTTTTTGAGATATTTTCGGATAACTTTTTCTGGCAAACTCAAACTAGATGCGATTTCCTCCAGCGGACGCGCTTCCCAATTTTTCTTGATATAATGTTTTTGGTCGGAGGTAAGTGCCATTGTGCTTTTAATCTTAATATATTATGCTTAAGAAGTAAATTTTTTTTAGTTTCTCATATGAACCTATCTTTGCCATTACATCTTTCCATTCATCTTTTTTTGAGTCTATTCGCCGGGCTGATTGTTTGGCGAATTTGGAAAAAACCGCGCCTGGCGGTAATCCTTGGCCTCATTGGTGGGTTTCTCATCGATTTGGATCATTTTATCGATTATTATTTAGTTTTTGGTTGGCACTGGAATTGGCATTATTTTCGAGACGGTTATCAATTCTTGAAATCAGGTAAAATCTATGTTTTGTTCCATGGTTGGGAATATGTTATTATTCTAGTGCTGTTGGTGTTTTTGTTTAAAAATAAATACATAGAGACAATTTTATTGGCTTTAGCTCTGGGAGCTTTTTTTCATTTAATCACTGATGTGGTTGTGGATGATACACCCATAAAATCCTACTCGATAATTTATCGGATAAAACATAATTTTGATATTTACTACATCAATAGTCCGGAAAACTATGAAAAATATCTCAAAAAAAGAGCAAGAGTAAAATTTGAATAAACATTTTAATCATTTATAAAATTTATGCCAAAAAAAATTCTAGTTGCTAGTGGTGCGGGGCTTGCCCCTCACCACCTGACCAAAAATAAAATCAAGAAACTTACCGGTACCTCTAAAAAAATTCTAGTGACAGGTGGCGCGGGGTTTATCGGTTCGCATCTTTGTCGGAAACTTCTAGCAGAAGGAAATGAAGTAATCTGCGTGGATAATTTTTTCACTGGGAATAAAAATAATATTCTAGAGCTTCTGGAGAATAAAAAGTTCGAACTTATGCGTCACGATGTGACTTTTCCGCTCTATGTCGAAGTTGATCAGATATATAATTTAGCTTGTCCGGCCTCACCAATTCACTATCAATTCGATCCGGTGCAGACGACTAAAACTTCCGTGCATGGCGCAATCAATATGTTGGGACTTGCCAAGAGAACGAAAGCGCGCATTTTGCAAGCCTCTACCTCAGAAGTCTATGGTGATCCGGAAGTGCATCCGCAAGTGGAAAGTTATTGGGGACGAGTAAATCCGATTGGCATCCGCTCTTGTTATGACGAAGGCAAGCGTTGCGCGGAAACTTTGTTTTTCGATTATTATCGTCAAAATAGAGTAGACATCCGGGTTATTCGGATTTTCAATACTTATGGACCAAATATGCATCCACATGATGGACGGGTTGTTTCCAATTTTATCGTCCAAGCGCTCAAAAATGAGGACATTACGATTTATGGCGATGGATCACAAACGCGCAGTTTCCAATATGTTGATGATTTGATTTCAGGAATGATAAAAATGATGAATAACGAAAACGGTTTTGTCGGACCGGTCAATATCGGCAATCCGATTGAATTTACCATCAAGGAATTGGCGGAAAAGGTGATTGCCATGATTCCGGAAAGTACCAGTAAAATTATTTTCAAAGATTTGCCGCAAGATGATCCAAAACAAAGAAAGCCGGACATCACTCTCGCCAAAAAAGAATTAGACTGGGAGCCGACTATTCAGCTGGAAGCGGGCCTCCAAAAAACGATTGCCTATTTCAAAAGTATCGAATTATAGCTTTAAGCAATTGTCTGGTTTTTGGAAAAATGGTAAAATTAGGGAGTCTAAGGTAGGGATAATCCAAGCAGTCAAAAACACACCAAACAAATGAGTGATTCAAACAATGATAACGAAATTCTGTTTTCTATCGTCATTCCCATTATGGAAGTGAATGACTACTTGCGAGAAACTTGCCAAAAATTCAACGCTTTTCCCAAGAAAAATTTTGAAATTTTGATATTTGCCAATGAAGCTAATCCGGAATTTGAAAAAGAGTTTGGCGTGCGAATTATTCCGCTGGGGCACGTTAGCCCGGCGATAAAAAGAGATGAAGCGCTGAAATATGCCAAAGGGAAATATTTAGCGTTTACTGATGACGATGCCTATCCTGACGAAAACTGGCTGAATATTGCTGAGAAGTATTTGGAAAATGATAAAGTGGCTGCCATCGGCGGTCCACAAATAACCCCTCCGGATGATTCTTTTTGGCAGAAAGTTTCCGGAGCGATGTTTATGTCGCCACTATCAGGGAAAGCGGTGATTCGCTATTGGTCGGGGAAAAAAGTGCAAGAAATCGAAGATTGGCCCACGGTCAATTTTATCGTCAAAAAAGAAGCATTTGAAAAGTCGGGTGGGTTTGATTCTTCCTATTGGCCGGGAGAAGATACAAAACTTTGCTTGGATATTATCGATAAGTTGAAAAAAAAGATTCTCTACATTCCCGATATGGTTGTTTATCATCACCGAAGATCCGGGTTCTGGAGGCACTTGAAACAAGTTGGCAATTACGGCATTCATCGCGGATTTTTTGCCAAAGTTTTCCCCGCCACTTCCAGAAAATTTAGCACTTTCTATTTTGTGCCGTCTCTTTTTGTGCTGTATTTGTTTTTGGGTTTGTTCATTTTCTTTTTTCCGCCGATTATTCACGAACTATATCTGGGAGGATTGGGGCTATATGCCACCGCCGTGCTCTATTCAACTTTTTCTTTGATGCAAAAAACAAAAAGTTTTTTGGTCAGCGTCGCCACGATTCCATATCTCATTTCTTTTCACATTTGGTATGGGATCAGGTTTATCCAAGGATTCTTTTTTACTAAAAAATTAAATAGCCGCTTAGGCAGATAATTCTATGAAAATCGCTATTTCTTATCCACCCTTAAAATCCGCCAAGGGCGTTGCTTGTCTTGGCCAAAATCGCCAGTTTCAATGGTTCAACACTCCGACCTATATCTATCCCGTCATTCCCGCCTATGCGGCCACACTGTTGAAAAAGAATGGCTACGACGTGTTTTGGGATGAAGGCATCGCCGAAGGGCTTAGTTATGAATCCTGGAAAGCGAGAATCATCAAAGAAAAGCCAGATCTCATTGCCATCGAAACAAAAACCCCGGTGGTCAAAATGCACTGGGAGATTATAGCTGAGCTCAAAGAAGAATTGCCCAAAACAAAAATAGTGTTGATGGGCGATCATGCAACCGCTTTTCCCGAGGAATCAATGCAAAATTCACTGGCAGATTTTGTGATTGCCAGCGGCGATTATGATTTTATGCTCTTGAATCTGACTAATCATTTAAAAAGTGGGGAAGTTTTGGAAGGCGGGTTTTGGTTTCGCAATGGCGAAGGAAAAACTGCCAATTCCGGACCAGCGGATTTGTCGAAGCACGATTTGAATGATTTGCCACTAATTGATCGCGAGCTGACCAAATGGAAACTCTACGCCTACAAAAATGGCAATTTCAAATATACCCCCGGGGCGTACATGATGAGCGGGCGGGACTGTTGGTGGGGGAGATGCACTTTTTGTTCTTGGACGACGATGTTTCCCGGAAAAAACTTCCGCACGATGTCAGCCGTAAAAGCACTTGATGAAGTAGAAAATTTAATCAAACTCGGTGCGCGCGAAATTATGGAAGATTCCGGCTCGTTGCCGATCGGGCCGTGGCTCGAAGAATTTTGCACTGGGATGATTAAGCGTGGGTACAACAAAAAAATCACGATGAGTTGCAATATGCGCATTACCGGGATTCGCGACCAAAAAATTTGGAAACTGATGAAAAAAGCCGGTTTTCGTTTTGTGCTGTTTGGGCTTGAGTCGGCCAATCAAGAAACGCTCGATCGGATTGACAAGAATCTCAAAGTGGAAGAAATTGAGCCGGGACTGAAACTTTGCAAAGACGCCGGTCTTGAGCCGCACATCACGGCGATGATCGGTTATCCCTGGGAAACGAAAGAGATGGCTGAGCGGACGATTACCCTCGCGAAAAAACTTTTCAAAAAAGGTTATGTCGACACATTGCAAGGCACGATCATAATTCCCTATCCCGGCACGCCACTGCATAAATATTGCTTGGAAAATAATCTGCTACTAACCGAAGATTATGCACATTACGATCAAAGAGAAATGGTGATGAAATCGCAAATCAGCTCGCAGGAAGCAAAAGATTTAGTGCAGGGGCTATATAAATCTTTCGCTAGTCCGCAATTCATTTGGAGAAAGCTAATTTCGATTCGCAATTTTGCTGATATCAAATTTTTGTTTATAACTGGCTGGAAGTGGCTGGGAAAAATGATTGATTTTTCGAAAGCGAAAAAAGAAAATTGCTAATCAGTCGGCTTTTTATTCACGGGACTTACGCAATCACCTAAAAATTATTCCTAAAAGTGACCTTTTTTAATTTTAATCCGCCCGGTGCTAGTTTAATAGAGATTTTTTATCTTAAGTGAGAAACGGGTGCGGAACAATTTTTAGGCGATTGCGTAAGTCTTAACTCAGTAAGCGTATGCAAAAGAAAATTCTAATCACAGGTGGTGCGGGGTATATCGGTAGCCACGCGGTCAAGTTGTTTTTGGAAAAAGGCTATAGAGTGGTAGTTTTTGATAATTTGTCGCGTGGCTTCAAGGAACCGCTGAACATTCTCAAAAAAATTGGCAAACTGGACTTTATTAAAGGCGATTTGCGAAACAAGGCGGACATTGAAAAAGTTTTTCGCGTGCATCAGATTGATGCGGTAATCCATTTTGCGGCGCTTTGTCTTGTGAACGAGTCAATGGAAAATCCGGGGTTATATTTTGAAAATAATGTCGTGGGAAGCCTTAATCTTTTCGAGGCAATGAAGAGGCGTAATGTCGGAAAAATTATTTTTTCTTCCACTTGTGCAACTTATGGCGAGACAAAATATTTGCCAGTTGATGAAGCGCATCCGCAAGATCCAATTAATCCCTATGGCGCGTCAAAGTTGCTAGTGGAAAAAATACTGCCCTGGTATGAGTCAGCCGGAATCCGGCATGTGATTTTGCGCTATTTCAATATTTGTGGTGCCGCAATGTCTGGAATAATTGGCGATAGCAAAAAACCATCCCAACTTTTGATGCAAAATGCTGTGCGCGGGGCGATGGGAATTGAGCCTTTTGCTTTCACTTGTGCCAAAGTGAAAACGCCTGATGGTACGCCAATCCGCGATTATATCGACGTGGAAGATTTGGTGGAGGCGCATTTCGCTGCCTACGAATATTTGGAAAAAAACGGAAAAAGCGATGTGTTTAATTTGGGTAATGGCAAAGGCTATTCAGTTAAAGAGATTGTGAGTGAGGTAGAAAAAAACTTTGGGGTAAAATTAAAAAAGAAAAAAGCGCCGGCAAGAAAAGGGGAATATGCCAATATTTTTGCTAATCCCCAAAAAGCGCAAAAAGTGCTCAAATGGCGACCGAAAAAAAGTATCGCTGAGAGTGTGGAAAGCTTGAAAAAATGGTACACGGGGCATCCGAACGGGTATAAACAATAATTGGAAAAACAAAAGAAGAATGGAAAATAATCTACCTTCAATCAGTGTCTATATGGCAACGCTCAATGCGGAGGCAACACTGGAAGAATGTCTCAGTTGCTTGGCTCTGCAAGATTATCCCAAGGATAAAATTGAGTTAATCGTGGGAGATGGCGGATCAACTGATTCAACAATCTCAATTATTAATAAATATGGCGGAAAAGTTTTTGCTAATCCGCTAAAAACTGCTGAGTCAGGGAAAGCTGTGGCTCTGCGTGAGGCAAAAAATGAATTGGCATTGACCTTGGATTCGGATAATTTTTTGCCAGATAGTGGGTGGCTGAGAAAAATGGTCGCGCCTTTTATGGACGCGGAAATTATGTTAGCTGAACCGATCAAATACACCTGGCGCCGTGAGGGAGGATATATCGAACGCTACTGTGCGCTCATCGGGATGAATGATCCGGTTTGTCTCTTTTTGGGCAACTATGACCGCTGGAATTATCTGACCAAAAAATGGACGGAAGTCCCGCACGAAGAAAAAGATTTAGGCGGATATCTCAGGATAAAACTGACCAAAAAAGGAATCCCGACAGTCGGAGCGAATGGGACAATTTTTCGCACTAATTTTCTAAAAAGTATCAACACGGGAAAATATCTTTTCGACATTGACGTGATTGCCAAAGAAATTTCCGAAAAAGGTTTTGTGCACATCGCCAAGGTGAAAGTCGGCATCATCCACACTTTTTGCGAAGCCAATTTTGGCAAATTTATCAGAAAACAAAAAAGACGGATCAGAGATTACACCTTTCACAAAAAAAACAAGTCGCGCGTTTTTGATTGGAGCAAATTCGAAATCGGCGGCGAAGCCTCTCTCGGACTTTTGCAGTTTTTGCTCTATACGATTTTGATTTTTCCTTTGCTTATCCAAGCATTGATCGGTTATTCGCGCAAGAAAGATCCGGCTTGGTTTTTTCACATTCCGGCTTGCTGGGTGACGCTCATCGTCTACACCTGGGGAAAATTCGTGGGAATCTTTTCTCAGGCGGAAATGAGTCGGGAGAATTGGAAGCAGTAGTTATATGTTTTTGGTTTTAATATAGAAACTCGATGTTAGATTTAGAAAATAAAAAAATTATTATTGCTACGCATATCTACACCACTGGTCCTGCTCAGGATTTGCGGGAGTATTTGCTTTCGAAAAAAATTGGGAAGTTGCTTTTTATTGGACATCCGCTCTTTTGGGATGAGAATTTGTCCGGTTCCGGCTATGGGGTCTATGAAAAAGGAGAACTTAAAGAAGAAAAATATCGCAAAATCAAAAAGAATTTTGCTCTTTGGGTTTATTCGATAGATATTTGGCTTAATATCTTTTGGACCTGGAGAAAAATGCCCAAAAGCAATCTCTATGTTGGTTGTGATAATATCAATGCTTTTTCTGGCATCGTTCTGCGCTTTTTCGGCAAAACTAAAAAAGTAGTCTACTATGTCATTGACTATAACCCCAAGCGGTTTGATATTAAAATTCTGAACTATTTTTACCACAAGCTTGATCAATTTTGCGTGCGACACGCTGATGAAACTTGGAATTTATCGCCAAGAATGGAAGAAGCAAGAAAAGAATACTTTAATTTTTCTGGAGGGAATCAGATAACAGTACCAATCGGCATTTGGTTTTTACGTTTTCCGCGTTTGGATTTTTCGCAAATTGAAAAGCATACGCTGGTCTTTATGGGGCATATTCTGGAAAAGCAAGGGGTGCAGTATGTTATCGATGCAGTTCCCGCAATTTCCGAAAAAATACCAGATTTTAAATTTTTAGTAATCGGTGGTGGGGAATATTTGAAAAAACTTAAAGAACAGGCGAAAAATTTGGGTGTCGAAAAAAGTATTGAGTTTGTGGGTTATGTGGAAAAACACAGTGATGTGGAAAAAATGCTTTCCAAATGCGCCTGTGCTGTTGCGATGTATGAAAAGTATGAGAAAAAGGGCATGTTAAGCTTTACTTATTTTTCTGATCCGGGAAAAATCAAAGCCTATCTGGCGGGTGGTTTGCCAATTTTGCTTTCTGACGTGGCGCATAATGCGAAAGAAATCGAGGAAAGGCGGTGCGGATATATTATCAGTCAGGACAAGAATGAAATTGCCCAAAAAGTGATTGCACTTTTGCGAGACGAAAAAACTCTAAGTGAATACCGCGGAAATGCTATTGCCTATGCTGGGGCATTTAATTGGGAGCAGATTTTTGAAAATAATTTAACCAGGTTGATTTAGAAAAACAAGACATACGCGTTTGGACCGTATTAGGGTCATTAGAGTGTAAATTCGAGTATTAGTGTCGCTATAGAAGCTAAATAGGCGACTCTAATTTGCGAATAAACACTCGAATGTCGCGAATGGCATAAGTGCGTAAGTCATAAAAAAAATGAAAATTTCTTTTATCATTCCATGCTATAACTGCGAAAAAACCCTTAATGATACCATAAGTTCAATTTTAGATTTAGAATTAAAAGAATTTGAGATTTGCATGGTGGACGATGGATCGAAAGACAGGACGTATGATTTACTAAAATCTTACGCCGAAAAATATCCGGAAAATATTAAAATCGGCAA
>JAPLXG010000004.1 GCA_026396175.1 Candidatus Moraniibacteriota bacterium | reverse complement strand
TTCCGCTAATGCACTGCTCCTTAATGGCAAAAAGGTGGGCACAAATACCGGTGACATCGTCGCCCTTGACGCCAGCGGTCAAATTGACATCAGTAGTCTCCCCACCGGCACCGGCACTAATCAATTAGTGCTGGGCAATGATAAACGCCTGAAAACACTAACTGTCAGCGGTGCCAGTTTCATTTCCATTTCCGGCCAAAGCCTGAGTATCAAAAAAATTAATCTAGCCAGTGACATTCAGGGTACACTGGCAACGACTTATGGCGGCCTAGGACTAACCAGCTATACCGCCGGGGATATGCTTTACTACGATTCCGGCAGTGCGATGACTAATTTGCCCATCGGCACAGAAGGCTATATGCTCATCGTCAAAGACGGTGTGCCGGCTTGGAGTGGCACTGCTCCGGCGACTTCGCATAGCCTCTTATCGGGGCAGCATCCTGACACCACTCCGGCCACAGTGCAAAGAGGGGATTTGATCACTGGACAAGGAGCAACAACTACCTGGAGTCGCTTGGCACTTGGAACCAGTGGACAATTTTTGCGCTCGGACGGCACAGACAGCGCTTGGTATACTTTAACTAAAACCGACATCAATCTTGGCAGTGTGGAAAATACTGCCCTTTCCACTTGGGCAGGCACAACCAACATCACTACCCTCGGTACGATTACGACGGGAATTTGGAATGGTACTACCGTGGCGATTGGAAACGGTGGCACCGGTCTCACTACCACTCCCAGTATTGGACAACTCCTCATTGGCAATGGCACTGGATATGCTCTCTCCACACTTACTCAAGGCACTGGCATCACAGTCAGTAATGGCGCGGGAACAATCACCATTGCTAATGCCGGCGTGACTAATCTCACTGGCACGACTGACCAAATTAATGCCACTGCCGCCACCGGCAGTATCACACTTAGTCTGCCTCAATCCATTGCGGTAACCAGCACACCCACCTTTGCGACAATCAGCACCGGTCAAGGACAATATGAACTGTATGCCATGGATCAAAATGTGAGAACAACCGATGGCCCAACTTTCAATAACTTAACGCTCTCCACCCTCACCCAAGGCACCGGCATCACGGTGAGCAATGGCGCGGGAGTAGTGACGATCACCAATGCCGGCGTAACTAATCTTTCCGGTACTACCAATCAAATCAACGCCACGGCCGCTACAGGAATTATTACTTTAAGTTTACCTCAATCCATCGCGGTAACGAGCACTCCCACTTTCGCTTCCATCAGCACCGGCCAAGGTCAATATGAACTGTATGCCATGGATCAAAATGTCCGCACCACCGATAGCCCAACCTTTAGTAGCCTCACGCTTACCAATCAACTAACCACGGCCAACGGAGGCACGGGACTAAACTCCTACACTACCGGCGACATTCTCTACTATGCTTCCGGCACCACGCTTTCCAAACTAGCCAAAGGCTCCGATGGTCAAATTCTGGTTCTTTCCAGTGGCGCACCATCTTGGGCTTCCGCTGTGACCGCTGTCGCCCATCCCTTGCTGTCCATTTCTCACTCCGACACCAATCCAGGAACAGTGCAAAGAGGAGACCTCATCACCGGCCAAGGAACCACTCTGCTTACTGGGGAGCGGTCTCCGGTGAAACCGGCATCATCCAAGCTAACTCGATTGACTTTAGCGAGATGAAAAATGCCATGACCTTAGACGCTAATCTGACCATTGACCCCACCATCAATCACTACTCGCTGAACTTTGATAGTGGCACACTTTACCTCGACTCAACTAATCACCGCCTCGGTATCGGCACGACTGCTCCCGGCACGGCACTGGATATGGGTTCTGGAGTGATTACTACAACTGGTGGCACTTCCACTAACTGGAACACGGCTTACACAAACAGAGCCGATAGTTGGACGGCGCCACTCAACCTTACCACGAACACAGCCAGTTTAAACTACAGTGTCACCAATTTCAAACTGACCGGTGGTACCACCCTCGACACGATTCAAAATATCACCACCACCAGTGGTCCGACTTTCGCCACACTCAGTACCGGTCAAGGCCAATACGAACTGTATGCTATGAATCAAAATGTTCAAACGACCGATACGCCCACTTTCAACAATCTAAACTTAACGCTTGCCCTAACTGTTCCCAATGGTGGCACGGGAATTTCCAGCTATACCAGTGGCGACATTCTCTACTACGCTTCCGGTACGACGCTTTCTAAATTAGCGATTGGGGCGGAAGGTAAAATTCTTACCGTTTCTAGTGGGGTGCCAAGCTGGAGCTCAAATAGCTTCAGCGAAACCGATCCCACTATTTATGCCTGGGCAAAGGCGGCTACTAAACCGACTTATACTGCCAGTGAAATTGGTTTAGGAAATGTCACCAATGAAAGCAAAGCAACAATGTTTACCAGTCCCACTTTTACTGGCACAGTTTCGGGTGTTACTGCCACGATGGTTGGCCTAGGCAACGTTCCAAATCTCTCTTTTAGTGGAAGCAACACCGGAGACAATGCCGTCAACACACTCTACTCTGGCCTAGTCACTAATGCTACGCATACTGGAGATGCCACGGGAGCAACCGCCCTCACGGTGGTTAAAATTAATGGCACATTGATGTCCGGTTTGGGTACTGGAATTCTCAAAAATACTACCGGAACAGGCGTGCCAAGCATTGCTGTGGCGGGGGATTTTCCAACGCTAAATCAAAATACAACCGGAACTGCGGCGACAGTAACAACAGCGGCTCAGCCCAACATAACTTCTGTGGGAACATTGACCTCGCTTACTCTTTCGGGAGCGCTGGCAATGGGAGCCAACACCATCACTTCCGGTCTCATTAATGGTCAAACAATTTCCTCCGCGGCGAATTTTACGGGCACCGTGGCGGTCTCTACTGATGTAACAGCACCATATTATAAGGTTTCAGCCGCTAGTGGCAATGGCCTTTGTTTCTGGACTGATTGTACAAATTACAAAATTTCCATGGGAGCTGCTGCTGATTATTATTATGGTCCAGTTACAACTTATAGTATTAAAACCCAAATGGATGCTACGGCAGGAAGAGGATTTGTCTGGGGTGCTACAGGCGTTGCACCAAAAGCCGCAATAGAAGTTACAACTGGTAATATGCAAATAGCAGGGACATTTAATTCTGGTGCAATTACTTCAAGTGGCGCTCTTAATCTTGGAGCAAACACAATCACTTCTGGCCTCATTAATGGTCAGACAATTAGTTCTGCCGCTGCCTTAACTGGGACATTAGATATTGCGGGCGCTACTCTTTGGCTTGGAACGGATATGAAGTTTCTGCAATCTGGTGATTGGGTGTATCTTTATAATGATGCTGGTGCCTATGGAACGAAGGGTTGGGCAGCCTATAACTTTTGGGCAAATAATGATATTTATCTTGGTGTAAGAAGTACCTATCTTTCTGCTTATTTAAATCAGGCAGTATTAACGACATCAAGTCCGACATTTGCAAATGTGAATTTAAGCGGTGAGATTATCAGCACTGCCGGGGCTCTTTCCCGCATGAACAGTAATCAGTTTTATTGCAACAGTGCATCTGCCTGTTATCTCAACTGGTCAGGTACCGGAGTAACGAACGTTGGTAATTCAGCGGGCGTATATTTAAACGGTACCGTGACCCAAGGCACTGCGCAGTATATTTATCCCGGTTATCAATCTGGTCAAGGATCGGGAACAAACGCCTCATATTATTTAGCTGGGAGTACCACTTGGGGGCTTTATTCTAATACTTCTTTAAATGCTTCCGGGTTATATGATGTAGGCAATCGTGTATACTCTGCAGCGAATCCGCAGGTTAACATAAGTGGTAATGCGGCAACCGCCACCAATGTAACAACTACGATTAATGGCCTTAGGCTTCAGCATTACAATCATGGTGATCCTTATGGAGCGGATGGTGCGAATCCTACCTATGACACGGGTGCGATGGGGCGCAACGCTCAAGGGCCGGATGAAGTTTTCACTAACGGGCGGGCTGGGTTCATTGATGTGTGGGGTGGAACAGGTTATCCGTCGGGCTTGTCTCATGTGCAGGGTTTTCAATCAATGCACTATTCTGGTGGTTATGGTATTCAGATTGTTGGTCAATATAGTGATGACAATGTTTATGTGCGTCAGGCTACGGCAGGGACATTGAGAGCGTGGAGAAAGATGCTTGATAGTGGTAACTATGCAAGTTACTCTTCATTTTCTAGTACTGTATACGGTACATCTTTCCGTGTCACTAATGACTCAAGCACAATACAAGATTCAAACCAGTTTTATTGCAACAATGGAGGCTCCTGTTATTACAACCAAGACGGCTCGGGTCCGACAAGAATCGGTAACTCAGGAGGAACTATTATGGCATATGGGAATGTAAAAATAGGTGATACGTCCGCTGCTTCCTATAAACTTCAGGTCACTCAATCCGCTGCGGACTGGACAATCCATGCTAACGGTACGGGAGGATATGGTTTATTGGCAACTGGGTCAGCTTACGCCGGGTATTTTCAGGGTCCAATCTATGGCACCGGCACCGTGACCGCGCCTACCTTTTCCGGTGCTTTATCAGGCAATGCGACAAGCGCTACTACTGCCACAACAGCTACTACTGCCACAACATCAACTTATTCCACCTATCTTTGGTCCACCTCTCATCCGGGATCCTATTATATCTCTAATGCTTGGGATGGTACGTATTGGTACATAACTTCCAATCATGGCTCACCGGTGAAAGTTGGCTATGCCTTGAATGCTGATAAATTAGATGGTTTTGATTCATCCGCTTTTGGCGACGCAACAGCGGCTAATCAAACGACGATTCTTTCAAGGATCGGCACGAATGCGGATGCGGCTTCGATGAGTTCGACTTTGTTTGCGGCGATAAAGTATGTTCAGAGCAATATGAGAAGCTATTATTATTTAACAACGGGGACACCTGATGGTGCAAGTGCATCCACAGCCTGTGCTACCGGTTATCATATGTGTACGCAAACGGAGTATATTGGACGAATATATAATTTCACATTGGGGTATACAGTTATTGCCAGTGGCGGTTGGGTGGATAACCATTCTAATAATGGAGGCAATAACACAACTAATAGCGACTGTTGGAACTGGACAACTAATTCAGGTAGTTATTATGGAACGATGATTTATCCAAATTCTGCCGTACAATCAGCTAGCTCTTGTGCTACCGGTAACCATGTTATGTGTTGCAATTGAGTGTAAGTCAAATTTTTCAGGTGTCAAACTAGAAAACTAATTATTCCTAACAAAAAAAATCTATGCCAAACAAAAAAATCACGTTCATAATTTTCCCCTTGATTATCCTGGCGATCGTTTTTTCTCCCTACACTATTGTCAAACTAACTTCCTATGGAGAGGAATTGTTTTCCAATAATCCCGCCTACCAAGCGCAAGAAACAAAAATTGTGGATTATCAGAGCCAAGAACAAAAAGACTTGGCGGAACTCACAAAAATTGATGCTGAGACGAAAGCCAGAAATGAACAAGTTGCCGCCGCCCAAGCAGAGCCAAGCGCGCCGGCTTTTGATCCGGCGATTGCCCCCGGAGTAATCAGGGCGAAAATTCTTTTGGCGGACACCGAAAAAGCTCCGGATTTTTCCGTGCGCATAAAATTCATCGCGGTAGGCGAAAAGATTTTTGAAACCAAGACGGATAAAAGTGGAAAAATAGAGATTTCTTTGAATTCCGGCCGTTACTACGCCGAGGTGCTTCCCGAGGACAATACTTACCGCCTGAAAGGCGATGCCCCAGCTTTTTTTCTCGAGGCCAATTCGGAAAAAGACTTAGGCGAACTGGATCTGATAAAAAAATAGACCGCTATGGATATTAAGTTAATTCTCGTCATTATTTGCGTGGTCATCCTAAACAGCAGTTTGCTGGCTGCTCTTTTTTGGTATTTTTTTGGAAGAAAAGGATCTGTTTTAAAAATAACCGATGACAAGACGTTTGCAGACACAAAAAAACCAAATCCTACAACAGAAAAGGGCCGATTTAAATTGCTGATTTTTCTTTCCGCGATCATTTTAGCACTGGGAATAGTTTACTTTTTTAGTTTCCGGCATAATGCTAAAAATGATTTTTTAGTTCCGGCAAATCCTGCGAGTTCGCAAGAAGTCAAAAAAACGGATTTCTATCATAATCCCCAAGCAGTTCATCCGCGCGGACTGAATTTGGTTTTTTTCGCCGATGACTATAATTCCTGGGACGAGTTTGATAATGACATTACTGATCTGATGATTGGTATAGGGCAGATTGAGCCATGGAAGACATATGCTAATTATAATATCTATAAAATAAATCCGGGAATGGAAACGCAATTGTGTCAGGTCAAGACGGAAAACGAGAGAAAGCCCGTCTTGCGTTGCGACGCAAAAATCAATGATTATCTAGGAAAGTTGCAATTGGAAAATTTCAGATTGATCGTGCTTTCTCGACAAGATTTTCAATCTTGGGCCAACGTGACGCGCCTGGAAAATTCTGGGATATTTTTCAGCTTGAAAGACAAACTCGATGAGAGCAACAGTCTTGCCATCAGCTATCTGTTTGCTCATTTACTTGGTCATTCTTTCGGCCTAAAAGACGAAGAAAAATTTGTTATTGCCAAAGCGGATGGCGCGCCCCACACACCTGATGGTCCCAACTGCGCTCCGGATGAGGAAACGGCTAAAGAATGGTGGGGGGATTTGGCCAAAAAATATCCCAACCGTGTCGGTTATTTCAAAACTTGCGCCGGATCGGACAATTTTATCCGACCGACCGAGTCATCCCTGATGAATTTTGGCAATCTGGAAAAATTTATTCCTGATTACGGACCGGTATCTACCGAGTACTTGCAAAAAATCCTCAACTATTGTTTTTCGGAAAAGAAAATAACCCAAAACCAAGACACAGATTTTTTTGAGAGATATCCGGAATTTAAAAAATGCTTGGATTGATCTCAAAAAGAGAAATAGGCGCTTGACCTTAAATCCGATTCCTGCTAGAATAATTGGGTGATTTTTTAACCATAATTGAAGAGCGAAGGAGGACAGGGGCAAGGCTTTTATGGACGACGAACTGCCGAGTAAGGGGATCGGAAAACCAAATATTAGAGGCAAAATGACGCTCATACTCGCTATGGGGCTGTTTTTTTCAGTCTATTTTCAGGAAAACAGCACGCTAGCGACTTCCGTCAAAGCGGATCTGGAGGTTATGCCGGATGCTAGCATCAACAGCATAGACGCGATTTATGAACCGTCCCTACTTAAATTTGATCCGATGGAAAAGGTCAAAAATAGTGTGGAGAAAATTGAGCTGGAAAAACAGAAAGAGCAACAAGAAAAAAGCGCGCAGGAGAGAAAGGACACTGAACCGAAAAATGACCAAGAGCAAAAATATCAAGATTTAGTATCCGGTAGTCCATTGGAAGAAATGTTGCCGTTTATCGCTAAGTGCGACAATGAAACCGCTTCCTTTTTAATCGCGATTGCCAAAAAAGAAAGTGATTTTGGAAAATATGCTCCCCAAAAAGATGGTCGTGATTGCTTCAACTATTGGGGCTATCGCGGGACATATAATCAAACTGATTCCGGCTACAGCTGTTTTGATTCGCCCGAACAAGCAATCGCGATGGTAGGAGAAAGAATCCGGGAGCTATTGGATAAAAAAATTGATACGGCGGAAAAAATGGTAGTTTGGAAATGCGGTTCCAGTTGCGCCGGGCACGATCCGGCCGGCGTGCGCAAATGGATTTCAGACGTGGCGCTATATTATGGAAAGGCGAATTCGTGACCACTGACCTGCCTGCCGGTAGGCAGGTTCGCACTGATTTTTCTGATTGCACTGATTGAAAAACACAAAAAAACCGACTAATCGTCGGTTTTTAAAATCAAAACAAATTCAAATTAAAATGCCCGAATTTCTACGCCCAGTTTTTCTTTGAAAATCTGTTTCATCATCCGCACCTCTTCTTTCATAATCACGAATTCCTGCTTAAAATCTTCCTGCGCCTTAACATAACCGTCAATCAAAATTTGAACATTATTAATGTCAGCTTTCAGCTCATCTCTTACCTCTCTAATCTCGGTTTTTAATTCACTTCTGACTGCATATAATTCCTTAGTTAAACCATCGAATCGCGCCTCCGTTTCTTTGTGATATTTTTGCAAAGAAAAATCAACCGCTTCAAGAATGGTCTTAGTTTGTTCTGCTAAGTCCTTGGAGGTAATATACTCGTTTTTTGTCTTAGTGTTTTTTACCATGACATAATTTTAGTCCAAAGCTGGTTTTGTGTCAAATTATGGTGTATAATAAACTTATGAACTGGCTAATCATTACCATAGTCGCGTATTTTCTTTTGGCGTTGGAAATTATTCTGGACAAGTTTTTGCTTTCTTCCAAACGCGTTTCCCATCCGGCCATCTATGCCTTTTATTCCGGGACGATGGGGCTCTTCGCCATTGTTATTGGTCTTGTTTTTGGCGGTTTTCATATCATTAGTCTGGCAAAGATATTTTTCAGCTTCATTGCCGGAATGATTTTTATCTATGGAATGTTGGCGTTGTTTTTTGCCGTGCGTAAAGGCGAGGCCAGTCGCGTGCTTCCGGTGGTGGGGGCGGTGATTCCAATTGTCACTTTTTTCCTGGCGGTCATATTTTTGCACGAGCGTTTAGGCGCGCGCGGAATTTTGGGAATTGGAGTCCTCATTTTCGGCGGACTGCTCATCTCTTTTGAATTGGATAAGCTAGAGGAGCGCGTATTTTTCCGGGGTTTTCGAGCTTCGCTTTTGGCGGGGTTTTTTCTAGCCATAGCGGCGACGATGATCAAATCGCTCTATATCCACGATAATTTTTTGAATGTTTTTGGCTGGACGCGGATGGGGGCATTCTTAGGGACACTCAGTTTTTTTCTGATTCCCACTTGGCGAAAAGCCATTTTGGGTTCACTTTTGAAATTCAAAAAACCGGGAAAAGAAAGCAAGCAATCCGGCGGATCGTTCGTTTTAGCCAAAATTTTAGGTGGTAGTGGATCATTTCTCAAGGAATATGCCACTTCGCTGGCGGCTGCCAGCGTGACGATTGTCAGCGCCCTGGTTTCCGTGGAATATGTCTTTATTTTCATCCTTGGCATTATTTTTTCCGCCTGGGTGCCGGAAGTGATGCAAGAAAAAAAGGATCTCAAAACCGTTTTGCAGAAAATTTTCGCGATTGTGATTATCGCTATTGGAATATTTTTAGTTTCGCATATGAAGAAGTAAATGAAATTTGAAAGGCTAAATTTAAAATTTAAAATCAAATCCAAATGATTAAATTCTTAATTTAAAATTCTTTTAATTTAGACTTTATTTAAAATTTTAAACTTAAAATTTAGAATTATTATTCTCAACGCTGTGGATCAGGCTTCTTTTGGACACAGGGTTTATAAATAAATATGAAACAAAAAATCAAAGCTGTGCTCAAATTTATTTTCAAAACCTTTCTTGTGATTTTCGCCTTGGCTTGCATTCTTTTGATTTATTTCAACATTCCCGTGCTCAATGAAAATACTGACGCGAAATTGGGCATCACTTTTTCCAAGCGCTATGCCGAGGATATCGGGCTGGATTGGCGCGCGGTCTATCTCGCTACTATGGATGATTTGGGCGCGCGGAAAATCCGCATTCCGGTTTATTGGGATTGGGTGGAACCGCAACTCGGGCAATATGATTTCAAAGATTTAGATTGGCAAGTGCAAGAAGCCCAAGAAAGAAATGCGGAATTAATTTTGGTAGTTGGACAAAAAGTGCCACGCTGGCCGGAGTGCTTTATCCCGGAATATCTCAAAAATGATGATGCTAAAAGAAAAACAGAACTGGTGGATTTTGTGCGTGTCGTCGTTTCGCGTTATAAAAATTCTTCGGCGGTGAAATATTGGCAGATTGAAAACGAACCATTTTTGAAGTTTGGTGTTTGTCCGGATCTCGACACTAATCTTTTGGACAGTGAAATTGCTGTGGCGCGGCAGACTGATCCGAGCCGCAAAATTATCATCACCGATTCGGGAGAATTGAGCTTGTGGCGGCAAGCAATTTCGCGCGCCGATATCTTTGGCACAACGATGTACCGCACGATTTATAGCGCTAAGTATGGTGGATTTTATACCTATCCAATCGGTCCGCGCTTTTTCCAGTTTAAATATTGGATGAATCAAATATTTACTAAAAACGATAACGCGATTGTGATCGAACTGCAGGCGGAACCCTGGATTGCCGGTTGGACGACCAATCAACCGCTAGACAAACAATTTGAATCGATGAACGCGCAGAAGTTGCAAGCCAATGTTTCTTTTGCCAGACAAGTCGGTTTTCCGGAAATTTATCTGTGGGGCGCAGAATGGTGGTATTGGCTCAAATTCGGGAATAATCATCCGGAAGTTTGGGACGCGGCGAAAGTTATGTTTCAAAGTCAATAAATTTTCCTCCTCGCCCTTAGGGAGAGGATGTCACGTACTCGTGACAGGTGAGGGAAGGGGGCGTTGATAAAAAAGAAAACGATATTTGAAATAGTGCTGGTCAATTATCAAAAGGCTCCTCCCTCATCCGGCCTCCGGCCACCTTCTCCCTAAGGGAGAAGGGGAATTAAATTTTATCCCACAATTTAAGGTTTATGCAACAAAAATCAAACTTTTTCCTAATCTTCACCAAAACCTTCCTACTCTCCTTGGCGTTGGCTTCTTTGGCGTTGATTATTTTTTATGGTTGGCAGTTCTATCAAAAATCCTACGCGGAAAATGTGACCTTGAAAAAGGCAAAAAATATTGAAGTGAAAGAGGCGCTTGAAGTTAATTTTTCCGTGCCGGTTTGGAATAAAGACTACGCGACAAAAATAAAAACTGTGCCGGAAGAAAAAATCAAACTGGATTTTGATGGGGCAAAAAGAAAACTAATCATCACCCCGGAAAAATTTTGGCAATCCGGAACAGATTATGCGATTGTGTTGCCGGAAGGGCGCACAGCGATGCTGACCAAAATTGCCGGGAAAAAATTGACTTTTTCCGTGGCCAATTTTCCGCAAGTAACAAAAGTTTTTCCGACTGATGGAACCAAGGGTGTGATTATTGGCGCGGAAGACCCGATTATCATCGATTTTGATAAATCGACCAAAGATTATTATGTCGATTTTCAATTAAATCCGGACGGCGGAGTGGAATATCAAAATAATCCCGAAAAGACCGAGTTCAAAATTTTACCCAGAAGCAAAGTGGAAGACGGTGTTCAATATTCGCTAAAAATTTCCATAAAAGCGGCGGGCGATAGCGATGAGCACTATCAAGCGCTCTATGCCGGATCATTTGAAACGCTGAAAACCACTCCGGTCGCTTGGGAAAAAGATTTTGCAATACGCCTCGATCAAGCCAGGAAATATACTAAAGCGAAAATAACGACTGGAAAATATATCGACGTTAATTTAACAACCCAAATAATGACGACCTTTGAAAACGGAACGCTGTTGGATGCCTATCTGGTTTCATCTGGCAAAAGGGGAATGGGAACACCCATTGGCACGCATCAGATCTACAACAAGTCTCCCCGCGCCTATTCCAAGGCCTACGGCCTCTATATGCCTAACTGGATGGCGTTTTTGGCGGATGGCAAAATGGGCATTCACGAACTGCCGGAATGGCCAGGAGGCTACAAGGAAGGTGCCAATCATTTGGGCACGCCAGTTTCGCACGGTTGTATTCGCCTCGGAGTCGGTCCGGCTAAAATTGTCTACGACTGGGCGGAGATTGGCACGCCATTAATTGTATATTAGAATAGAAGTATAACTTAATTATTTAAAGGAAAATGATATGGTCGAAAAACAAGAATGGACTGGAAATTTAAACCAACCGAAAATGCCTGATGCCGTTAAAATCGATGATCCAAAAAGTGAAGTCATTGAGATGGAAGAAATAGCTCAAAGGGATGATACGGTTGATTTAGAAGTTAGTGATTTTAAGCTTGAAGTGATGAATATATTTCTAGAGGAAAGGGAAAGGTTTAGAGGCTTAAATAATAAAGGAACTGGAATTTCCAATGAAGCTTTTGTCGAGAAAGTGACTGACGAAGTGTTCTATGCAGCGAAACTTTTATTTGATAAGTATAAAGACGGAAATAAGCCGATGTCGGTGGAAGAGGCAACGGATTTAGCGCTTAAGGCTGTAGAGCTAATCTTGAAAGAATCAAAAAGACGTGTTGAGCTTAATGATATGGGAACAGGAGAGTATGCAGGGGTTTTAAAATGGAATGTTGTAGAAAAAATCCTTGAGATGGCATGTGATATTTATAATCCGAGTACGAATGATGGCATGGCGACAATAATAAGTGTGACAAATTTGGCAATTGAAGCGTATAGCTCAGAACAAGTCACACGGGATTAAATTAAAAGTATTTTTACAGGCTTTTATTATAATATTCCATGGGTTTAGACGAGATGCCTGAACCTGCAGAGTGTTAATTTCTGTGGCTACTAAAAACAAAACAATTAAAAAAGCTTCTTGGTATCTAGTGGCGCTAATTATTTTAGCGTCATTAATTTTTAATTGTGCATATTCGTAGAGACGTGGCACTGTCACGTCTTTCTCCCGCAGAAAACATTTCTTCAAAAACAGCTAATAATTCAGAAATAGTATCCGAAGAAATAAAAAATAATAATGTCATTACTGAACCCTCCTCCGCTTCCTCCGACGCTAAAGCTTTGGCGGATAAAAAAGCTACGGCGGGCGAAGCAACAAAAATTTTAATCGATGTGCCGTTCACTTCTCAAGCACCATTTGGAAAGTGGGACGCCTATCACGAGGAAGCTTGTGAAGAGGCATCACTTGTGATGTTGGACTATTTCTTGCAGAACAAAAAGCTGACGCCAGTCGTGGCGGAAAAAGAAATTCAAGCGCTTATCGCTTATGAAATTAAATTTGCCAAAGGCTATGAAGACAGCACGGTGGCCCAAACAGCAACGCTAGGTGAAAATTATTATGGTCTAAAAAATTTGCGCGTGGTCTATGATTTCACCGCGGAGGATTTGAAAAAATATCTCTCACAAGGAAAACCGATTATTGTGCCGGCCGCGGGAAGGCGACTGGGCAATCCTAATTTCACGGCGCCCGGTCCGCTCTATCATAATCTCGTGCTCATTGGTTATGATGGCGACACGATTATCACTAATGATCCAGGGACGCGCAAAGGCCAGGGCTATCGCTATAACATCAAAACGCTCTATGGCGCTATTTACGATTTTCCGGGCGACGCGAAAAAGATTGAAACAGGACGAAAAGCGATGATCGTGGTTGAATGAAGGCAAAAATGGTCAGCAGAAGCTCGAATTTTTCCCTGTTTTTAAAATTTAGCTCAATATGCTAGTATAAAAAAAGAAAGGAGGTGGGTTATGATGAAAAAACACAGCGATATTTTGATGGGACTTTCCGTTCTGGCGGCGCTGGTTTCCGGTTTTAATTTTCTATTTAAAGCAGATATTTTTGGACTCGCGGGAACTCAATGGATGCTCATCGCTTTGATTTTAGCGGTTTATGGGATATATGTTAAGCTACGGATGTAATATTTTTTCTAATAATATGCCGAAAATAGTTGTCGATATCGAGACGATCGGAGTTGATTTTGAGGCGTTTGAAAAGAAAACGCAAGAGTATTTGTTCAAGTATAGCGAAACTGATGAGGAGCGTGAGGAGGTAAAAAAGAAATTGGCGCTCAGTCCGCTGACGGGCGAAATTGTGACAATCGGAATGCTCAATCCGGAAACGCGAAAAGGCATCGTGTTATTTCAAAATAAAGAGGAGGAAAAAAGCGAGTTTGAAGAGAACGGTATCCAATATGAAAGTGGATCAGAAAAAGCCATTTTGGAAAAATTTTGGGAGCTGGTGAAAAACTATGATCAAGTGATCACTTTCAACGGGCGCAGTTTTGACGGGCCATTTCTTTCATTGCGTAGTGCCAAGCACGAGATTCATCCAGCCAAGAATTTATTCGGTTATCGCTATGACCACAAGACGCATTGTGATTTGCTGGAGCAATTAACTTTCTATGGCGCGACGCGCAGATATACTCTGGATTTTTATGCAAAATATTTTGGGATCAAAAGTTCCAAGGACGAGGGGACTACTGGGTCGATGGTTGGCGAACTCTATCAGGCCGGAAAATATTTAGAAATCGCCCGCTATTGCGCGAGGGACTTGGTAACGACTGCCGAACTCTATGCGCACTGGGATAAATATTTGAGATTTTGATCCTCCTACGCTGAAGCTTCGGCGGACGAGCTAATTTTAAGTAAATTCTCTGTGGCTTATCAAGGAGATGATCCAGCGCTTGCCCCAGGGTTTGTATTTTTATTTTTTTATGATAAAAGAAATTTGCAAGAAAACGCACAAAAAAAAGTTAGCCGTTTTTGATATTGATGGTACAATTTTTCGCAAAAATTTAGCTTTTGAACTTTTAAACGAACTCTCCTGGATGAAGATTTTTCCCAAAATTGTCAGGAATGAACTGATCGGTCTCTATGGTCATTGGCTGGACAACGAAGGCACCTATGAAGCCTATCGCAAAAAGCTGGTGGAGCTGTATGAAAAAAACATTGCCGGCAAAAGCCAGGAAGACATCATGAAAGCCGCCAAAATCGTGGCTGAGTTCAATATCAAGCGAACCTATATTTTTGCCAAAAAACTGATTGAAGAAATGCGCAGCGATCACGTAATGCTTGTGATCTCCGGCTCGCCAATCGAGATTGTGAAAGAATATGCGGAGATTTTTGGTTTTGATGCCTATTTCGGCAGTGTCTATGAAATTGATAAAAACAAAATTTATACCGGGCGTACGATTTTTGAACCAACGCATGACAAGGGATCGGTGGTGAAACAATTCGTCGCTGAAAATGATATTTCGCTGGTTGATTCTTTCGGGATGGGGGATACCCAATCCGACGCGTCATTTTTGGAGTTGGTTGATCGGCCGATTGCGTTTAATCCAGATTTGAATTTGCGAAAAATTGCGGAGAAAAATCAGTGGAGAATTGTGGTAGAGAAAAAAGATGTGATCTATGAAATTAATAATAAGAATTAATCCCCCACCACTTTTTCACTTTTTTTACCTTAATTTACATTTGAGTTTGCTTAGATAAGCTGTAAATAATTTAATTAACAAAACTCTGCCTGCATATCGCGAACGCGAGTGAAAAAGTGGTAGGGGATAAAACTATGAATAAATTTGACGCGTATGTTCTCACCTTCGGGCCTTTTATCTTAATCCTTTTTTTGCTCTACTTGGTTTTTGATTATTTCTCCACCAACCCGAATGGTTTTTGGAATAAATGGGTCTTGAAAACGCTCTGGATCTGGCTACCCTTTTATGGACTCCGTCGACTGATTCGGGAGGTGATTTTGGGGAAGAAGAGGTAGCATCTTCGTGTATCATCCTCAAAAACATTCACAATGGCACAGCGCTACTAAAAATAAAATAAATAAGATTGTCATTCCCGCGATCGGCGTAACCTCAGATTTAATTAAAAGAATCCAGCAACATAAAACCAAGATTACTGATGGATTTAGTAAAAAGTATGATGTTAGAAAATTAGTTCATTATGAACAAACTGAAAATATTCATTCAGCTATTGCCAGGGAAAAAGCACTCAAAAAATGGAACAGAGCGTGGAAAATAAATCTTATCGAACAAAATAATCCTAACTGGGACGACCTCTATTTTAAGCTAATTGCGTGACTGGATTCCCGCCTGCGCGGGAATGACAAAAAAATAAATACAAAAAAATTCCCACAATATGGGAATTTTTTTGTATTTAAAACAATAAATCTATTTTACCGACTCAATCAATTTAGCGAAAACTTTCGGATCGCTCACTGCCAGTTGAGAAAGTACCTTGCGATCCAATTCAATGTGCTTATCAATCATAATCTTGATGAATTGGCTATATTTTAGTCCCAATTCGCGAAGCGCGATATTGAGTCTCGTAATCCACAATTTTCGCATCACGCGTTTCTTGGCACGACGATCACGAAAGGCATAGGAGCCAGCCTTAATCACCGCTTCTTTCGCGGCGCGATAATTAGTACTTCTTCTCCATTTGAAACCCTTGGCGTCTTCCAATAAATTCTTTCTTCTTTTTGAGGAGGCCATCCCGCGTTTTACTCTGGTCATATTTGGGGTAATTTTCAATTTTCAATTTTCAATTTTCAATGAAATGCATTGATAATCTCAAATTGATTCGAAATTTATAATTTAAAAATTTACTTATTATACTTGCATTCTTTTTAGAACATTTTTCTCGTCAGCCTTGAAAAGTCTCTTGTCGCCCTTTTTCTCTCGCCCGACTTTGCCGTTTTCCTTGGAGTTATAGTGATTTTGTCCGGTTGAGCGGCGGATTACTTTTTTGTTCTTGGTAATCTTAATTTTCTTCGCTAGCGCTTTTTTAGTTTTTAGCTTTGGCATAAATTTTTTCCAGTCTAACTCAATAATTATTTAGCTTAATGAAATTATCCTCCTCGCCCCTCGGGAGAGGATGTCCGGAGGACAGGTGAGGGCAAGGGCTTTACGTTAAGAATAATCTAAGTTTATTTTTTCTTAGCATAATACCCTTTCCCTCATCCGGTCTTCGACCACCCTGCCTACCGGCAGGCAGGCTTCTCCCTAAGGGAGAAGGGGATATAAACAAAATTACTCTTCATCGGGAGCTATAATCGCATTAAATCCTCCCGGGTAACGTTTGATTTCTTGTTCAATTTTGTAGGGAATCGCGATTTCGTGAAGAAACTGTTTCAGATTTTCGCGAGCCAGATCTTGATGAGCTTTTTCTCTGCCGCGCATCGTCAGTTCTATCTTAACTTTCGCGCCCTTCTTCAAAAACTTTTCCGCTTGGGCTTTTTTGAATTCCAAGTCATGCGTGTCAGTGCGCACTCCCAAACGAATGCCTTTTACTTCTGATTTTTTCTGTTTGGATTTATTCACGCGTTCCAGGCGGGATTTTTGATATTGAAATTTTCCAAAGTCCATTATTTTGCAAACGGGTGGTTTTGCGTGTGGCGCGATTTCCACGATGTCCAGGCCTTCTTCGCGAGCAAGCTCTAGCGCCTGGGTAGTTGGGATGACTCCAAGTTGGGCATTATCGGAATCACGAATAACACGTACTTCCGGCACGCGGATTTGATCGTTAATTCTGGTAATCGGACCTTTTCTGACAACTGGTCTTTTGTAGGGTGTTCGTCTGATAAATTTAGTGTTAGTGGTTATGTTTTACGTAGTCTCTACGAACTACGAATTTTTACGAATATACTAATCTAAAACAGAAAGCCGGCGAAAGCTAGAAATAGCTGGATATAAATTATTCGTATATTCGTACTTAATTCGTAGTTCGTAGAGAGCTGCACGTGGAGATGGCGAGAGTTGAACTCGCGTCCAAAATTATTCATCTAAAATATACTACAAGCTTATTTCGCCTTGGTTCCCACACGAGGCGGGGTCGATCGAAAAGTGAAAGGCGAACAAAACCTTCTCAATCTATTCTCGGCATTGATTTCGCAAGTGGCAGCCAAGAAAAGTGCCAAAAGCTAGCCCAATAATATGACACCGAAATTTACCCCTTGGGCGAAAATAAATTCGATGGCTTATGCCCTAACTAGTAAAGGCTAGTATTAGGCAAGAGCGGTAGCAAAGTTGACTGTGAAAGCCTCAGCAATCGCAGTTTTTGCTTTTGTTAGTAAGTTTGCACTTATAACTTTAATAGCGGTTTTTCATCCCCCACCACTTTTCTACTTTTTGAAATTATCTTGCATGTAAGTCGTTTTTTATTAACTTACTGATGATAAATTAGTAAACTATCTCTCGCGCACAAAGTGCGAGTAAAAAAGTGGTGGGGGATAAACGAGCAGCCATAAGAGCTCGGCTTGCATATTTTAAACGTACAACCTGTCGAAACCAGGCATCCCCAACTATATTGCTTACTGATAGACTGGGCAGTAAAGTAATATAAGTGGAGAAATCTGACTGTAGTGAAGATTGGAAGGAAATTTTTAATTTTTTAATTTTCCTGCCTACCGGCAGGCAGGTAATTTTTGAAATAATTTTAAATGACTCAATTTTTAAACATTCAAAAATTGGGACATTATTTAAAAATTCAAAAATTATAAAATTAAAAATTCTTAACTTTTTAAAGCTCGGTCGATACTCCGTTTCGCCTCTCTTTTGGCGATATCTTCGCGCTTATCGAACTTCTTTTTGCCTTTTCCCACGGCAAAAGCCAGCTTTAATAGTCGTTTCTTAGTATACAACCGAAGTGGCACTAATGTCAAGCCTTCCGTGCGTACTTTTCCAATCAATTGGCGGATTTCTGACTTTTTCAAAAGGAGCTTCCGGGGTCGGGTTGGGTCGTTGATTTGCTTCAAACCCGCTTGTTTGTAGGGGGCGATATAGGCGTTGGTAAGGTATAGCTCCGTGCCCTTGAGTGTCACAAAGCTTTCCTTGAGGCTAACTTGCCCCGATCTGACCGATTTCACCTCTTGCCCATTCAAAACCAAACCAGCCTCGTAAAGATCTTCGAGGAAATAGTCCAAACCCGCCTTTTTGTTGATTGCTAGTGTGCCCATAAACCTAGTCTAGCATTTTTTTGGGCGTTGGCAAAAAAATTTGTCATTAACGCAGGAACGGGTTTATAACCCGTTTCGCATAGTTTACTATTTATTTTTTTTGGATGGATTTTTATTTAGAGTGCGTTTGATAAAATTTGCAGTTAGTAAACTAAAAGGAGCGGGTTTCAAACCCGCTCCTGCCTAAATGGAAAATTTCGCCAAATACTTTTAGGGGAGGGGAGCTGTAATTCACAGTTCCCCTTGGGGAGTGGTTTCGAAATCAAAAATCTTGATGGCGATAATATTTTGGATTAAACGGAAAATCTTCAGGAAATTTCATTTCCTCGTCAAATCCAGCTGTGAAAAGATTGTATCCCGATCCAATGAAAGTAGTGGGTTGAATTTTGCACTTAGAACAAGACAGCTGACCAGTCTTTTCATCCCTTACTGCCTGCGTATGGCACTCAGGACAAACGAATTTAGTAGCTTCCGTTGCGATGGGCATATGGCCTCCTTTTTTAACTCCCCTAAAAGTATTTTGTAAAATAACATGTTGTTGTAGAGATGCGATTTATCGCGTCTTGGGTTATGATTGCGAGGTTTCTAGACGCAATGAATTGCGTCTCTACGCACAAATCATTCTAAATTCTATGCTCGACTAACATATTCCCCTTTTTCCGTGTTGACGATAATCTCATCTCCGGCTTCCACGAAAAGGGGAGTGGAGATTTTTTTGCCGGTTTCCAGCGTGACCATTTTTCCGCCGGTGGAAACGGTGTTGCCCTTGATGCCTGGTGGCGCTTCAGTGACTTTCAATTTCATTTTGACCGGCAGTTCAATGTTGATGGCAACGCCGTCGAAATTTAGAAATAAAACTTCCGTGCCTTCAGTCAGATAGTCAACATTATCACCTAGTGTTTCTGTCAAAAGAGAAAATTGTTCATAGGATTCATTATCCATAAAACAATAATCCGTATTTTCCTTATAGAGAAACTGCGCTTTTGATTTGGTGATCTGTGCTTCTTCAACGTGTTCAGAACCTTGAAAAGTTTTTTCCAGCACTGCGCCGTTGGTCAGATTTTTCAGTCGTGTGCGCAAAACTGATCCGGCGCGGCCGGTTTTAGAATGTTCGTGATACAGAACAGCAAACGGCATACCATTCAAAATTATATTTTTCCCAGTTTTAATATCGGAAATTCCAATCATAAGATAGTTTTATTTTTTAGTAGGTTAGAAATCAAATGAACAAGCCTCTTCTCCCTTAGGGAGAGGATGTCCGGAGGACAGGTGAGGGAAAGGGCTAAGTAGGAAGGAAAATCTTTCTAATCAGTGGAATGTGGATTATTGAAAGTTCCCTCCCTCATCCGGCTTTCAGCCACCTTCTCCCTAAGGGAGAAGGGGATATTTATTATCTCGCCACAAAAGGCACAAGCGCCATAACGCGGGCTTTTTTGATGGCGTTGGTAAGAATTCTTTGGTGCTTGGTGCAAGTGCCGTGGCGTTTTGGTGGATAGATTTTGCCTTGAGAATTCATAAAACGACGGATGAAATAGGCATCCTTGAAATCGATTTTCTCAATTCGATTTTGGCAAAAGTGACAGAGTTTTTTCTCCACTACACTGATTTCATTGCTGTTGCGATTGTTATACATACTTTAAATTACTTAATTACAAATTAAACGAATTACCCCTTCTCCCTTAGGGAGAAGGTGCCCGAAGGGCGGATGAGGGAGGGGACTTGATAATATAGAAAAACTAATTTTATTTAGTTTGCTTATAATTTTCAACCCTTTTCCCTCACCTGTCACGAGTACGTGACATCCCTGCCTACCCTGCCTACCGGCAGGCAGGCGGCAGGCAGGCTCTCCCTAAGGGAGAGGAGGAATTATAATAACCTAAAAGGGAACATCCTCAATCCTCACCTCATCTTCTTCTTCATCAAGATTGATGGTGGGAATTTCTTCTACCATCGGTGCTTGTGGAGCTTGGGCTTGAGCAGGAGCGGCGGCTGGTCTGTTGTATGTTCCCGTTGCTTGTACGCCACCTTGTCCGGCGCGGGATCCGAGTTGCATATTTTCTGCCACCACCTCTGTTGTGCGTCTTTCGAGTCCGTCTTTTCCAGTATATTTTCTCGTAGACATTCTTCCTTCAATATATGCCTCTTGTCCTTTAGTCAAATATTGTCCGGCGATTTCTCCTAATTTTCCCCAAAGTACGACATTGTGAAATTCTGTTTGATCTTGTTTTTGTCCGTTTTTATCTTTCCAAAAGCGGTTAGTCGCCATTGAGATTGAAGTGACGGTTTGTCCAGTTGCTGTCGTTCTTACTTCAGGATCTCGGGTCAATCTTCCCACGAGAATCACTTTGTTGATGTTCATAAGTTTATTTTCCCCGCCCGCATCGCTACGCGAAGCGTTGCGGGCAGGCCCGCTGGCTAAGCAAGACGGTACGACTAAGGGGTTTTAAATAATTAAAAACTAGATATTAAGTATTTCTTCTAATTTTTTATCAATCGCCTCTGAATCTTGGGCTTGTTGAATTTTTTCAGCTTCAGTTTTTGGAGCGGCTGGAGCGACTTCTTCTTTTTTCGGTGGATTTTTCTCGAGTTCCGCGGCTTCTTTTTTGGCTTCACGCATTTTTTCTACTTCGCCTCTTTTTTCTTCTTGTTCAATGCGCTCTTCTTTGGTTTTCAGCTCTGGCAATTCTGACGCATCGCTAATGATGAACCGCAAAACTCCCGGATTCAAATTAAGCTTATTGATGATTTCCGGCACATTAGCTGGTTCCTCTGTGGAAAACCGCTTGGCAATATAGATGCCATGGGTGTCCTTTTTAATTTTGTAGGCCATCTTTCTTTTCTCCTGAGTCATTTTCTCTTCGAAAACGCCCGAGTGACCGGTGACAATTTCGTCCACCTCAGCTTTAATTTTCTCCAGATCGAGTTCCTTGGAAACGCCGACGAGATAGAATAGTTCGTAACGCATACTACAAATTACGAATTAAATACAAATTTACAAATATACAAATTAGCTTAGTTATATATTTGCAGAAAACCTGCATCATTCGTTGTTAAAAATAATTATATATAAATTCATTCGCATATTCCCCTTTCGTCTGCCTGCCGGTAGGCAGGTAGTGGGGGTTCGCGAAGCGAATAACGAAAATCCGCCCCAGAATCGCCCCTGTGCGGAATGTTTGTGCTCTTATCCTGGCGAGTGGCCAGGCGAGAGAACTTTGGGGCTTTCTAGATTGTTTCTATAGCTTAACGCATAATCGGGGATTAGTCAAATTTGACCACTGATCTGCCTCGCCGGCAGACAAGTTAGCACATGATTTTCCTGATTACACCTGATTGAAACAGAAGCTAAGCTTCGGGAGCTCCCGAAGCTTAGCTTCTGTTTTTTACCTAGACTTGGATTTGACAAGTTTCGCTCAGCAAGCTAATTTAGATGTAGTACCTACACAAGTCGATTGTTTTTTCAACCTATCATGTGAAAGGAATTTGTCTATGAAACGGTTCATGAAGCAAAAAATGTTTTTATTGATTGCACTTGTGGCCTTCGCGCTGATGACACTCGGGACAAATGGTCAAGCACAGGCGACGAATTTCAACAATGATCAGACGCAGGCAGTCGCGATTCACTCGGCGGACGTTCGTGGTGATATTACGACAATCAGTTTCAATCAATACCTCCCGGGCGCCGTCATGGTTTATGCGTCCGCACCCTTTTCCGAAGTCGTACTGTACGGTGCCAACACAGCCAGTGCCCCGACAGCCATTTTCTCGATGAAAAAAGACATAGCCCCGACCGTAATCGGCGCCACGTACATTATTGCAGATCAATACACGGATACGAAATCAGCAGCAGCGCTGGCAACCATCGACGGCAATACCAGCGGCGCATGGATTCTTTCAAGTAAAGCGGCAAACACTCCTGAGACGACAACCTCGTATATCAAGGCGGTGGTTCCTGAAAATGTCTTTAACGCTATTGGCCAGGCCCTGTGCGTTGTCACGGTCGAACCGGCAATGGGGGCTCCTCTACGTGTTGCGTTTATTAACGGCTCTTCCGACCTGGGCTCCTCACGCGCTGCCACGGATACCGGCTTTGGAATGGGGGCTATGATTTTCGCCTCAAATGCCAGCGGCTTAAATCACTCTATGGAAGAAAATCTGAATGCGGAAACCTCAACCGGAACCCTTTTATTTGTGTAAGTATATTCCGAACCTGAAAGTTAAATGACAATCGACAATCGACTTGGTAGCAATCTTGGGGAGCGCAGCGACGCACCCCAAGATACCATAAATATTATTTCAACTTTTTGTATATAAAAAAAGCTGCCTTCATTGGGCAGTCTTTTTTGTTTGAAAAAAATCAAAAATCGGAGCTCAACTCCGGAGCTCCGGAGTTGAGCTCCGATTTTTGCTCCGCTGTCGACATAATAATTTTACCGCCAGAAAAACACCAAAACAATAATCAAAGCAAAAGCCAGGCGGTACCAAAAAAAGATTTTGTAGCTTATGCGTTCGATGAATTTTAGCATCCAGGCGATGGCAATGTAGCCGGTGATGGCGGCGGAAAGAATTGCTACAAATTCGACCGAGGTGAAGTTGTGCAAAAGTTCTTTGAATTTCAAAATAGTGGCGCCAAAAATTATTGGCGCGGACATCAAAAAGGAAAAACGGGCGGCGCTGGTTCGGTTGAAGCCTAAAGCGAGGCCGGTGGAAATGGTGGCGCCGGAGCGAGAGATTCCCGGAATAATGGCAACGGCTTGAGAAAGGCCGATGAGAAGGGCATTTTTAGGAGAAATTTTGGTGAAATCCCGATCTTTTTTGCTGGTAATGTCTAGCCAATATAAAACCAATCCGGCGAGTGTCAGCGTGCCGGCAATGAGCAGAGGCGCGCGGAAAATTGTTTCCGCTTGTTTTTCAAACAGAAATCCAAAGATTGCTCCGGGAACTGTGGCAATCACCAAAAGCCAAAGCGTATTTTTCGGATAATTTATAACAGCAGATAATTTTAATTTTTCCCCAAAACCAAAAGCGCGTGCGATAATGTTCAGCCAATCTTTCCAAAAAAAGAGCACCACTGCGATGAGCGTACCAAAATGCAGAGCAACATCAAAAGACAAGCCCGGGTCAGGAAGCTTGAAAAGCCAGGGGAAGATAATTAAATGCGCCGAGGAGGAGATAGGCAAAAATTCTCCCAAACCTTGGATGATGCCGAAAATTATTGCGTGGATTGTTGTCATAGAAATATAGTTATATAATTATTTTTTATTATGACGGAAAACTTAGGTTTAAATATTAAATAATAATTGTCATTCCCGCGCAGGCGGGAATCTAGTCACGCAATTATCTTAAAATAGAGGTCATCCCAGTTAGGATTATTTTGTTCGATGAGCTTTATTTTCCACGCCCTATTCCATTTCTTCAGCGCTTTTTCTCTGGCAATAGCCGAATGAATATTTTCTGTCTGTTCGTAGTGCACGAGCTTGCTTATGCCATATTCTTTAGTAAAGCCATCTATAATCTTGGTTTTGTGCTCTTGGATTCTTTTGATTAAGTTTGAAGTTACTCCAATATATAGGGTGCCGTTTTTTTCGCTTGCTAAAATATAGAGATAGTAGCTTTTCATTGAGTTTTTACACTGGATTCCCGCCTTCGCGGGAATGACAATCTTGCTGGTTTTTATTTTTAGTAGCCTCGTGTCATTGTGAATGTTTTCGAGGATTATGCTAAATCAAATCATGGTCCACTCTATCAAATCTTAAATTCAATCACCCCGTAAAATCTCCGCCAGCTGGCGGATTGCACGGGGCAGGCATCCCCATTTTTGTTATATCTTAAATTCTACAACATCCCCATCCTGCACCACATATTCCTTACCTTCAAGTCTGAGTGTCCCAAGCTCTTTCGCTTTCGACCACGACCCGGCGTCCAATAATTTTTGCCAGTTGATTACTTCGGCGCGGATGAATTTATCTTTGAAATCATTGTGAATGGCAGTGCCAGCCAGTGGCGCCGTCCAGCCCTTTTTGATTGTCCAAGCGCGCGTTTCATCTTTGCCGGTAGTTAGGAACGTGATTAGTCCTAAAAGTTCATAGGCACGGACAATGAGCTCGTCTAGATTTGATTTGACGCCAAGCTCCTCTGCTTCAACTTTTGTCATTTCGATTAACTCTTCTTCTATCTTAACGTCTAATTTGACGTGGGGTAATTTTTCTAAATTTTCTGGCAGTTTTTCTGCCACATCGGAAACATTGTAAATATATAAAAACGGTTTCATAGTGAGCAGTGACAGTTCGCGCACGATAATTTTGGTGTTTTCGTCTTCAAAATCTAGGCTAGTGGAGTTGGCAACTTGGCCAGCTTCAAGATTTTCCCTAATATGATTAAGCACGGCCAGTTGTTCGGCGGCGCCTTTTTTATTACCATGCGTTTCTTTCTCGAGGCGAATTTTCACTTTTTGGATAGTTTCCAAATCAGCCAAGATTAATTCAGTGTTGATTGTCTCAATGTCACTTTCCGGATCAATTTTATTATTAACATGAATAATATTCGAATTATCAAAAACTCGCACCACTTGGCAGATGGCATCAACTTCACGGATATTTGAGAGAAATTTATTACCCAAGCCTTCGCCAGTCGAAGCGCCTTTCACAATGCCGGCGATATCGACAAACTCGATGATGGCCGGAATGATTTTTTCCGACGTTGACATCTCGGAGAGCTTTTCGAGGCGCTCATCGGGAACCTTCACGATTCCCACATTAGGTTCGATCGTGCAAAAAGGATAATTGCTAATATCCACTTGCGTCTTGGTCAGCGCCTTAAACAGGGTTGATTTTCCGACGTTCGGGAGGCCGACAATTCCGATCTTCATAAGGTCTACAAATTACGAATTAGTACAAATTTACAAATATACAAATTAAACTGTTTTAAGCATATAACAGTTGGGGGGATTAGTAAAATATGAGCCGCTATTGACAAATCCATTGATGCGTGTATAATAGTATGATATAATTTCAGTAGTGGAAGAAAACCTTTTGTTTTAGTCATTTTATTCTATTTCTTTTATTATCTTAATTTCTTTAATTAGAAAAAGCGCGAAGTCGCTTTTATTCGAGATAACCAACTTTTTTTTGGTATCTTTATTTTTTCGAAAAGTATGTTTAAAAAAACAACCAATGTATCGCCGGCTGGTTTGGCACGTCCAAACAGCTTTACGATACCCAGAAACCTCGATGGTCTCGCGAGGATAAAACCCAAGACTAATCGGAACCCGATGCCGATGCAGATGAATTCGGGAAGCACCAAGGGAGCCTTGAGAATCATCCCCCTGGGAGGCCAAGAAGAAGTTGGTCGCAATATGACGCTGTTTGAATATGGCGGGGATATTGTCATTTTGGACATGGGTCTGCAATTTCCAGAAGAGGATATGCCGGGAATTGATTACATCATTCCCAACATCAGCTATCTCAAAGGCAAGGAAAAAAATATCCGGGGCGTGATTTTGAGTCATGGTCACTTGGACCACATCGGCGCCGCGCCAATCCTTTTGCGTCAACTCGGCTATCCGCCAATTATTGGGCGCGATATGACCTTGGCGATGGTCAAGAAAAAATTGGAAGACTTTGAAAAAGGTTCCGCGCAAAATTTAAAAACAATCCGCATAAAAAGTGTGGAAGATAAATTGCGTTTGGGAAAATTCGAAATTGAATTTTTTGAAGTGGAGCATTCCATTATGGACGCCGTCGGCGTGATTCTCAAAACTCCGGATGGAACCGTCATTCATCCTGGCGACTGGACGATGGAAAAAACTCCCCATGGCGGAAGTCTGGTGAATTACAATCATCTGGCCAAATTGCCAAGCCCACGCATCTTGATGCTGGAAAGTCTTGGCGCGATTGTGACCAATCCTTCACGCACGACAGAAGATGAAATGTATCACAACTTGGAAAAACTGATCAGTGAAGCGACCGGTAAAATCATCATCGGCACATTCTCTTCGCAAATCAGAAGAGTTGGTCATATCTTGGAATACGCCGAAAAGATCGGCAAAAAAGTGGCACTGGATGGCTATAGTATGAAAATGAATATCGACATTGCCAAAGAACTGGGCTACATCAAAATGCACAAAGAAACTTTAATTTCCGTCAACGATTTGCACAAATATCCGGAAAACAAAGTGGTGATTGTTTGCACTGGCGCGCAAGGCGAAGGTAACGCTGTGCTCTCTCGAATCATTACCGACAATCACCGACACATCAAAGTCAAAAAAAATGATACAATTGTTTTTTCCTCTTCGGTCATTCCGGGCAATGAAAGAACAATTCAACGCTTGAAAGATAATCTCTATCGCAAGTGCGACAATGTTATCCACTCTGACGTGATGGATGTGCACACCAGCGGTCATTGCAGTGCGGTGGATATTCAAGAAATGCTCAGGCAAGTGCGACCGGACTTTTTCCTGCCGGTCTATGCCAATCACTATATGCTAAAAGAAGCGGAAAAGTTAGCTGTGCGAATTGGTTTTCGCAAAGAAAACATTTTCATTATGGACAATGGCAATGTACTCGAAGTGCAACGTGGCCAGGCAAAACTGTTACCGAAAAAAGTGGATACAAGCTACGTTATGGTGGACGGACTGGGCGTGGGCGACGTGGGGCAGGTGGTCATTCGTGACCGCCAAGTGCTCAGTGCCGACGGTATGTTTGTCATCACTGTTATTTTGGACAGCAAGAAAAAAGAAGTGGTTGGAAACATTCAAATCACGTCCCGTGGTTTCATCTACGTCAAAGATAATTTTGATCTGATCAATGAAACCAAAAGGCGAGTGCAAAAAGCAATCAAAGACACAACATCGAAAAAAACTTCACCGGAAAAGAAATTCATCGAAGACAACATCCGCGAAGTCGTTGGACTCTACCTCTTCCAACAAACGCAAAGGCGTCCGATGGTTCTGCCGGTGATTATTGAGGTGTAGATTTCTCTACGAATTACGAATTTAGTACGAATATACGAATGTACAAATAATATTCAAACAAAAGCCCCGCCTGAGCGGGACTTTTGCTTTGACTGTGTCGAGAATTGCTTGAAACGGGAAAATGGGCTAAAATGGAGTTATGAAACAACCGCAATCACAAATAATTATCTACAAAACAGAAACGGGCGAGACTAAGATTGATGTGCGTTTTGATGGTGAAACAGTGTGGCTTTCACAAAAGCAAATGGCGGAACTTTTTGATTGTAGTGTGGATAATGTTGCTTTGCATCTAAAAAATATCTACACAGAAAGAGAATTGGAAGAAAAACGAACATCCGAGGAATCCTCGGTAGTTCAAAAAGAGGGAGAAAGAGCGGTAAATCGTCCGATGCGGTGGCTCCGCGAGTATTGGAAGTAGCGAAGAAAAATAAAATTGCTAAATAATTTATTTAAAAAAACTATGCAAAAAATACTTAAAACAAGTGTGGTACTTTTGGGAATAATTTTCTTGGCGGGATGTGGACAGTCGCAAGTGGTTCAGACACAACCGACACCAGCGCCTGTAGTGGAACAGCCGGCGCCGGAAGCTCAGGTAGATAAAAAAGCCGAATGGAAAACTTTTTCCTTCAATGGGACGGCTTTTAGTTTTGAGTACCCGGCCAAGATTTGCCAGGACTCCGCCGCCTGTCATGATTTATTTGTGACAAAAAACGGAGAGACTGTGTCTATCGGGCAGATGCAAGAAGGGGAGAGTGTTAATGGCAGTTACATCGATCCTATTCTTTCGATTTATTATGTAGCTAGCTCCGATCAAATCAGCGCCGAAAAATATGTAAAAGATAAATACAAAAATTTAGCATTGCCCAATAAAATATCCTGGACAGTGGATAAGGAAAATCCTGAAGTCAGTGTGGCCAATTTGGAAAGTTTCCGAGTCTACGCTGCCTATTCTAAGGGGCTAAAAACCTTAGTGACTTTCAGTCTCCAGCCGGCTTGTATTTTTGATTGCCAAGTTGACGGAGAAATGTTAAATAGCATCAAGCTTGATGGAGTTTCTGTCTATCAATCATTGCTGACAAAACCAATCGATAGCGCGGCCACTGCCACTCAGGTCTATAAAAATGCTAAATATGGATTTGAACTGACTTTCCCGGCTACTTGGCAAGACTATAACGCGACAAACAGAACTTTGGATTGGGGCAGTGATGGGCAGAGCGATTCGATTGATTTTGGTCTTCCCGCTCAACCGGATGGGCTTTTCAATATCAGTTTCCACACCAAAAAACAGTGGGAGGCGATCAAAAGCGAAGGCGGTCCAGTGCCGGAATTACTCGGCGAAAATGGAACCTATGTTTTCGTCTGGGCGCAAGCTCAATACGCCAAAGATAGTGATATTGAAGCAAGGATGAAAGAAGTCCAAGGCATCATTAAAACTTTTAAGCTTACCAAATAATATTATGAAAAAACGAATTTTTTCCGGCATTCAGCCATCAGGCAACCTTCACATCGGAAACTATCTCGGCGCAATCCAGAATTGGGTCAAGTTGCAAGAGGAGTATGATTCAATTTTTTGTGTCGTGGATATGCACGCCATCACCGTTCCGCAAGACCCGGAAGTTTTGCGCAAACGTACAATCGAAATCGCGAAGATTTATTTAGCAGCGGGCATTGACCCAAAGAAATGCGCTATTTTTATTCAGTCGCACGTTTCTGAACATGCTGAATTATGTTGGATTTTAAATACGATTGCAAGGAATAGTGATTTGTCAAAAATGACACAGTTCAAAGACAAGACAGGCATTCAATCAGATTTTAATACCTTCATAGAATCGGGTGATGTAATGAGTGAGGATTATGTAAGAAAAAATTTCCCTGAAGTTGATAGTGTTGCGTATAACAAAATGGATAGAGCGAGGCAGGTTAGTTTGTTATACAAATCTATAGTGGATCAATTTAAGCAGGAAATTCTTGCGCCATTCAATAAATCAGCTGTTGGCCTCTTCGATTATCCAGTATTGATGGCTGCGGATATTATTTTATATGACACGCAAGTGGTGCCGGTCGGCAAAGACCAAAAACAACATATTGAATTAGCTAGAACATTAGCGCAAAGATTTAATCATAAATTCGGCGAAACTTTCATTATCCCTGAGGCCTACACAAAACCAGAAAGCGAAAACATTATGGGCCTCGATGATCCAACCAAGAAAATGTCCAAATCGGCCAAATCGGAATATAACTACATTGCTCTCAATGATGACGCCGAAACGGTGCGCAGGAAAATCAAAAAAGCGGTGACGGATTCCGGTAGCGAAATAGTTTATAGTGATGATAAGCCAGCGCTAAAAAACTTGATTAATATCTATAGCCTCCTAGATAATAAGACACCGAAAGAAGTCGAAAAACTTCTTGTTGGCAAGAAATATTCTGACTTTAAGACTGAACTCGCAGAAATAATTATTAAATTTCTCGAGCCATTCCAAAAGAAAATGGGGGAGTTGTCTGACGAAAAAGTTTTGAAGATTTTAGAAGATGGAGCAAAAAAAGTCAGGCCGCTCGCGAAAAAGAAATTGGATGAGGTGAAAAAGAAAGTGGGGTTTGTTTTGTAAAAAATCCAAAAAATTATTGTCATTCCCGCGCAGGCGGGAATCTAGTGTAAAGACTTAATGAAAAGCTACTATCTCTATATTTTAGCTAGTAACAGAAACGGGACACTATACATCGGCGTAACCTCAGATTTAATTAAAAGAATCCAGCAACATAAAACCAAGATTACTGATGGATTTAGTAGCTATTGCCAGGGAAAAAGCACTCAAAAAATGGAACAGAGCGTGGAAAATAAATCTTATCGAACAAAATAATCCTAACTGGGACGACCTCTATTTTAAGCTAATTGCGTGACTGGATTCCCGCCTGCGCGGGAATGACAATTGTTTTTCCAGCGTTTACTTAAGTTTTTCGTCATAGTATAACAAAAAAGAGCCTCGCGGCTCTTTTTTAGTGATGAAGGATTTATTATTGGTTAGTCTAGCTCAATCGCCTCCGCATTGACTGTAGTGATGGTTTTTCCGGTCCAGTCTACTTCTGGATAACCATGCAGAAATTCATTGAGATATTTTTTCAGTTCGTCATAGCGCTCTTGGGTCTGTGCTTCGAACTTGATGGTGAGATATGGTCCATTCTGGGAATAGCGCACTACAAACATTGAATCAGTCAGGTTGAGTCTGACGCCATCGCCCGCGCGCTCGTCAGAAATCACTTCAGCTTCAGGATAATCTTTTTCCAGCACTACGCTCATTTTTTCAATTAGGGCAACTTTCTGGTCATCGGGGCAACCCAGTTTAATTTCCGGGCTAGAGATGTATTTTGGCAATTTCTCAACCACTTCTGAAAGGGATTGATTTGTTCGCGAGAGATAGGCGAGCAGGCGCAAAGTGGAATAGATTCCATCGTCGTGGTTATAGAAATCAGCCGAGAAAAAGAAGTGGCCGGAAAGTTCTCCAATGAATGCCGCTTTCACTTCTTGATTTTTTTTCTTGAGAAATGAATGGCCGGTTCGCCACATAAAAGGAACGCCACCATTGGCCAGGATTGTGTCTTCCACCACTTTTGAACATAGGGTGTTATACATTATTTTTTCTCCCGGATGCGTGTGCAAAACATCAGTGGCAAAAATAGCGACCAACACGTCGTTCCAAATGATTCCACCCTTGTCGTCAACAATGCCAATGCGATCGCCATCGGCGTCATAGGAAAATCCGATATCCGCTTTTGCTTCGAGAACTTCTTGGCTTATTCTATTCGCAACTAGGCTTTCGGTTGGATCGGGCGTTCCCGATGGAAACGATGGGTCAATATTACAATTCTTTTCTACAACTTCACAACCAATTTTTCGCAAAAATTCTGGCACAATTGCGCCGGCAGTGGAATTGCTTGGATCAACAACAACTTTGAATTTTTTCGTGATCGGCAATCGCTTGTTTAAATCTTGAAAGTAAGCCTCACCAATATCTTGCTTTTCAATCTTTCCTGACACTTCGCCTTGAACGTAATCTTCCTCCTCAACCATTCGGCGAATTTCCTGGATGCTTTCGCTGACCAGCGTTTCGGAAAAATCAATCGCGAATTTGAAGCCGTTATATTCCGAGGGATTATGCGAAGCAGTGACAAATGCGCCACCGGGTGATTTGAGATAATACTGCGCCCAATAAAAAGTCCCCACTAAACACATTCCAATATCAATTGTGTCCACCCCAGCCCAACTAAATCCGCGAATGAGAGCTTCACCATACTCGGCGCTGGTAAATCGACAATCACGTCCAACCACCGCTTTCGTCACGCCGTGCCTTTTCATATACGTTCCGTGCGCCTTGCCAAGATGCTCGGCGATTTCCGGACTAAGATCTTTGTCGACAATGCCCCGCAGGTCATAGCCCCGAAAAATATTTGGGTTTACTTTCATATTTTTTGTAGTTAATGGTTAATTATCTATAACGCCATAATAGCACAAAATCGATTGTTTTTGAATAAACTGGCGCTAATTGGGCGGAAATGGGCCAGAATAAATAAAACAGCGCCGGAAGTGATATGCTCACTCCGGCGCTTCGGGCTTATTTTTTCCTTTTCCTCCACCTCCTTTCTTCATGTAGTTTTCTTATCCAAATGGCTAGGAAAATTCCCATAGCATATATGGGCAAGGAAAATATCCATACATGCCATCTAGATAGCCCGCTTAGAGCTAGCGTGGCCCCAGTTGCATTTCTGACCTGAACTTCAACGACAGCTATGACCACCAATAGCGCCCACTTCCACCATTTTACGAAACGGCAACTTGCTAGATAAATTGCCATTCCAAAGAGTATATTGGCCATGTAATAGCTGAGAGCGACCCACCAAGGAAGTTTAAACAAGAGTGCTGTTGCACCGGTCGAGTTGCCAACTAGTGTCATAATCACGCTTATCAAAAATACAAAAATAAAAAATGTCAGACTATTCATGTTGCTCCTCCTCTGATTAGTTGCGGTTAATATTTTCGACGGTTTTGAAGCCGTCTGCTTGTCAAAAAACTAATGGTATGATACTATCATACCATTGATATTTTGTCAAGCCTGTTGATTGGGGCTGTTTTTGTATGATATAATGTGATTGTTTGGGTATAAGACCTACATGCTTAAATTAAACCTGTCATCCTGAGCGAAGTCTGTACTCAGACGCAGCCGAAGGATCTGCTAACCGTAACCCAGAGCTTTCTAATTAATAGCAGGGCTTATGATAATAGAAAGTAGATCCTTCGACTTCGCTCCGCTTCGCTCAGGATGACACAGTTTAGTTGTTTTTTTGGTGAACGAGTAAGTTCTAAAATAATTAACTAATGCTCAAAAATATGCGACGAGAAAGAATTACCATTACCATCCGCTCGGATGTGATGAATAAAATCGATACTATTATCGACGGCGAGAAGGTGCGCAATCGGTCTAATGCGATTGAGACAATCGTTCTCAAGCATCATATTCTCAACAAAGCGGTTATCTTGGCCGGCGGACAGGGAGTGAAGTTGGGTAGCAAAACTATTGCCAAGGTTTTGGTGCCACTAGGAAAGACAACCCTGCTCGAAAAAAATCTCGAAACCCTGAAACGCTTCGGCGTTAGCGAAGTGATCATCTCCGCGCGCGAATGGGTGAGCGAAATTAAAAAAGTTGTCGGGAATGGTGAAAAGCTGGGAGTAGCAATTAGTTTCTATGAAGAAGGAAAGAGTGGCACGGCCGGAATGTTTGTGCATGTTAAAAAGCAGTTCAAGGAAACATTTCTGATGATGAATGGCGATATTCTTTTAGACAAAATTGATATTGAGGATATGTATAATTATCACAAAAAGCAAGGCGGTTTGGCGACGCTTAGCGTGGCGGTAGTCAATAATCCAGTTGGGCTGGGAGCGGTCACGATGAAAGGGCCAAAAATTACGGGCTTTAGTGAAAAGCCATCTACCAAGGATAGAGTGTTGCCCCTGGTGAGCGGCGGTGTCTATTTTCTCGAACCGGGCGTTTTTGCTCTGGCCAAAAAAGCCAATATCTCAATGGAGCGTGACATCTTTCCAACTCTGTCCCAGCAAGGCGAGCTGTATGGATATCAATTAGACCAAGATTGGGTGCATCTGCACGACGAAAAAGCCTATCAAAAGTATCTGAGCAATAAATAAAAAAATCGCCCTAATGATAAATTAGAAGCGATTATTTTAAGACTTAGGCAATTTATCTCTGCAACAAGACGCAGGGATTTTTTGTTCAGTTAGATTAAAGTTTTTTCTGGTATGTTGGTAGGTGTGGACTTTTCTGTTTCGCGATTGTAGTGATCTTCATAGCGAATAATGTCATCTTCTCCTAAGTAATCACCAATTTGCACCTCAATGACTTCTAGGAGTGCTTTTCCCGGATTTTCCAGGCGGTGGATATTGCCAACGGGGATGAAAACACTTTCATTTTCATTGAAAATTTTCACGCTTTCCCCATTAGTAACTTTCGCTGTTCCGCGTAGGACGATCCAATGTTCCGAGCGGTGCTTGTGTGATTGCAGGCTCAATATGCCACCAGGATAAACGGTGAGTATCTTGACCTGATGATTTTTGGGGATCGACATTATGTCATATCTTCCCCAGGGACGTTCGTTGATTTTTTCGCTGTTGGTGTCAGGCATATTTTTTGGAATTATTAGTTGATTATCGGCAATCCTCCCAAATCTTCATTCAAAATTTCTTTGTAAAGCGGATTTTTTTTGAGTGCTGGTTTGCCATCGTGTTCGACGACATAGTAGGCGAAGCCGCGCATTTTTTTGACTGGTTCGTAATCAGCGTGGCCGGGAAAGCTTACTGGATTTTTTTCGTCAAAATTAACCGGGCTGGTGTCTGCAGTGACAAAATAGGTGTGTCCGGTGTTGACCAAGAGATGGCCATAGCTTGGTGGCATATAAATTTCTTCTCCGATTTTTGTGACAATCGCTTTGAACTCGGAAACTGAATCGGCGATCATTTCACCATTTTCGTCAACGGATAATTTTTGCAAAAGTGCGATGCCCTCGCCAAAGAGGATATTGTAAGTTTCGTCTAATTGTCCGACGTGGTAGTGGCCATAGGTTTTGATATATTCCCCGGAAATCGTGCCCGGTTCCCAGACGGTAATATTTTTTTGCTCAATTCCGCCGCGGATCATATAGTAGTGAATGGCCGGACCCACGCCGTTGGGATCCATCAGGACGTCGACCATTTTTTCATGTTCGCGTGCCGCATAGTGCTTGGGCACAAATTCAAAGTTGTTTTGCATAGTATTTGTTTTTCATTCCCCACTACTTTTTAGCTCGCGCCGTAGCGCAAATGAGGGATGTTGATTAAATTATTTATAAACAAGATTAGCGTAATTCTAAATAAAGTGAATAAGAAATCAAAAGCTAAAAAGTGGTGGGGGATAAATTATTTCCACACCCTCTTAGTATTAATATACCACTTCGCAACATTCGAAAAACGTTCAGCCGGAGAAGAAATGTTCACTGCCGTGATGCCTTGGACGCTTTTGTTTACCGGATAGATATATTCCGGGGAGCAAAGAAAGATGGCGGGAATTTCGGCTACTAATTTTTGTTGGAATTGCGCATAGAGGTCAGCGCGCTTGTTTTGATCGAATTCGACGCGGGCGTCTTCAATCAGCTTGTCGGTTGCGCTGTCACCAAACAGTGCCAGGTTTAGTCCCGGATCTTTCTTTTGGGCGGAGTGCCAAAAAGAATAGAGATCGGGGTCAGCGCCCATCACTTGTCCGAAAAGCAAAGCTTCATATTCTCTTGGGCGGATGTAGTTCTGTTGGATGTCAGATACAGAAAGACTATTAATGTTGACTTTCACGCCCACTTTTTTCCATTGAGCTTTGAGAACCTCGGCGCTTTTGGAAAATTCGTCCCAATCGGTCGTGACGATGCTTACCTCTAGCGTCTTATCATTCTTCTTGCGGAAGTTGTCATCCGACATTTTCCAACCAGCATCATCCAGAATCTGCTTGGCTCTTTCCGGATCATAACTGACTCTTCCTAAGTCAGCCGAATATCCCAGCATACCGGGCAGGATTGGCGAATAGACGGGAGTACCTTTTCCATTGAGCACAGCCTTAATCAGATCGTCTCGATCAGTCGCGAGGTTCAGTGCTTCTCTTACTTTGTCATCAGTCAGTGGCAAGCTTTTTGTTTGATTGAAAAAGACAGCGGAATATCTTGGAATGGAAAAAGAATGTTCCAGGGAACTTTTTTGATTTTTAATTTCAGTAATTTTTTGCGAAGAGATGTTGCTCATTCCCATAATTTCTTTGCGGTTGTAGGCATCAAGTGCGGAGGTCTCGTCGACATAGAAATTAAAAGTGATTTTAGAAAGATAAGGCTTGCCGTCGAAATAGTTAGGATTGGCAACTAATTTGTAGGAAAGAATGTTGCCCTTAGAATCTTTTTGAAAGGCATTATATTTAAACGGACCCGTACCGATTGGTTCCAGGTTTAGTTGCGCCAGAGGAAAATTGTCTGGCTTTACGCTGTCCCAAATGTGCTGGGGCAAGATGCCAAAAGTAACATTATTCAAAAATCCGGCATAGGGGCTGGTGACAAAAGTGACCGTGGAGTCGTCAACGAGATTAGCAGAAACGCCCTGCCAGTTGGCGCGCAAAGGGCTTTTGTAGGCCGGGTCGGTAATTAAATTGAAAGTAAAAATGACGTCTCTGGCGGAAAATGGTGTGCCGTCGTGCCAGGTGACATTTTTTTTCAAATGAAACGTATAGGTGGTTTTATCATCGCTAATCTCATAACTTTCAGCGAGGTCGGGAATGAGTCCGCCTTTCCCGTCATATTTCAAAAGTCCATTGTAGATAATCTTGGAAATATCGGCGTCGACGTCATTAGAAGCGGCAAGGAGGGGATTGATGTGTTGCGGTTGTCCGACGCTACCTTCAATGTATTCACTGCCATAACTCGGAAGCGCGGTAGTGTGAGAATAATAGGAAGAAATTCCCCAATAACCCAAAGAAGAAATAAAAAGTAAAACTAAAAAAGAAAGGAGAATTTTTTCTTTAAAATTGCTGACTCGGTAGAGCGCGAGGATGCCTTGTGGTGAGAACCGTTTGTAATTTTCGGTTATGTTACTAATATATTTTAATTTAACTTGTTAGACAAAATCAAATTAATAATAGCTAAGATGACAAAAGCGGTGGAGAGAAAAATGGAAAAATAAACCAGGAAGCTTTCAAAGCCGCGTCGTGTGTAGTATCCTCCAAATCCGCCGCCGAATGTTCCGGAAAGTCCCGCGCCTCTGTTTTGCAAAAGAATGGAAACAATAAGCGCGATGGCGATCACGATTTCCACAATGTTGATTATTTTTAGCATTTTTTTAAATTCAAAAAGATTAAAAATTCTGTCCAATAACTCATTTGAGATTAGCACAGCGCTATTCTTTCGTCAAGGGCAATTTGGCTATTTCTAGCCATTTTTTGGCTTGGGATAGCCAAAATAGCGCGGGATAAAAACGACTGCCTTTCGTTTTTTTGGGTGGTGTGGTTTAATTAGAGGGTAGCATAAATAGATAATTCATACCCCACCACTTTTTTGCTCGCATTTTATGCGTGATTAGAAATGTTGAGTTGGTGCCATATTTCATAAGCACACGGGAGTAGTTTATGGAATAGAGCATTATAATAAGCAAGAAAGTGGTGGGGGATAAAAACACTATGAAAATAGTTATCTCCGCCGGAGGAGTCGGAACAAGAATGTGGCCACTGTCTCGGGAAAATTCTCCCAAGCAGTTTGATAAGATTTTTAATGGGAAATCCACTTTGCAATTAGCCTATGATCGAGTGGCCCCCGCTTTTGGCGCGAAAAATATTTTTATCCAAACCATGCCGGCCTATCAGAAAATGATTCGCAAACAACTTCCCGGTTTGCCAAAAGGCAATATTTTTCTTGAACCGGCCCGAAGGGATAATGGTCCGGCCGTTTGCTTTGCCGTTAATCAATTGGTCAAAATGGGTCACAGTGGCCCGATGGCAATTGTTTGGGCAGATCATTTAATGGATCGGGTTGGCGAATTTACGAAAGCCCTGAAAGCGGGTGAAAAATTGATTGAGCAAAAATCCGATCGTTTTGTGTTCATTGCTGAGCGTCCGCGCTTTGCTAATAATAATTTGGGCTGGATGAAAGTGGGAGATCAAAAGGGGGAGATTGGGAAGCGCGATTATTTTGGTTTTGAAGGCTGGAAGTATAAACCGGAAAAAGCGCTTTGCGATCAGATGTTTAAATCAGGCGAATATTATTGGAACCCTGGCTACTTCATCACTTCTGTGGAATTTTTGCATGATTGCTACAAAAAACTAGCACCGGAAATTTTCAAATGTGTGACCAAGGGAAAATATGAAACGTGCGAAAAACTGTCTTTTGACAACGCCATCATCGAAAAAGTTGATCTTTCGAGCGCTGTCATCCTCAAAACCAATATGGGTTGGAGTGATCCTGGCACACTCTATGCGCTGAAAGAAGCACTGGAAAAAAGTAGTGATTCGAATGTGACCAAAGGCCATGTGGTGGACTTTGAAACAAAGGATAGTTTGGTCTATAATTTTGAACCAGGAAAAATAGTGACGACAGTCGGCCTCAAAGGTATGGTGGTCGTCAATACCAAAGACGCCATCGTGGTTGTGCACAAGGATGATGTGGTTAGGATTTCTAGTTTAGTTAAAGAGATAAAGGTGCGGGGGTTGGAGAAATATCTTTAGTTTTTTTTGTGTCATCCCCGCGGAGGCGGGGATCCAGTGTAGAAGCTTAAGAAAAAAGGAATAGCTATATGTTTTGGTAAGCAATGAAAGTAAAGGGAATGAATTCAGTAGAATAGGCTTAGTTCTGGTAATTGGTATTCTAAGATAATTCCGAGACTAGATTCCCGCCTCCGCGGGAATGACATTATTTTTTTCCAAGCCAAAGTAAAAAGCCAGCACCTCTCCGAATCCGCAATGGGTGGAAAAATGCTGACTTGATGAAAGGAGTTGGCTTGATGGTGGTAAGAGGTGTCGTTGGTCATGTTATTTTTTGGCGCAAGATTTGTGCATCTCATACCACATCAATGCTAATTCGGATACAATTAGTTTTTCTTCTGCGGTATCTTTAAAATTAAATCCGGATAATGCAAGGATGGGATTTATTGTAAAAAAGCGCAGATAAAGCCTTGTCCATTTTTCGTCCTTAGCTAGGACTTTCTTAAGATTTTCCCATGTACAATCAGAGGCATTGGAATCCCAACTTTCTGCTAAGGTTATTTGGATAAACCAAGATGCGATTGTTCCAAAAAAAGCCAAGCCCTTGCCGAGATTATATTTGGATATGTCTCGGTACATGCTTTGTATAACTGCTCTTCTACAACCCAGTTCCTCAATAGAAAAACTCTCATTTATGGGCAAGTTTAGAACTATGCACAGGGCGTCATAATATTTTGCTTGGAAAGTAAGAAATGTTTTTTTGTTCACCTTGTTTACTCCTTTTCTATATTGATTGATGGTAAGGTGCTAATATATTACTAATACCAAGAGAACCACATATACTAGCACAATTTAACTAAATTGTCAAATGTCTGAAAACAAATTCAAAATTTCATCTAAATTTCGTCCCGAAGGCGATCAGCCTAATGCGATTGCGCAACTGACGGCCGGGCTAAATGCTGGCAAGAAAAGCCAGACGCTTTTGGGTGTGACTGGGTCAGGGAAAACTTTTACGATTGCCAACGTAATTGAAAAAGTGCAAAAGCCGACACTGGTCATTGCGCCAAACAAAACTTTGGCCGCGCAACTGGCACAAGAATTTCGCACTTTTTTTCCCAAAAATGCGGTGGAATATTTTGTTTCCTACTATGACTACTATCAACCCGAAGCCTACATTGCTTCGACGGACACCTACATCGAAAAAGAATCTCAGATCAATGAAGAGATTGATCGTTTGCGCCACGCCGCCACGGCGGCGTTGATGAGTCGCGATGATGTGATTATTTGCGCGTCTGTGTCTTGTATCTATGGTTTGGGCAGTCCGGATTATTATCGCAATTCGATGTTGGAAATGAAAATCGGCGCGAAAATGGAACGGGAAAAAATTGCACGAATTCTCGTCGATATGCAATATGCGCGCTCGGATATTTTGGCGCGGGGAAAATTTCGCTTGACCGGAACGACGCTCGAAGTCATCACACCGGGTCGGGAAATTGTGACGCGGATTGATTTGGAGCGGGATGTAATTCAAAAAATTGTGGAATATGATTTTTTGACTGGCGAAAAACTAGCGACGCTCGAACAGACGTTCATCTATCCGGCCAAGCACTTTGTCGTGCCGGAAGCGATCATGGAAAGCGCGCTGGGAAAAATTGAAAAAGAACTCGAAGATCAAAAAAAGTATTTTCGAGATGCAGGAAAGATTTTGGAAGCGGAGCGAATTTGGCGTCGGACGCGGCAAGACTTGGAAATGATGCGCGAAGTTGGTTATTGCAATGGCATTGAAAATTATTCGCTATATTTAACCGGTCGTAAATCCGGCGAAGCACCCTACACCTTGATGGACTACTTCCCCGCCCGCATCGCTACGCGAAGCGTTGCGGGCGGGTCCGCCCGTAACGCTTCACATAATACTGGAGACAGCAGAGACTTCTTGACCGTGATCGATGAATCTCACGTGACTGTTTCTCAACTGAACGGAATGTATAACGGCGATCATTCACGAAAAGAAAATTTAATCGACAATGGTTTTCGTTTGCCCAGCGCCTTTGATAATCGACCGTTAAAATTCCAAGAATTTGAAAATAAAATGGCGCAAACAATTTTTGTGTCGGCGACACCGGGGAAATATGAAATTGAAAAATCTATCATAAAAAATGCGGTAGAGACGCAATTCATTGCGTCTAAAACCCCGTTGCCCAAAGAATACACCGGCATCATTGAACAAGTCATCCGCCCAACCGGCCTCATTGATCCGGAAATCATTATCCGCTCGGCCAAAGGTCAGGTGAAGGATGTCGTCCTGGAAATTGAAAAAACGGTTGCCAAAAAAAATCGTGTGCTGGTGACGACGCTCACCAAGAAAATGGCTGAAGACCTGTCGGATTTTTTGAAAGAGAGTGGAGTGAAAGCGGAATATTTGCACAGTGGTGTGGACACTTTGGACAGAGTTAGAATTTTGGAAAAACTTAGGCGTGGGGAATTTGATGTTTTGGTTGGTGTTAATCTTTTGCGTGAAGGCTTAGATCTTCCTGAAGTAGCATTGGTCGCTATTCTTGACGCTGACAAAGAAGGCTTTTTGCGCAGTGAAACTTCGCTCATTCAAACGATTGGTCGCGCGGCCAGAAACGTCCACGGACAAGTCATTCTCTATGCCGATCAAATGACCGGTTCAATGACACGGGCTATTGCAGAAACAGAAAGACGCAGAAAGTTGCAGAGGGAATACAACAGAAAGCACCACATTACACCTAAAACAATCAAGAAAAAAATCAGCTCGATTGTCGATCACGAAATCAATCCCAAAATCGTGCAAGATTTTTCCCAACTGGAAACACTGGAAGATATTGCGGGCTATGTGAAATTGCGCGAACGAGAAATGAAAGACGCCGCCAGAAACTTGGAATTTGAGCGTGCGGCGATTATTCGCGACGAGATTTCACAGTTGCGGAAGATGCAGAGGAGTTAGGTAAGAAATAAGATTCAAAATAGCTATCAACTTGATTAGGTTGAATTTCTATGCTACGTTCGGTGTATTCTTGGGCCTAACGCCTGAGAAATAAATAGCACCTTAAATTAGGGCAATTATGCCCAAACAAAATAAAGGAGTAGGTCCTCATGAACAGTCATGTAATTTGGGCGATTATCGTGTGTATCGTGGTCGTAGTAGCGTGGATAAAATTGCGCGAAATGACCAAAAAAGCAGAATTCTATGCAGATCTTTCCCATCTTTGGGAAATAATCGCAGAGGATCGTGGTGGCTACGCTCATCCCTGCGTCGAGCAAGGGATGGCGTACATTAACAGTATAATGTTCGACAAAAGGAGGCGTGCCTGTGCCAGAGATGAAGTGTTTAAGCTTCTTGACAGAAGCTATGATCGCTATCTCTGGATGTTGTATCGTGATGTAAATCGGTATCTGAAAAGAGATGCTAGTTGGGGGGACAGAACCGATAGAGATAAATCGCTGCACGCTCTTTTCGAGGCAAATCAGACGTGGCTGGCATTTAATGAGCACTGTTCTTGGTACGGCGCCACTCATATTGAACCGCCCAAAAAAGGAAAGATTCCAAGTAAGGCAAGAAAAATACTGACAGATGCGGCGACGGACTGTGGTGAGCGCTGGGCTAAAATAAGGGCGTTAGAAGAGGAGATGCTTCATCTGGCATCCCTGGGATCGTCGTGGATGACTTTGAGGGATTGGGAAAGACATTGGGTATGGATTGATGAGCATCCCTGGGTTATTTTTTCTGATTAGCTTATGTATAGAAAATAATCTGAAAAAGCAGACTCCTTTGGCCGCGTGTGGTTTTGATTGCAAACTTTGAGTTTACAACAGAACCCGCGCGGCTTTTTTATTCTTATGCCAACCCGGCTACACGTTGAAAATAGCTATTGTTTATGATAAAGTTGGGTAAGAAATGAAAGGTTCAAGTCAGAGACTTGAACCGACAGTAAATAATGGACTCTAAATAAAACTCATGTCAAAAAAAGCCTTGCTCATTATTGATGTCCAAAACTACTATATTAATAGCTACACGGAAAAGCTGCCTCTGAAAATCGAAAAATACATAAAGCAAACTAATTTTGACTATATTTTGTTTGCCAAATTTGTAAACAATAAAGGCTCAAGTTTTTGGAATAATTTAAGCTGGAAAAAAATGTGCTCATCGCCAGACACCGACATTTGCAAAAATCTTTTACCCTATACGAAAAAAGATACAGTTTTTATTAAAAGTACATATTCCATTTTCAAATCAAAATCTTTTCTTAGATATATTAAAAAAAATAAAATAGCAGAACTAACTTTGTGCGGTTTCGACACAGACGCATGTGTTCTTGCGTCTGCCTATGATGGTTTTGATTTGGGTTATAAGATTAGTGTTAAAAATGACTTGACCGCAAGCCATCGGGGTGAGGCTTTTACTGAGTATGGGCTGAATATTATAAATGGCAATATACAATAATTTGGGATGAGTAAGATAACACGAAAATATTATGGCAAACTATAAAACCAAAACAGACGCAGGCGGATGTATCTTTTGTGAAATCGCCAAGGGCAAAATTAAACCTTTGGGCGATGGTTTAATTTGGGAGGATAGGGATTTTATGGCTTGGCTTTCTCCTTTTCCTAATACTGAGGGGTTTGCGATGATCATTCCCAAAAAGCATTACGCCAGTGACGTTTTGAAAATGGAGGATAAGGCTCTTTTGAAATTTATTTTGGCTGCCAAAAGAGTGGCAAAAATCTTAGAAAACTATTTCAAAGATGTTGGTCGAGTCGGGCTCATTATGGAAGGCACTGGAATTGATCATGCGCACATTAAGCTCATTCCGATGCACGGAACGGGACACATGAAAAAGGGGATTTGGAAACGATACAATAGTGAAAAAACTGATTACTTCAAAAAATATGCAGGCTACCTGAGTTCAGCTGATGGTCCAATGGCGGATTTTAAAAAATTAAGCAAGTTGGCTCTATCAATAAGAAAAAAACTATGAAACTTTGCAGTGCATGTCTTCTGGGCATAAAATGCCGCTATGATGGCGGCGACAAAGCTAATGAGAAAGTTTTGGAATTGGCTAAAAAAGAAATTTTGATTCCAGTTTGCCCGGAACAGTTGGGCGGTTTTTCAACTCCGCGAGAACAAACTGAGCCAAAAGGTGATAGAGTTTTCACGAAAAGCGGGGTTGACGTTACAGCCAGCTTCAAAAAGGGCGCCGAGCAAGTTTTGAAGATTGCCAAGGCTAAAGGAATAAAGAGTGTTATTATGAAACAAAAGAGTCCTTCTTGCGGATGCGGGAAAATTTATGACGGGACTTTTTCAGGAAATATTATTGAAGGTGATGGAATCACGACGAAACTGCTCAAAGAAAATGGCATCGAAGTTTTGACGGAAGAAGATTTATAAAAAATTATGGAACCAGCCAAACAAAAAATAATCATAGTTGATCAAAATGACGAAGTTGTTGGCTTCAAAGAGAGAGGTGCTACGGTAAAGCAAGATATCTGTCGCGTTTCTGCTTTGTGGGTGACCAATTCTCGCGGGGAAATTTTAATTGCCAAGCGTCATCGCAATAAGTTTCATCATCCGGGAACATGGGGCCCGGCTGTCGCGGGAACTGTTGAGGTGGGCGAGTCATATTTGGATAATATCATCAAGGAAGCCAAAGAAGAATTGGGACTTGAAAATATCAAGCCAGAACCGGGGCCCAAGATAAAAATGGGACAGCATAATGATTCTTTTTTTCTTCAGTGGTACACGATGACAACGGATAAAAAGCTCAGCGAATTTGAATTACAAGCGGAGGAAGTTGAAGGGGTGGATTGGATCTCGCCAGAAGAATTAGAAAAGCAACTCAAGGAACAGCCAGAGAAATTCGGGCCGAATATGAAGAGATATTTTGAGTTGTTCTGTTGACTGGATAATTTTTTGAAAAGTAATAAATCTATGAGCGAAGGAAATAAATTTACCGTTATTCCTGGCGGTATGCCGAAGAGAGAGCAAATGCTGTCTCGTGGCGAGGGAAATGGGAAGATAATTGAATTTCCAAACAAAGAACAAATCGAAGATTCCCTGAAAGAAGAAGTCAGGAATATTTTCAGTAGGTTGGAAAATGTTATTGTTTACACGGATGAAAAGAAATTCAATCTTCAGGGACTGTGGCCTATTCTCAGGGAAATGGAAAAAATTGGGCAAAGGATTAGTCCTACTCGCAAAGATGGTTTGGCTGAGCGGCTAAAATACGTGACTTGCGTTGTCGCCAACGCGGTAGAGGGTAAAGAAATTAAATATGTGGGAAAAGAGGAGCAAGCGGCGGCTGTTCGGCAAGAAATTTTGGGAGCGATTGTTTCGCAGATGCCGCATTAAATGGCATCACGAGCATTATTTTTTGGCAAGAGCTGCCATTGCGGGATACTTGCACTAAATTTGCGGATTGTTTATAATACTAAAAGTATCGGAAATGAGCCGATAAAACTAATAAATAACAAACTTAATTCATCCCCCACCACTTTTTCGCTCGCACCTTATGTACGGGCAAGAAATAATTTAGCGAGTTATCGCGTATAAGACCGAGCGGTAACCTGTTGCAAAATAATTTAAAAAAGCGGAAAAGTGGTGGGGGATAAATAAACTATGGAAGAAGAAAAAAAAGAGTCCAAAGACGCGGACTGTTGTGAAAAAAACAAGTGTGGTTGCGAGAAGTATAAAAAACATCTGCCAAAAATAATCGCCACGGTGCTGTTGGTGGTTGTGCTTGGTGGATTTGCTTACTATAAATTAGTTTGGAAAAAGCACAATTTAAGTGAGGCTGAGGCGAAGACGAAAGTGGAGGATTTCATCAACAATAATTTGATGCAAGGCGGAATGAAGGCGAATATTGCTTCGGTGACCAAGGAGAACGGAATGTTTAAGGTAGCGGTGGAAATTGGTGAGGGAACACAAAAACAAACCATCACCTCCTACCTTTCAGTCGATGGAACGAAATTTTTTCCCAGCGTGATGGATATCGCCGAGATCGAACAGAAAGCTAAGCCGGACGCCAGTCAAGCTGCGGCGGCGAAACAAGCAGATATTCCCAAAACCGACAAACCAACGGTGGAATTGTTTGTGATGAGTTATTGCCCATATGGAACGCAAATTGAAAAAGGCATCATCCCGGCCATTACTGCCTTGGGAGCAAAGATCAATTATACTTTGAAATTTGTGTCCTACTCGATGCATAATGACCTCGCTTCTAATGACCGAAAAGAGTTGGATGAAAACTTGCGACAATATTGTATCCAAAAAAATCAACCGGCCAAGCTGAGCACCTATCTGACCTGCTTTCTTAAGGTCGGAAAAGGAACAGAAACCAGCTGTATGCAATCTGCCGGCGTCAATGCCGCAACAGTGGCAAGTTGTATGACCCAAGCAGACAAACAGTTTAATGTGACGAAAGATTTCCAGGACAAGAGTACCTATCAAGGAACTTTCCCAATGTTTGAGGTGAACAAAGCGGACAATGATAAATATGGCGTGAAAGGTTCTCCGACGCTCGTGATCAATGGCGCGGAAGCTTCTGCCGCTGGACGAGATTCAGCCAGTCTTCTCAAAACAATCTGTTCCGGATTCAAAACTGCTCCAAAAGAATGTTCAACAACTCTTTCAACAACTGCTCCCGCATCAGGATTTGGTGAGGGGACTGCCCCTGCTGGTTCTGGCGCTGCTGCCGGAGCTGCTTGCGGAAATTAATTTTGTCGGAAAAAAAAGAGAATTTAGCAGAACCGAGATTAGTTTCTTGGTTCTGTTTTTTTGGTTGATATTTGACAAAGGCAATTAGTTGAATTAGTGTTTAGCTAGGCAAATAGAAGCCGCTACATTAAAAGGAGGGAAGTCATGATCAAAAGAGACAATGAATTTGGTGCCGACGGTTTCAATACTGTTGGACAGCTTTGGACACATGTCAAAGAGCTGTATCCGGGTCTTTTTGATAATGCTCATATGGTTGGCATTATCAAAAAGGGTATATTTAATTTACAGGATTCTGAAGAGCTGCTCCTTTCCGAGAAGGATCGAGTGGTGTTTTATTAGGAACCGATCCAGGATAGTTTTGCCACAAACAGCCAGTTTCGAGACTCTCGCGACTGGCCTTGTTTTTTCTTGAGAGTAGCTACTTGACAGTGTTAGGCTATCAATGGTAAAATAACACTGTAATTAATTAAATTCATCCCCCACCACTTTTCCGCTCGCACTTTGTGCGCAATTAAAAAAGCTTATTGAATTGCTGCTGATAGCGCCGTGTAATATGTAGCTAATAGAGTCGTGGTAATTTATAAGCGGAAAAGTGGTGGGGGATAAAACAAAATTATGCTTCTAACGGCCAAACAACAAAACATTCTCGAATCAATTCGAGAACTAATTAGTCAGGGGAAAGAAAACCCCACTAGTTATCGTTTGCAAAAATTTTTAGAGTCCCAAGGCGGGAGAGACAGTTTGAAATCGGTGATGCAAGTGATTGAATCGTTGGAGAAAAAAGATTTGATCAAGCGCGACAAGAAAAAGAAAATTTATCTGGTGGAAAATAAGAATTATACTAATTTCAAAAATATCTTCTCTGTTCCAGTCTATGGCTTGGCGTCTTGCGGCGAAGCGCTGGCCTATGCGCAGGATAATGTCGATGGCTTTTTGCAAATTTCTAAAGCCCTTTTTCGCGACAAAGACGAGTCGCTACTTTTTGCGGTGAAGGCTCTCGGCGATTCAATGGACAAAGAAAAAATCAACGACGGCGATTATGTCATTTTTGAAAAATATGAACAGCAGGAAGAGTTGGAAGGCAAAATTGTTGTTGCGGTAGTGAATGGAATGGCAACCATCAAGCGCTACAAAAAAGTCAGCGAAGATGTGATTGGCCTTTTTCCCAAATCAACCAATCCGATCCATCAACCAATCTTCATCCACAAATCCGACTCATTCATTTTCGCCGGAATTTTCCGCAAAGTTTTGCCGGTGAAATATGTGAGTTTATAAGAAAACAAAAAGTATGCAAAATAAAGAGGTAAAAAACTATGCGTTTATCGATAGCCAGAATTTGAATTTATCAATTCAACGTTTGGGCTGGAAGTTGGATTTTTTCAAATTTAGAGTTTATCTGAAAGAAAAGTATAAAGTAAAAATAGCCTACATATTTATAGGGTATGTTCCGGAAAATCAAAATCTGTATAATTCTTTACAGAAAAATGGCTACATAATAGTTTTTAAGCCAACATTAAAAAATAAGGATGGCAGAATAAAGGGTAATTGCGATGCGGAACTCGTCCTACAGTCAATGATTGATTATCGGGAATATGAGAAAGCGGTTATTGTGACAGGCGATGGTGATTTTTATTGTTTGATTAAATATTTATTAGAAAATGACAAATTAGAAAAAGTGTTAATTCCGGATATGCATAATTATTCAGCGCTCATAAAGAAAACGGCTCGGAATAGACTTGCTTTTCTTAATGAGTTAAAAGATAAATTGGGGTATAAAAATAAAAAGCGCCCCAGAAGGACGGAACCTTAAGGGGATCTTTTCGTAGTAATTCTACGCTAAATATAGCAGTTTTAATGCTTCGTGTCAAGGGCGTGATAGTTAGCTTGACAAAATTGGGTTTTTGCGACATACTGGCTTATTATATGGATAGAGGCTGGAGTAGTTTTTGTTTTTTGTCAATTCAGGAAAAAGAGGGGGTATCATGAGCATATTTGATAGTTATGCTTTACCAGAGCAGTAGCGATCCACAAATCGAGAAACTTGCTCGAATTGTTGGAGAAAAATAAGATTTCACCGGATAACATCAGGAGGGTGGTTGTCGGACCAAGGCATTTGCGGCATATTTATTCGGAAATTGCCAAGAATGTTTTGTTGGTCACAGGAGAGTCTGTGACTATTTTCCTGGACAGTAAAGTTTACTGGTCGGGGATTCTTTCCGATGCGTGAGATTGTTTTTCAACTTTTTCCAAGAGGAGGATGTATGCTTAAAAAAAAGATTGAAGTCCCCACAACATTGGGAGCAATTGTCCAGGGCGTAGGTATTTCCGATCCTGATATGATGGAAAAAGTCACCACTATTGAGGTCATCAACAACTTTGGAAGTGGTGGCAAGGAGGTATATGTTCCCTGCCAGGAAGATCTCGGAAGCGTTCCTGTTGGAGAGGGTGCCATCGTTGCACTCAAGCTTGATTGTCGACCCATCGGGGGAATTGGTTTTTTCGATTAAAAAAGGAGATAAGATATGCCGGAATTTCCAGTTGTAGACTCGAAAACTCTCGGTGAGTTTATCGAGAAAGTATACAGATATGATCCAGCCTCAGTTGCAAGCTCGAAAACAGTTGAACTCGGATCCAACTCATTTGATCTTAACAAAGGGGTAAAAAAAGACATCTCTCTCGAATCAGGGAATGTTGTAATTTTTTATTAATCCAGTCCCAGCGGTACCAGGACTTTAGCCGACTTCAGCGATCTGAAGCCGGCTATTATTTTATCTAAGTCATTGGCTTGCAGGAAAAGTCAAAAAGTTTTAAACTAAACTATACTAAATTTTTTGTGTCATCCCCGCACCCGTTTCACGAGTATAAACTCCGGCGGGGATCCAGGCACCTCGGGCTATAGATAATAAATAATACGAATTAATTAAGCAGTAAGCTAACTGAAACATAAAGCTAGAGAATTCTCAATTCGATTTTCGAGAGTTTATAACTAGTGGAACCTGGATTCCCGCCTTTGCGGGAATGACAGTGTATTATTATGCAAGATGAATTAATCATTCGCGGTGCAAGAGAGCATAATTTGAAAAATGTAAACCTTGACCTGCCGCGGAATAAATTTATTGTTTTTACCGGGATCAGCGGCTCAGGGAAGAGTACGCTGGCTTTTGATACCATTTTTGCCGAAGGGCAACGGAGATATCTCGAAAGTCTCTCGAGCTATGCGCGGCAATTTTTGGGGCAAATGGGAAAGCCGGAAGTTGATTCGATTGAAGGACTAAGCCCGGCGATCTCGATTGATCAAAAAGCCGCTTCACATAATCCGCGTTCAACTGTGGGAACGGTGACGGAAATTCATGATTATTTGCGTTTGCTCTATGCTAAAATCGGCGTGGCGCATTGTCCCATCTGCGGTCACGAAATCGTGAAACTTTCCACAGATGAAATTGTGGATCGAATTTTGAATGTTTGTGACGTAAAAAATAATGTAGAGACGCATTTTAATGCGTCTAGGTGCGCGATTGAAATTTTTTCTCCGATTGTGCGAGAGCGCAAAGGTGAATACTCGACGCTCCTTGAGGAAATGTTCCGGCGCGGTTTTTCCACCGCAGTAGTCAATGGAAAAAAATATACGCTGGATGAAAAGATTGGGACGCGGGTGAAGTTGGAGCGCTACAAAAAACATAATATTGATATTTTGGTCGACAAGGTGGAAATTAATTCCGAGAATATTTCGCGGATTTTTGAAGGCGTAGAGCAAGCACTGAAACTTTCCAAGGGCATAGTGAGGGTAAAATTTCCAATTTCAAATTTCCAATTTCAAATCAAATCCAAAACCCAAAATACCAATGACAAAAAGGATAAAAAAACAAGCAGTGCTACAGATGGAGAAAAAAATGAAAACAGCGGGATGATTTTTAATCAGAATTTTTCTTGTCCGGTGCATGAGGTGGATTTTCCCGAACTGGAGCCACGCTTGTTTTCTTTCAATAGTCCTTTTGGTGCTTGCCCATCTTGCGAAGGTTTGGGCGTGAAAAAAGAGATTGATCCAGATTTGGTTGTGCCGGATATGAATAAAACTATCGCTGAAGGCGGAATTATGCCGTGGAGTTACAAGAAAAATAATTGGCAGGGGACGATTTTGCGCGCTGTGACGAATTTCTATCATATCCGCGATAATGTGCGGCTGCGGGATTTATCTGACGATGACTTTAATACTTTGCTTTATGGCAGACCGGAAGCCCAGGATATGATTGCCGAAGAAGAGGCGGACGAAATTCCGGTGACTTTGCGGAGCAAAACTGGATCAAGTTGGAAATATAATATGCGTTGGCGGGGAGTGGTCGGCTATTTGCAAGATCGCTATCTCAAAACAGATTCAGAAGGCGTGCGCACAGATATTGAAAAATATATGTCGCAAAATCCCTGCTCGACTTGTCTAGGTTCACGCTATAAAAAAGAGGTGCTACTCGTAACCGTGGGAAATAAAAACATCCAGGAAGTTTCCAATGTTAGCGTGCGAGAAACTTTGGATTTTTTTCAAAAAATAAATTTGAGTAAGCGCGAAGAATTAATTGCCAGTCGGATCCTCAAAGAAATTCAAAACCGTTTGGGCTTTTTGCAAGACGTCGGTCTTGGGTATCTTTCGCTTGGTCGCGCCGCGAACACTCTAGCCGGCGGTGAATCCCAACGCATCCGCTTGGCATCCCAAATTGGTTCGCAACTGGTCGGCGTGCTCTATATTCTTGACGAACCATCAATTGGACTTCATGCGCGCGATAACGCAAAATTGCTTGCCACACTTTTGCAACTCAGAGATGTCGGCAATACTTTAATTGTTGTGGAGCACGACGAAGAAACAATGCGTGCGGCGGATTATCTCGTGGACATTGGGCCGGGTGCGGGAAAACACGGCGGAGAAATTGTGGCGCAAGGGTCGCCCGAAGAAGTGATGAAAAGCAAAAATTCCCTCACCGCGAAATATTTGCGAGGGGAAATGCAGATTGAAATTCCGGCTTTTCGGCGATCGCTCAAAAATAAAAAAACACTCGTGGTGCGCGGAGCGCGCGAGCATAATTTGCAAAACATTACTGTGTCGTTTCCACTCAAAGTTTTGACCTGCGTGACTGGTGTATCTGGTTCAGGCAAATCAACTCTGGTTGAAGATATATTATATAAAGCTCTTTCAGCTAAGATTATGCGTTCGCTGGAACGGCCGGGCAAGCACAGCGAAATTGTGGGTGATCACTATCTCAACAAAGTGATTATGATTGATCAGTCACCGATTGGTCGCACACCCAGATCTAATCCGGCGACCTACACGGGACTATTCACGGCGATTCGCGAGCTGTTTGCTGAGACGCGCGATGCCAAAGCGAAAGGCTATTCGCCGGGAAGATTTTCCTTTAATGTTCGTGGGGGAAGATGCGATAATTGCGAAGGCGATGGATACAACAAAATTGAAATGCAATTTATGCCGGATGTCTATTTGCCGTGCGATGTTTGCTCTGGGAAACGCTACAACAGCGAAACGCTCAAAGTAAAATATCGCGATAAAAACATTGCCGATGTCTTGGCGATGACCATTTCCGAAGCGCGCGAATTTTTCGCCAATTTTCACGACATTGCCGACAAACTCAAAGTCTTGGAAGATGTCGGCTTGGGCTACATTCAACTCGGCCAATCCGCCACGACACTCTCCGGCGGAGAAGCGCAACGAATCAAGCTTTCCACTGAACTGTCTCGCCGGGCGACAGGGGATACTTTATATATTTTAGACGAACCAACGACAGGCTTGCATTTTGATGATATCAAAAAATTATTGGGAATTCTCAATCGCTTAGTTGATGCGGGTAATACTGTGATTGTAATCGAGCATAACCTAGACGTAATCAAAACCGCCGATTGGATTATTGATCTGGGACCGGAAGGTGGGAAAGAGGGCGGGAAAGTAATCGTTTCCGGCACGCCGGAAGAAGTTGCGAAGTGGCATAAGGAGAGTTGGACGGGGAAATACCTAAAAGAAGTATTAAGTAGGAAGTAGAATGTATTATGTATAATGTAAAATGCAAATTTCAAGATAAAAACCTTCCTTTTATGTCATCACCGCGGAGGCGGGGATCCAGTGTAAATTTTTTGTTAAAATAGTTAATCCAAGCATTGGGTCAGTCTAGTTAATTTAGTTTTTAGACTAGATTCCCGCCTGCGCGGGAATGACAAGGGAGGAGGTTTTTGGGAAAATAAAAAAACCGACCAGCAAGGAAAAAATAACATTGCATGGTCGGAGATGTGAAGTCTTTAACTTCCTCGATTGTTAAAAAAATTGGCCAAGAAGACATGCTCGTTTGAGCAGTCAACCTCAACACTTAGGCCGGAAAGTGTGGCCATTACCAGCGCCATGTTCTTAAAAGCCACGCGATCTGTTTCGAGCTCGAGTGGCAATGAAACATTGCGCGAGTTGTTTAATTGCATGAGTCTGTCCTTGCGGAAAAAGCCAATCGCTTTTTCGGCACGGTCATAGTTCATGCAATCTCCGCTTTCAATCGTTGTATTCTTTCCGTGTATTGTTTTAAAAGTACCATTGATAATCATCCCTGACCTCCTTATCTGGGTTATTTATCGCAGAAAAATGCGATAGTGAAAATGATTAGAAAAACAATCGGTGCAATACGATAAAGCACCATGACCCTGTCTCTTTGCCATTGCGGGTCGTTTCTATGAAAGCTTCCTCTCGCCTGTGCCTCCTTTTTGGTTGTGCGTTATTGTCAAAGAAAATTGCTGTCTAAATTTCAATCGGTCCTCTGATAACTTTACATAAATATGCATCCGACCATTGTTCGGAAACGCGATTAAAATATGCCTCTATTTCTTTTATGGCGTATTCATTTCCAAAGGGAACAACTTCTAGTTCACCTTCACGGCTAATGACGATAAGATATTCGTGCAATAATTTTTTTTCTGCCATATAACCTCCAATTTGGTTAATTGTATTGTCAAAGAAGATATTGTAATGTAGCTTATATCTATGCAAATGTCAAGCAAATTAGCGCAAAAATTAAAAAAGTTGCCAACCTCTCCAGGGGTCTATATTTTCCGAAATAATGCCGGGGTTATTTTGTATGTGGGCAAAGCGACGTCTCTGAAGGATCGCGTTTCTTCATATTTCCAATTTAATACAAATACGCGAATTGATGCGAATGACGCGAATATGCGAATGGGGGAACGGCCGATTGAAATGTTCATAGACCAAGTTGTAGATATTGAAGTTCGGAAAACCGAAACTGTTTTGGAAGCATATATTTTGGAGCAGGACTTGATCAAAAAGTGGCAGCCGAAGTTTAATGTGGATGGGAAAGATGATAAGTCATTCTGCTACGTTGTTATTACTAAAGAGTTGTTTCCGCGAATTGTAATTTTACGTAAGACAGAGTTGCTCAAAGTTCCAATTTCTAATTTCCAATTTCTAAACAAAACCCAATTTCCAATTCCTAAATTTTCAAACGAATTGAATCCGCCAGCTGGCGGAGAAAATTTAAAATTGAAAATTGAACCCGATAGGGTTTTTGGTCCCTATATCTCAAAGAAAAATATTGAGATAGCGCTCAAGATTTTGCGCAAGATTTCCCCCTATCATTCCAAGGCGCAAAAAACCGAAAAAGGGTGCCTGGATTTTCAGATTGGGCTTTGTCCGGGGCCGTATGCTGGGGCGATTTCGAAAGAGGATTATGCTAAAAATATTCGGGGAATCAAGATGATTTTGGAGGGCAAGAAAAAAACATTGCTTGCGAAAATGAAAAAAGAAATGTCGGCTTATAGCGAAAAGCAGGAATTTGAAAGAGCGGGGAAAGTGCGGAATGCTATTTTTGCGTTGCAGCATATTGCGGATATTGCGCTCGTGTCATATAGCATGAAACATGAAACATATAACAAAAATGCAAATTCAAAAATATTTCGCGTCGAAGGGTATGATATTTCTAATATTTCTGGCCGTTCTAGTGTTGGGTCTATGGTGGTTTTTGATAATTCTCAGGGAGAGCTAACAGAAAATAAGAGTCAGTATCGGAAATTTAAAATCAAAACAATTGAAGGTGCGAATGACACGGCGTCGATGGCGGAAGTGTTGGGGCGCAGATTTGGCAATAGTTGGCCCAAGCCCGATCTGATTATACTCGACGGCGGACAAGGTCATCTCACGGCGGTGCGACGTGTGCTCAAGAATTTTCATCTGGAAATTCCACTCCTCGCAGTGGCGAAAGGTCCCGCCCGCAAAAAACTAGACCGCTATGCCTTTGGCAGTGTGCCAGAAATTTCGGATGAAATTATCGAGCGCGTGCGCGACGAAGCGCATCGTTTTGCGATTACATATCATAAGAAGTTGAGGGGGAAAGATTTTATGAAATAATAAAAAAATTCCCTCCTCTCCCTTAGGGAGAGCCTGCCTGCCGGTAGGCAGGGATGTCACGTACTCGTGACAGGTGAGGCTATGGAATAGTCCCTTCAACTCCTCTTCTCCCCTCGGGAGAGGATGTCACGAGCACGTGACAGGTGAGGGCA
>JAPLXG010000005.1 GCA_026396175.1 Candidatus Moraniibacteriota bacterium | reverse complement strand
GCCTTTTTTGATGGTGATGGTTTGGGTTTCTTGCCAAATTCTTTTGCTTTGATCGCTGTCGGAAGGATAGGGATCAATTTCAGTTCTGTCTGTCGTGTAGATGGCAAAGCGCACTGCATAATCTCCGTCTACTAGGTTGCCTTGGTTATCGGTAAGGACTCCGGTGAGGGTGACGGTTTTTTTGGTCGGATCAAGCGGGATATTGCTATTGCCGGAGGTATCATTGGCTGTGGTTGTCGCGGCAAGAACCATTTCCTGGCCGCTGCTGGATTTGGCAAGGGTTTTATTATCCCCCGTAGGGGTTTGATTCATCAAACCCTGGTTTATCAAACCCTGATTCATCGCGTCGCGATAAATCGCACCCCTGCATTTTTTGCTAAATTAGCCAACTGATATTGCTCCGGCAAGCTGTAAGCCAGGGTAGCAAAAAGTAAAATAGCCCCGATGGCGAAGGCGGGGTATTTGGGACTGATGAAAAGATGTCCGGCATCCAAGTGTTGTTTTGCTTGAATATATTTTTTTTGTTCCTTGGAAACTAGTGCAAAATTATGCTGAGCCTTGGGAGAAAAAACTGTTTTAATTTTTTGCTTCGCCACGCCGTAGCCTTGGCGGAGGCTGGACTTCGCCACGCCGTAACTTCGGCGAAAGCTGAGATAAATTTTTTCCAGCAAAATACCCAGAAAAATACTCACCACAATCGCTAGAAAAACGAGCAGAAAAATAGCTAACGGTGAGTGGAATAAATTAGCTTCTAAGTAAGTTAAAATTTGATTGGAATTACCCATAAAAAGCGCTCCGGAGAATAGGGCTTGGTTTCGGGATTTTAATGCCCGTAGAGACGCCTGCCTGTCCGGTAGGCAGGCATTGCAATGCGACAACCCTTTCCCGGATTGGGGTTAGAGTAATTTTCACCGACTTAGTCAGTGTGGAAATGAATAAAACTAGGCTGTGACCGAGTGCTTTGAGCGCTTGCATTTTTTGTTTTATTTTCCCTAACTTTTACTTTTGAATTATATCATAAAAAAATAGTTTGCAACAGCTAAAATTAGAAAGTTATCCACAGATAATTTTTGATTAAAAAAAGACAATAAAAATCCCCTTCTCCCTCCGGGAGAAGGTGGCCGTAGGCCGGATGAGGGTGCTATCCGTAACACCAACGCTTTTGATATAACTGATAATTTCCTTGTATTGGCAAGAACCCTCACCTGTCACGTGCTCGTGACATCCTCTCCCAGGGGGAGAGGAGGAATTTTACCAAAGATTTTTGGGAAACAAAAAAAGGACACCCCTTGCAAGCGTCCTTCTGTTCACTGTTCACTGTTCACTGTCTTTATTCCGTCGGAATCGGAAACGCCAAACAGAGTTTTTTAACTTCCTTTTTAATCCGCGCTAAAACTTTTTTGTCATCTTTATTTTGCAAAGCTTCATCGATCCAGTGAACGACTTTCAGCATTTCTTTTTCTTTCATTTTGCGCGTCGTGGCCGCGGGCGAACCGATGCGGATACCAGAGGGATTCATCGGTGGATTTGGGTCATTGGGAATCGTGGAACGACTGACAGAAATCCCTACTTGCTCCAAAGCCACTTCCGCCTCACGTCCGCCGATCCCCCGTGCTCCCAAATTAAGGATAAACAGATGGTTATCCGTTCCGCCGGAAACCACATCATAGCCTAATTTAATAAATTCCCCCGCCATCGTCTTGGCGTTTTTGATCACCTGAGCAGCATATTTTTTAAAACTTGGCTTTAATGCTTCTCCAAACGCCACAGCCTTGGCTGCTGTCGTGTGATTGTGCGGTCCACCCTGCATGCCGGGAAAAACCGCTCGATCAATCAGTTTGGCATATTTTTCTTGGCACATAATAACCGCGCCTCTTGGTCCGCGTAAAGTTTTATGGGTCGTGGTCGATACAACATCAAAATATGGAACAGGATTAGACATAAGTCCTGCCGCAATCAGTCCGGCTGTGTGGGCAATATCAGCAAAAGTGTAAGCACCAACTTCATCAGCAATTTTTTTGAACGCTTTCCAATCAATTTCCCGGCAGTAGGCACTATAGCCGGCCACAATCATTTTTGGTTTTTCGCGTTTAGCAATCCGCCGCACCTCCGCCATATCAATCCGCCCCGTTTTCGGGTCGACGCCATATTGGACAAAATTATAGAGCATACCGGAAAAATTAACCGGATGCCCATGCGAAAGATGACCACCGTGATCCAATTTTAATCCCAAAACCTTATCCCCTGGTTTCAAAAATGCCATATAGACGGCAGCGTTGGCCGGCGAACCGGAGAGCGGCTGCACATTGGCATGCGCGCAACCAAAAATTTTTTTGAGACGCGCCACTGCGAGGAGTTCCATCTCATCAATGATTTGATTGCCGCCATAATAGCGATGACCGGGAGTGCCTTCGCTATATTTATTCGTGAGCACCGAACCTTGTGCTTCCAAAACTGCCGAGGAAATATAATTTTCCGAAGCGATCAACTCCAACTCTTCTTTTTGCCGTTTATTTTCACGCGCAATAATCTCCGCCACCTTCTTGTCTTCCTTGGGAAGAAATTTATACTTCATATGTTAAATTTTAATTAATTAATCTGCTAATTAAAATATTTTTTATTTAAATCCCCTTCTCCCTTAGGGAGAAGCCTGCCTGCCGGTAGGCAGGGTGGCCGTAGGCCGGATGAGGGAGGAGCCTTTCAGTAACCAACCATCTTTATAAATTTATATAATTTTCCTTTTTTATCAACGCCCCCTTCCCTCACCTGTCCTTCGGACATCCTCTCCCTAAGGGAGAAGAGGTATTAAAGAGACTGTTCCGTAGCCTCACCTGTCATAAATATATTACATCCTCTCCTGGGGGAGGACTATCTGAACTGCAACCAAATTGAAACCACCATTAAAGCGACCATGAAAACAATCGAAAACCAGCCGAAAAATTTCACCCAGAGCGGATGAGTTTCGCGACCCATAATTTTTTTATCATCCCCCACCACCATAATTACGATAAGCAGCGGCAGCGCGATGACGCCATTGAGAAAAGCGGAATAATAGAGCGCCATAATCGGATTGATGTGAAAAAAATTCAAGAGTAATCCGACCAGGATGGAAAGCGCGATCACGATATAGAAACCTTTGGCGCGCGAGAATTTCAACTCCAATCCCTCATTCCATTTCATTATTTCCGCCAAGCCGTAGGCGCCTGATCCGGCTAAAACCGGAACAGCAAGAAGACCCGTGCCGATAATGCCAAAAGCAAAAAGCAAGTAGGCATAATCGCCGGCAAGTGGCCGCAGGGCCAGCGCCGCTTGCTCGGCCGATTCGATATTAGTTATGCCGTGCGCAAAAAAAGTTTGCGCGGTGGTGAGTACGATAAAGAAAAAAACGATATTGGCTAGAAACATTCCTGTTCCCACATCCGTCCGCATCCGTCCGATTCTCGTTGGTAAATCTTCTTTTTTTTCTCCGACTAGTTTATGTAATTTTTTATGCATTTCATTTTCCTCCACTTCCTCCGACGCTTGCCAGAAAAAAAGATAGGGCGTGATACTTGTGCCAAAAACCGCCACCATGGCAAACACATATTCCTCATTGAACTTGATCGTCGGAATAAACGCCCAGTGGAGAACTGTGAGCCACTGTGGATGAATAATGATTCCCGTGACCACATAGGCGAGAACAGAAATCGCCAGCCATTTCAAAAATTTCACATAAAAATGATAGCCGATAAAAACTTCCATCGCGATGGATAGCAGGGCAAAAAAAATCGCTCCCAGATAGAAATTAAAACCGGTCAGCATCGCGAGTGACGCTGACATGGCGCCCAAATCCGCCCCGATGTTGGCTACATTAGCGATAATAAGCAGCACGACCGCCACGAAAACAACTCTTTTTCGGTAATGCTTTTGCAACACTCCGGCAAGACCCCTGTTAGTCACAATCCCGATCCGCGCGCAAACTTCCTGCACTGCGAGCATCATTGGAAGCAGCCACGCCGCCATCCAAAGAATCGAGAAACCGAATTTTGCGCCCACTGAAGAATAGGTACCGATGCCGGAAGGATCATCATCAGACGCGCCGGTAATGAGGCCGGGACCGAGCGCCCGAAAAAAATACTGCGCTTTTTGCCAAGGAGTCGCCATTAGTTTTTTGGCTACCGCCACTTCCGAATGAGCAATGCGCAATGTTCCGTCAATCGTTTTGACCGCTTCAATCTCGCCCCAAAGAATCAATTTTCGCGCCAAAAGCAAAGGAATACCAAGTTCATGGCGAAATTCCGAGAGGGTAAAAAATTTTTCATTGTTTAAATTTTGATCTTTTTTTTCTGATTCCATTGAGAATTTTTTATATATTCAGAATTATGCACCTAGAATTAATAAAAATTGTCATCCTGAGCAAAGTCCCGTACTCGGGACGCAGTCGAAGGATCTACTAACTATAATGTAAAGTTTTCTAAAAATAGCTGAGCTCACAATAATAGAAAGCAGATCCTTCGACTTCGCTACGCTACGCTCAGGATGACATTGATGTTGAATATGCTCATCACACTATTTTTTCTTTTTTAATTATTCCGATGATTTCTTTTAAATTTTTCACTTCATAATCCGCATACTTACAGGTTAAATTTTTATAACGGCCTTCCGATCTTCTCAGATGAAAAGTTATCAATCTTTCCTTGAGCGCCTTTGTTTTTTTCAGGTGTTTCGGTAAATCATCAATAACAATAATCTTATCATTTTGCGAAAGCTTGTGCTTTTCCACCACGTTACTTATTAAATCCATTTTTCGAAATTTCCCCAAAATCACTTCACCAAACAATTTAGATGTGTGTGTCCCCTCAATTTTCATCTTTTGAAAAAGAGGATCTCCATAACTGATGAGGAACAAATCGCGCTTACTGATTTTTTTCAAAAAATAGGCGACATCTCCAAACACATACTTTTTCAAATTTTTCATAAAAATATGAAAATCTTTTTCCAACTTATCACCCCTAATGTAATCCTTTTTTCCTAATGCTTTTAGTTGCTTTTTTGGATCATAATATCTATCAACCTGCCCATTTTTTTTGAAGAAATGATAATAGGTCTTTGTGAAATCAGCTTTGGTCGCGCCATTTCTAATAAATACTTTATTTAGAAAATCTTCTTTAAATTTTCCAGTATTAAATATGACGTCATCAAAATCAATAAATATTTTCATCCCGCACTAACTTTCCAGCATAATCGTTACCTTGTTGTATCGAAAAGTTAGTGCGGGATGAATCCCTGTGCTAACTCTCCAACATGACATCATCGACTATACTGTGAAAGTTTTTAAAGAATTAATTTCTCAGACTATTTGTCTAGCACAGATGCGCTCCCACCACCTGGAAAGTTAGTGCGGGATAAATCTAAACTATTTCATTAATAATTCCTTCATATTTCCCCAGCTCCAAAATTACCATAAGCACGCGCGCCAATTTTTCGCTGTCATGGCGGATAAATGCCCGCGTGGCAGCAATTGCATCGGCCTTACTGTAGCGGACTTTTTTATCACTCAATAAATCGGTTTTAATTATGCGGTAAGTTCTTTTCTGGTCTTTTTCCTCACCAAAGTCAACTAGCATACTTTCCTCTTCGTATTTTTTAATCAAATTCTTGCCCGGTTCTTTTGTGTTAAATGTCACAAAATCAATTCGCTCTTTCCCAATTTGTTCATTAACCAAATTGGCATAGTCATCCAAAGTAAAATTATCCGTCTGACCTTTCCGATTAACTAAATTGCAATTGAAAACTACGACCGCTTTAGTATTTCGAAGCGCTTCAGAAATTCCTTGCACTAGAAAATTTGGCATAATACTTCCATAATAATCCCCCGGACCAATCACGATGAGATCTGCTTCTAGAATTTTTTGCACCGCTTTTTTATTCGCCTTCACAATGGGCTTGAGAAAACTTTTTTTTATTCCCGCTTTTTTAATTTCAAAATTATGCCGCACCTCATTTTCTCCTTTGATCAGTTTTCCATTTTTAAGTTCTATGAAAAGATTCACTTCCTTGTCAGCCACCGGAATAACTTCGCCTTTGATGTTAAGGATTTTCGCTGCTTCGGTAACTCCAGCCGAAAAATTACCGGTAATTTTTTCCAAAGCGCTAAGCAGTAGATTGCCAAAATTATGTCCCTTGAGCCCACCTTCTTCGAAACGATAAGTCATAAGAGTTCGCATAATATCCGACGCGCCGCTGAGTGCCGCGAGACATTGCCGCACATCGCCGGGTGGAAGCACGCCCAACTCATCGCGCAAAATTCCGGTCGATCCACCGTCATCCGCCATTGAAACAATCGCCGATAACTCAATCGGATAATTCTTGAGGCCGCTAAGGAGCATAAAGCTGCCCGTCCCGCCACCAATCGTCACCACTTTTTTGATCTTTTTCGCCATATCTTTTACTACAAAATTACAAGCAAGCATTTATCTAAATAAATAACTGTCATTCTGAGCGTAGCGCAGCGGAGTCGAAGAATCTGTTATCCATTACCATAAGCTTAGCTATTATTAAGAAAGCTTTGTATTAGTGGTGGGCAGATCCCTGCCTACCGGCAGGCAGGCTTCGACTTCGTCCGTCCGCCAGCTGGCGGATCGCTCAGGCTTGTCCTGAGTTTATCGAAGGGATGACATCAAGCTTGGATTTATAAATTCTGATTTATAGAAACTTATGTAAAACTTTTTCCGCCTCTTTTAAATCTTCCGGACTACCAATTGAATGCCAGACTGTGGCTTTTTCTACTTTAATATTGTAATCACTAGACATTTTTGCCAATGTCTGAGGCAAACCAAATTCTCCACCGCCAATCGGTACCAGATCATAATCAAAAAATTTCTTGTTTAACATATACACCGCCGTATTGGCCAACTTGTCTTTGGATTTTTTTGGTTTTTCAACCACTTCAATCATATATCCTTTTTTATTGGTTTTGATAATACCAAATTTAGTGACATCTTCCACTTCGTGCCCTAAAATCGCCAGGTCGTGTTTCAACATTCGCTTCAGATCTTTTTTATGATAGAGATCATCGCCCATAATGACTAGAAATCTATCTTTCAAGACACTGCGCGCCAGATGCAACGCTCCGCCCGTACCAGTCAGCTTATCTTGATAAACATAGATGATTCTGCGCCCGCCGAAATATCGTTTGAAATGACGAATAATATAATCCCCGGCGTAACCGATGACAAAAACAATTTCATCAATTTCTTTCGGCAGCATATTGATTTTATGCTCTAAAATCGGCTTGCCCTTTATTTTGAGCATTGGTTTCGGAAGTTCGTCCGTCAAATTTTTCATCCGCTTCCCTCTGCCGGCGGCTAAGATTACTGCTTGCATATAGAATACACGAATACAACGAATATTTACACGAAATTAAACAAAAATTAGTTTATTTAGTGTCCATATTCGTTAATCTTAGTGTTTATCTTATTAGATTACGATATTTATAAGTCTCCCTTTCACAAATATAACTTTTTTAATTTCTTTGCCTGAAGTATGATTTTTAACTTTTTCGCTTTCCAGTGCCAACTTAGTCGCCTCTTCCTCTGAAATATCCGCGCTCACTTTTACCGTATCCCGCACTTTCCCGTTAACTTGAATCACGAGTTCGATTTCTTCGTCACGGATAAGTTCTGGGTCATATTCCGGCCATTTTTCTTGGAAAATTGATTCACTATGACCAAGTTTTTCCCATAAATTTTCGGCAAGATGCGGAGCAAAAGGACTTAAGAGTATTAGGAATGATGTATAATGTATGCTGTATAAATTCCCTTCTTTTTCTAGGGCATTCGCCAAAATCATCAACTGACTAATTGCCGTATTAAAATGCATCGTCTCAATATCTTCTGAAACTTTTTTGATAGTTTTATGCAGTAAATTATTCAAGTTACTGTTCGCTGTTCCTTGCTCACTGATTCTTGTTTGCATTTTCCACGCTTTCTCCAAAAACCGATACACCCCCACAATCCCCCTCGTCTGCCACGGCTTCATATCTTCAAGCGGCCCCATAAACATCTCAAAACAGCGCAACGCATCAGCGCCATACTGCGCCACGACATCATCTGGATTAACCACATTACCTTTGGATTTTGACATTTTTGTTCCGTCTTCCGCCAGAATCGTACCTTGATGACGCAGTTTCAAAAATGGCTCATCAAATTCCAGGTAGCCCAAATTATGCAAAACTTTGGTGAAAAATCTGGCATAAAGAAGATGCAACACCGAATGCTCTGCCCCACCAACATAGAGATCAACTGGTAACCATTTCTTGAGCAGTTCCTTTGAAGCAAATTCTTTCTCATTTTTCGAATCAGCATAACGCAAATAGTACCAAGAAGAACAAACAAAAGTATCCATCGTGTCCGATTCTCTTTTTGCCTTCGCGCCACATTTTGGGCAAACGACATTTTGAAATTTTTCCGAATATTTCAGTGGCGATTCCCCGGTCGGCTTGAAATCGACATCATCCGGAAGCTCTACTGGCAAATCAACTTCCGGCACCGGAACCTCACCACACTTTTCACAATAAATTATCGGGATCGGTGCACCCCAATAGCGCTGACGGGAAACCAGCCAGTCGCGCAAACGATAGTTGATTTTTTTCTCACCCAGTTTTTTTTCTTCGAGCCACGTGGTTAATTTTTTTCGCGCTTCTTCGGAAGTTAATCCTGAGAATTCACCAGAATTTATCAACTCACCATCGACTACCCAGTCCTTTATTTCTTGGCTATATTGCTGCCATCCATCAATTATTAAACCGCCAGAATCACGAACCAATGTCCCAATAAAAGGCGGGATGATAACTTTTTTAATCGGCAAATCATATTTTTTAGCAAACTCAAAATCCCGCTCGTCGTGAGCAGGGACAGCCATCACTGCACCGGTACCATATTGCGCCAAAACATAATCCGCCACAAACAGCGGCAGGCTTTCATTGCTGAAAGGATTGATAACTCTGACGCCTTTAAGTTCCACGCCGGTTTTCACTTTCGCCTCCATCCGATCTAAATCGGTTTTCTTTTTTGTGGCTTGAGTGTATTTTTCAACTTCGTCCCAGTTCTCAATTCTATCTTTGAGCTCAGCTAGCAAGGGATATTCAGGAGCAACAACACAATAAGTGCACCCAAAAATAGTATCGATTCTGGTAGTGAAAACTTCCACATATTTTTGGTCATTTGGATTTTGAGAATTATTTGGAAATTGGAAATTGGAAATTGGAAATTTTATGGTTGCTCCTTCTGAACGCCCAATCCAATTTTGTTGCAGAGTTTTGGTTGATTCCGGCCAATCAACTTTATCTAACCCAGAAATTAAACCAGAAGTTAATATTTCCGCATCAGTCCGCTTACCGTCAGCATTAGTCCGCGATGTATCCTCAATAAAATCCGTAATTTTGAAAAACCATTGTTCAAGATCCTTCTGAATAACCTCGCTTTCACAACGCTCACACTTACCATTTTCCGCCTGCTCGTTGGCAAGAACCGTCTGGCATTTTTGACACCAATTCACTTTCGCTTTTTTCTTATAGGCCAAACCATTTTTATAGAACAATAGAAAAAGCCACTGCGTCCATTTGTAATACTCCGGCAGTGACGAATTAACTTCCCGACTCCAATCATAGGAAAAGCCAAGAGAATCAATTTGCTTTTTGAAAACCCGAACGGCTTCTTCTATTGTTGCTTTTGGATGTACGCCAGTTTTGATGGCATAATTTTCCGCCGGCAAACCAAAAGCATCAAAACCTTGTGGGTGAAGAACATTGTAGCCTTTCATGCGAAGATAGCGCGAAACAATGTCTGTCGCCGTATAGCTTTCTACGTGTCCAACGTGAAGTCCTGTGCCGGATGGATAAGGAAACATATCAAGAATAAAGCGTTTTTCCTTGCCAGAAGCATCTTTCACCTCAACCAAATCAGGGCTATTTTTCCATTTATCCTGTGCTTTTTTCTCTATTTCCTTCGGATTGTATTTTTCCATAAAAGCACCATTTAGACGGTTATTTCCCAATAACCTTACTTTAACCTACTTTCGGGTTTTTTTCAATACCACTACAAAAGTACCTACCTACCGGCAGGCAGGCGAATTATTACAAAAATACAAAAGTACAAATGGGTGCAGAGATTGCATGCGGATGTATTTTTTGTACTTTTGTATTTTTGTAAAGTTTTGTAATTTTGTAGTAACTTGTACTTTCGTAGTCAATAAAAAGACCGCCCCCGAAAACGAGAACGGCTTTTTTCAATTGTCTATAATTATTTTCCTCCGCCCAGCAAGCGGTTCAGTCGCGCTTTCACTTCTTCCGGCGTGGCTTCGCGGGAAATATATTCTTCTTGCTCTGTCTTACTTTTTTCAGTTGGTGCAGTTATTTCTTTTTCAACTTCTTCAATCGCAACTTCTTTTTGGCGAAAAATGTCCGGCACCGCGTCTTCGCTCACTGGCAGATTGGCCGGAGTCGGCGCTTTTTTTCCAAAGCTGGGAAAAGTCGGTAAAGAAAAACTATTTTTTTGTGGCACAGTTTTTTCCACTATACTTACTTTTTCCACCTTTTTAGCCTGGCCAAAAAAATTCTTGGTAGCAAAATAATTTTCTTCTTCCGGCAGAACCGCGGAAAGCGGTTTTTGCAAAGATGGAATATTGCGAGAAAAATCCCGCCCGGGAATTGCTCTTTTTTTCTCTTCTTTTTTAATAAAGATAAATGGAAAAAGCAAAAATAAAATCAAATAAACCAGCACTGACCAAAGCACGCTCTGCGCGATAGTTAAGATTAAGTTTTGCGCAACAATTTTTTTCATGATCGGACCATCAATAATTCTCAACTCTAAATCGGTTCTGACATTATAATAATTGCTCGCGATAGTGATCAGGTTTTCTACCGTATCACTGTTCAGCTCTTGCGCCAAGCTGCTATCGGTATCGAAATTTTTAATTCTAATCACGCCACTCGCACCCATTCTTTCGACGGCCAGCTTGGAATTCCAAAATTCTTTCCGTTTATAGTTTGGCAAATCTACTCCCTGGGCTAGTGCTTCGCTCCCATCGCTCAAACGATCATTAAAAGCCAGCGTGGTTAGAATTTGCTGGAAATTTCCCACGACTGAATCCAAGTTGCGAGCAACCGTCTCGTTTTTTGGCAGAATCAAAATATCCGTTTCGGACTGATACGCTCCGCTTTTATTCAAATTAAACAGTAGCACGAGCAAAAATATGCCCCCAAGCCAACCTGCTTTTTTTAGCCAAAAGTTATTCATAAGACCAAAGCTTTAATATCCCCCCCCCAATCCTTTCCTTAGTTAAACAGATTTAGTATCGCAGAAACATTGCCTTTTTCTGTTTTGAAAAAAGTAGTCCCTTCTTCCGTCAGACCTTTCCAAATATTTCCGGAAAAGGCTGCTCTTTGAATACGAGCAATTCCATAGTTGCCATTATTTTCAAATTTCGCCCAATTAATATCCACCCGGCCAGCGGCGCCATAGGCGTCAACTTCCACTCCTTCACGCGAGTTGTTTATGAAAGTATTGTTTTTAGTAAAAATTTGCGCTCCGTCAAGTCGGACTTTCAGTCCACTGCCGGAATTGTCTCGAAAATTAGTGCCACCGATCCAGGCTTTAGCGCCGGATTCAAAAGACACACCATCACTGCCATTATTATTGATATCATTTTCGACAATAACCAGATTTCTCTTTTGCGCATAAATTCCATTGCGGCCATTGTCTTTGATTTTTGTTCCGCTGATTGTCACCTTATTATTATCATCCAATTTTCCATCATAAATAATCACGCCATCACGGTTATTATTTTTAATTATACAATTGAGAATTTTCACTCGTCCGCCGTCGGCCACCTTCACACCATTCTTTCCACCTTTAATCGTCAATTTATCCAGTTTTGATCCACCATTAAGATAGACGGCTGAATCATCATCGCTTTTCGCTTCGATAATTGTTTCGTCCCGGTCATGACCATAAATTTCCACGCCCTTAGGTACGACCAGATTTTCCTTGTACAGCCCACTGCTCACAAGAATTTCTGTATTTTTGTTCGCTTTTTTTAGCGCCTGAGAGATAGTTTTATATGGATGCTTAGAAGAACCGTCCTGCGTTTTTCCCGTATTGTCATCCACAAAGATTTTTTTATTATGATCAGCAAACGTCAAAAATGGCACGACTACTGCCAAGACGAGAAAGGCAATAAATACCCTTTTTAAGTCGATTTTGCTTGTGTTCAACATACTTTTTTACTTAATTAGCTAGTTAAATTATTGACCCAGTAGTCTAGCATAACCGGGAATTTTAGTCAATAGCGCGCCGCCAGAAAACAAAGTAAAACAGGCCGCATTGTCATATTTTCTAACTAAGCTTAGTTATAAAATAGAAACGCGACCTGTGTGTTTTTGGAACCAAACACATATCCTCTCCCCACGATCCTTAACGTAATTGAGGGGGGGTTGTTGTGCGTACGGCATCCCCTCACTACTTTACTTGCCGCACAACTCTCTGCCGAAATCCTCCCATCCCTGCAAAACTTCAGCTGGGAGCTCTGAAAGACCCCTAGATGTACTTCCGGTGGTCTTCCATAAAAATGGCATGACGATTTCAACTCGAGAATCTTGTGCTTTTTCCCTGAAAAAATCAAGCTGAGCAAGATGATCTTCTGTGGAAATAGAAATAGAATAATCCGCTTCATATGTCCCAGGAACTAATAAAATCTTCTGTCCCGACAACATATTATTTTTTAAATTTTCCATATAACGGCTCCACACATTAAAAAAATCCTGCATAGAACAATCACCGCATCCGTCATACAGAAAGAGTTGCTGGGGATAGACATCAATCCCAACCACCCCCCATTTGGGAATCCTGTACTCGGCATATGCGTTAGCCGATACTGTAAATCCAAACACTGTTTCATTTTTCAGGTCTTCCTTGGTGGTTGCCATTACGCCCACCGTCACAACGCCGGGGAAAACCTGATTGACGGCATCTATGGCCAGATCGACCATATCGAGCATTTCCTTGAGGCTGATACCGCACTGAAATGCCCGTAGTTCTGGTTCGTCGAATATGTATGCGTACCGAATCTTATCCTTTTGTTTTATAAAAGAGGCATAATATTGCAGCCTCTCTTTGTAATCTGAATATAAATGGATACCTATCAAGGTTCCGTCCCAATCATATTCGGCATAAAACATAATTCCACTCACAACAATGAGTGCTTTCATATCCGTCAGATCGATAGCTTCTGAATCAGCCACCGCAATTTCCTGGACAGTGTTTCCAGCACCACAGATCATAGCAACGTTGGAAAAAATGCTTATTTTTTCCAAATCCCCTCCGGGGAAAGCCGGACCAAAATTCTTCGGTCCATTGACGTACCAATCACTCAGCTTAAACACTGAGCTACCGTTATTACTCACTATCTTTAGTTTCATCCAGAAGCTGTTTGCGCTACCAAGATTAACTACCGGGGTGCAGATAGCCTCTCCATCCCAAGACGAATAATTCGTCCCATAATAAGAAGCCACCGCAGAAATCAGTGAAAAATATATTTCTCCACTGTTTCCGACTGAAACAGAGAAGTCTGCCTCGAAATGGTCACTGCCCACTTGGAGGCTAAAAATTCGAAAAACTCCCGCTTCCTGAATCCAGGCAGCGGAAAAATTCTGCTCCTCCCCAAAACATGGGACAACTGAGAATAGCACTATTGCCAATAAAACACCGACTGTTACTAAACTTTTTTTCATAGTGCCGCCCCCTTTTTCTTTTGTTTTTTTGTCGGCCCGAGATGGGCCAAGACTTTTGAGTCCTTAGGACCCACATATTTAAACTTTTTTACAAACTTTCAAAAAAAGCACAAATATGTGAGCCCTAAAGTTATTCTATTGTCAAAGAAATAATACCTCTTTTTCGGCATTAACTAATTAATCTAGCGCGTAATTGAACTTTTGTCAATAACGCGGTGCTACATTCTGACTGCTTGTTGGTTGCACTTAATTTATAATAAAAAACAAAGCTTGATAAGCTTTGTTATAGGGTTTTCACTTTATGCAAATAAATGCTCTCAACAATTCCGATGGAGGCAAAAACGGCCACCAAAGAGCTCCCACCATAACTGAGAAATGGCAGAGGTACGCCGGCGACCGGCATCACACCGATATTCATTCCGATGTTAACTAAAATTTGAGAGAATAACATCACCATAATTCCCACGGCCAGAAGGTAGCCAAAATTATCCCCAGCGAGACGCGCCACTTCTTTGATGCGATAGAGAAGAAGCCCGAGCAAAAAAAGCACCGCCGTGGCACCAAAAAAACCCATTTCTTCGGCGATAACGGCGAAAATAAAATCGGTGTGTTTTTCCGGCAAAAAATTCAATTGTGATTGCGAACCATGTCCCAACCCTTTGCCAAAAAATCCACCGGAGCCGACGGCTACCATCGATTGAATCACGTTGTAGCCACTGCCACGAGGGTCGTTGTAAGGATTGACGAAATTAACCAAGCGCTCTTTTTGATATGGCCGCAAAACAAACCAACTGGAATATGAAATCACCACTCCCATCAAAAATAAAATTGCCAGATTTTTTTTGCTGATACCAGAAATGGAAAGCATCACCGCCCAAGAGAGCATGATAATCATTGAGGAGCCAAAGTCCGGTTGCTTGATGATGAGATAAATGGGAAAGAAAACCAAAACGACCGAAGCAGTGATACGAACAACAATGCTTAGCTGGCTTTTTTTCTTGCTAAAAAAACTGGCCAAAAAAATCACCATCGTCAATTTTGCAATTTCTACCGGTTGAATGTGGAATGAGCCAAAACCAATCCAACCCGTCGTGCCCCTGATTGTCGTACCGAAAAATAAAACCAAAAATAAAACCAAGAGCGTTGCGAAATATAGCTTGGTGCTAAAAAAACTTAAAGCGCGATAATCGAAAAAAGCGATGGAAAACATCAAAATAATTCCCACCGTCGCGGAAATCAGTTGTCTTTTGAAATTGCCCAGATCGGTACCGGCATCCCCTCGAGAAACACTATAGAGAGCCAAAAAACCGATGACCAAGAGCAATGCGATCGCGGTTAAAATCACCCAATCTAGTTTAAAGAATTTCTGCATAAGTTATTCGCTTCGCCGTTATTCGCTCAGCGAGTTATTCGCTTCGCGAACCCCGCCGTGGCGGGGACATACGAATTGAATACTCACTAAACCGAAGTCTTGATGTAGCGATGGTATGAATTAAAAAGCTATGTGCTAGGTTATTTTTTACAGTGACTCAAAGCTGTTGAAATTTTTCCGCCTTGAAATATTTTCTCACAAACGCATCGGAATCAAACACATTCACTTCGATTTGATTTTCCACGCTGCTCACAGCGCCGGGAAATCGACTGGGCCAAGAAACGCGATAATCCCTGTCCTCTCCCGATTTCACCGTTCGCATTTCCGTCGCATTAAGGGCAATAATTTTTCCGTCGGCATCGCGTAAAATCACTTTTATTTTTATCAATGCGAAATCAAACGGGCTCCTATTTTGCAACAGCCCCGAAGCCTGCGAAAAACCGACACCCGAACCAGTTTCAGCATAGTTTTTACTTACCACTTTGAGATCCGGCTTTTCATAGAGTTCATCGAGTTCCACCCAAGCCGGATCGGTCACAGAAAAATCGATACTGGTCGGAAGCTTATCCAGCTTGATGTTGTTTTCAATAATATATTTCTTTTCTCCTGGTAAAATGAACCCGGTTCCTTGTTTTTCATTAAGAATCGTCCCATTTTCATCTTTGAATTTTATAGCATACGTGAAAGATTTGCTCCCATAGACACTATTAGGATTGGTCACCACTCCATAGAAATCATATTCCCCCGCAACTATACTCTCCACTACGCCCGTCTCTCCGGTTGTCAGATCCTTTACTTCAATTTTTTGGCATTTTACGGCGCAAACTCCTCCACAATCCACTCCTTCTTCATTTTGATTTTTGAGCCCATCCGTGCAAGTGGCTTTTGGTTTGAAAACCGAATAGAGAAACCAAAAAACCAGCGAAAAAAATATCAGGTAAGCCAGGCCGATAATCAGCCTCTTTTGGATGTTTTTTTCCATACTTTGGAATAATTTTAAAGTTATGTTTTAATTATAGCACATTACAAAAAAACAAAAAACGCCATATGAATGGCATCTTTAACTAGGTCTTTATTCGAAATTTATTTTTAAATACATTGTACCCATCCACCAGCCGGCGGACCTACTCTTCCCAAACGCAGCACGGAAGCACAATCGGAATAACATTGTTTTTTAAATACATTGTACCCAGCATTGCCCTACTCTTTCCGCTCGAAGCGGATACCATCGGGGCTGACAAGCTTAACTGCCGAGTTCGAGATGGGATCGGGTGTACCCTTGTCGCTAGAAACACTGGGAACAATATATTCAAAAAATGTATTTTTAAAAAGCCTTGATCACCGGAGAGAAAAACAGGAACGAGGCGATCGTGAGCATAATCACGGAAAAAATGGTAAATGTAAATGCAAAACTCTTTCTATAATTCTCCATAACCTGATTTTTAAGTTAAATTTATTTCCTCCTTCGCTCCGCCAGCTGGCGGATACGGCGAACAAGGTGAGAAATTTATTTCCTACTATCTTTCGCCTATTTTTATTCTAATTTAAAAAATAGAAAAAGGCAAAACATAGTAGGAAATTTAGAAACTGCTAACTACTAACCAAATAGCCGACTTATACAGACTTAACTCGGACCTATGCAGAAAAAATTCCGTATTAGTCCGTGTCTAAGTCCGCATTAGTCTACGGATTGATTTAAGAGTGATAATAATTCAATTTATTAGTATCTCTTGGCTTAATCCATCACTGGACTTACACCTGAGACCTATCAACCTGGTAATCTTCCAGGAAATTGTACCTCGATAAATCGAGGTAGTTGATTAATCTTGAGCGGAGCTTCTCGCTTATATGCTTTCAGCGATTATCTCGTCCGGACGTAGCTACCGAGCAGTGCTCCTGGCGGAACAGCTCGTACACCAGAGGTTCGTTCTTTCCGGTCCTCTCGTCACATATATTCCCTTATTTCTAAGGGTGCAGACTATATCTTCATCCTGTCGCTCGTGAGCGACGGGAGCCTACATATTATAATGGCACATTTCCAAAACTTTCAGCCACTATCTTTCCGCCGATGAGGCGGAAAAGTCGTTACGGGGTCAAGCCAGCGCTACGCACTGGAATTTTAAGTTTTCAATTTTCAATTTTCAATCAATTTTCAATGACCAAATGAATCAATTTTTAAAAATTTAATCATTTAGAAATTTAGACTTGATTTTAAATTTCAAATTTAGAATTTCAAATTTCAGTGCGAAGCACTAGCCGACTTCCCACGGTATTGCCTTAATATTATTATGATCCTCAAGCAATTATACCACAAAAGCAAAGGACCGCAATGCTTTTGCACTCATTTAACCTAAATAATAATGAAGGTTTCACCGTTATTAGTCGGATTGTCAATGTCGATTACTCGACAAAGTAGCAATTTTCTTACTAGGAAAGAGATCTCTCAATCAACAACGCCTACAGCAGATAGGAGACCAACCTGTCTCACGACGGTTTGAACCCAGCTCGCGTACCGCTTTAATTGGCGAACAGCCAAACCCTTGGGACCTTCTCCAGCCCCAGGATGCGATGAGCCGACATCGAGGTGCCAAACCCCATCGTCGATATGGACTCTTGGATGGGATCAGCCTGTTATCCCCGGGGTAACTTTTATCTGATGATCTTCCACGCTTCTATAAGCAATGGTCGGTTCACTAAATTCTACTTTCGTAACTGATTGACTAATAAGTCTTGCAGTAAAGCTGGCTTATGCTTTTGCACTATCGTTCCGATTTCCATCCGGAACTAGCCAACCTTTGTAAACGCCTCCGTTGCCATTTAGGAGGCGACCGCCCCAGTCAAACTACCCGCCAGGCACTGTTCCCGGACTGGTATGAATAACTAAAAACGTTACATACATATTTGTGAACCGCAAAAGACAATACTAATAATATCCCGACACTTGGAAGTGTCAGGACTTTACTCACATCACAGAGTGTGACGTGATTACAACTTATGCTCTTAGTTTTGTCATTTGCTGGTTCACTGTATATAAGTTTTCGTTCCTCATAACAGTCCAGGGTTAGATTTAAAACCTTAGAAGAGTGGTATTACACTGTCGACTCAGTCGGGACCGAAATCCTGACTTCAAAGTCTCCCACCTATTCTAGGCAACCAAAATCCTAAATCAATGCCAAGTTGTAGTAAAGCTCCACGGGGTCTTTTCGTCTTGCTGCAGGTCGACGGCATCTTTACCGTCATTGCAATTTCACCGAGCTCTTTGTTAAGACAGTTCCCAAGTCGTTACGCCTTTGATGCGGGTCAGAATTTCATTTTCGTTTGATCGCTTTCGCGAAAAATCAGACTATATCTTCATCTTATTCAAAACATTCAGAAGTTCTGCTTGCTTATATTTCCTTTTCCCAGAGCAATTCATCTTGAAAGCCATCTTGATGATTTTTTTCAAATGTTTTTTGTCTCTGTGTTTCTTTTGAGCTATTTCAGCACAGATTTTTGAAAATATTTCAAAATCTGATCTTTTTATAGTCAGCAAAGGAAACTTCCTAAAATGAGGGATAATCTTTGTTTGCAATTCATCAATGTTTCTAATTTCATACTTATAGCATTGATCGCTTTTAGAAAATCGAATACTTCCACAGTTGAAATACTGTTGAATTTTTTTCAAGATTCCTAAGCTACGCTTATTTTGTCCAATTGCAAAACTCGGACGAACCTCAATTTTAGTTTTTAGTTTTTCTCGAAAGTTGAAGGATATTGAAAAACATCCTTCTCCATCGATAAAACCGGTGATATAAGAAGCAAAATTCATAAACTTATGAATAAGAGCTAGCGTGTTATGAAAGTTGATTTCCTCAACTGATACTTCCATCTGATTTCGAATATCGATCGAAATCAAGTCGTTACGGGTTCTGTTAATCATTATAACAGATTCCCACGGTATTAGCATATCCGCCAACTGGCAGATTTAGCCTTCACCGTTATAAGCTAGATACTCATACCATGTCACCACAGTATTCAGGCAAAACTGACCGTCTTTACCTGACAAGGAATTTCGCTACCTTAGAACGATTATAGTTATCGCTGACGTTCACTGGCGCTTCGGGGATTGGCTTGCACCGCTCCCGTTAACGTTCCAGCACTGGTCAGGCGTCACCCCCTATACTTCCCCTTACGGGTTTGCAGAGAGCTGTGTTTTTGGTAAACAGTCGCTTGGGCTCTTTCGCTGCGGCCCGCCTACTGCTCTGCAGTAGAACTTCCAAGATACAAGAAACAATAACCAAACAGATTTTTAAAAAAGTTTGTATCTTGTTACTTGGTATTTGGTCATTCCAATGCAAAGCATTGGCGGGCGGTCCATATCCCTAGGTTACGGACGCTTTTTTGCCGAATTCCTTAACAAAGGTTCACTCGTTCACCTTAGGCTACTCGCCCAGTCTACCTGTGTCGGTTTTAGTACGGATACCATTGGACCGACGCTCCGCGTCGGAATTTTAAATTTTCAATTTTCAATTTTCAATCAATTTTCAATGACCAAATGAATCAATTTTTAATAATTTTATCATTTAGAAATTTGGATTTGATTTCAAATTTCAAATTTATAATTTCAAATTTCGATGCGAAGCATCGTATAGAAGATTTTCCCGGCACCCTGCTTTATTTCGTTCCCCTGACTTACGTCAAAGTTCCAGAAATATCTTAAAGTAATGCCAGACGGATTTGCCTGTCTGACCTTTTCAATATCCCTACGCCAATCCAATAAGGCGCGAAATATACTAGGATGCGTCCCTTCATTTATTTGCCCCACACCATTTTCAAATACAATTTCTACCATTCGGTAGTTATAAAAGCGAAGTGGCTTCGCCTTACAACTAACCTACAGCACAAATTACACCTAAAAATGGTGAGGGGTGAACCAATAATAGTTACGGAATATTAACCGTATGTCCATCGACTACGCCTTTCGGCCTCACCTTAGGACCGACTAACCCTGGGATGATTGACATTGCCCAGGAAACCTTAGACTTTCGGTGTTGGGGGATCTCACCCCAATTGCGGTTACTCGTTCCAGCATTCTTGCTTCCATACACTCCACGCTGGCTCACGCCTGATGCTTCAATGCGTATGGAACACTTCCTTACCGCTACCATCCTTCGCTATCGCTCAGAAATTTTAAATTTGAAATTATAAATTTTAATTGAATTTTAAATTTCCCAATGCTTAAATTTTAAAAATTTATTCATTTGGATTTGATTTTAAATTTCAAATTTATAATTTCAAATTTCATTCTGAACATTAGTGAAGAATGGTAGCCCACATCTTCGGTACTATGTTTAGCCCCGTTGAATTTTCGGCGCAAAATCTCTAGACTAGTGAGCTGTTACGCACTCTTTAAAGGATGGCTGCTTCTAAGCCAACCTCCTAGGTGTATAAGAAATTTCACCTCCTTTACCACTTAACATAGATTTGGGGACCTTAGATTGTGATCTGGGCTTTTTCCCTTTTGAGCTCCGAGCTTAGCCCCGGAGTTCTGACTGCTTAGATAAGAAACACAATAATTCGGAGTTTGGTTGAGATGGCTACGGCGAACCGCGCCGATCTCATTCAGTAGCTCTACCTATTGTGCTCATTTAATAAGCGCTAGCCCTCAAGCTATTTCAGGAAGAACCAGCTATCGCCAAGTTCGATTGGAATTTCTCCTCTATTCACAAGTCATCCCCGAGTGTTGCACGGCTCGTGGGTTCGGGCCTCCTTTGCCTGTTACAGCAAATTCACCCTGCTCATAAATAGCTCACCTGGCTTCGGGTCTAGTCCATGCCATTATGTTCGCCCTTTCAGGCTCGCTTTCACTCTGACTCCGCAACAAAGTTGCTTAGTCAACGACATAGAACTAACTCGCTGGATCGTTCTACAAAAAGCACGCAGTCACCGTGCACAGCACGGAAGCTCCAAGCACCAAGGAACAATAACCAAACAAAATTCAAATTCCAAAACTCAATTACCAAACTTTTTATTGTTTGATTATTTGTGAATTGGTCATTGGAAATTGTTTGTATCTTGTTTCTTGTTTTTTGGTTATTCTGTGCTGCGCACGGCTCCTACTCTTCGTTAGCATATGGTTTCAGATACTATTTCATCTCCCTCATCGGGATACTTTTCACCTTTCCCTCACGGTACTCATTTCGCTATCGATCACTAAAAATATTTAGTCTTGGAGCTATAGTGGCCCCAGCTTCAAACGGGATTTCTCCGGTCCCGCCCTACTTGAGAATAAGCTCATCTTGGTAATTTATTTTCGCGTACAAGGCTTTCACTTTGTGTCGCCGTCCTTTCCAGGAGCGTTCCGCTAATAAACTATTTCAGACCCCGATTTATCCCCCACCACTTTTTCACCGACCATTGTTCTTTTAAAACTCTGGCTCAGGAAAAAAGTGGTAGGGGATGTACGAGTCTGCTTATCTCGCAACCCCAACCGTGCACAGCACGGAATAACCAAGGATACAAGAAACAGAAAAAAATTTCAAGATACAAGAAACAATAACCAAGCAATATCCAATCATCAATTTTCAAATAACCAAACTATTTGGAATTTGATTGTTGAGTTTTGGAATTTGTTTGTATCTTGTAACTTGTTTCTTGGTCATTCTTGATGTCTCTTGGTTATTGGTTATTCTGTGCCATGCGCAGCTGGTTTAGACTTTTCCGCTTTCGCTCGCCACTACTCACGGAATCACATTTGTTTTCTATTCCTCCTGGTACTAAGATGTTTCAGTTCCCAGGGTTCGCCATATCACCCTATGTATTCAGATGATACTAACCCATTCTTCACTTTATCCGGAATCTTAATTTGCTTTAATTGCGCGCAAATTTTTAAATTTTTAATTTTATAATTTTTAAATAATGTTCTAATTTATAATGTTTAAAAAATTAAAACATTAAAAATTATTTACAAAATTACTTGCCTGCCGGTAGACAGGAAAATTAAAAATTAAAAATTTCATTCTGAACGAAGTGAAGAATGGATTGGGTTTTCCCATTCGGAAATCTCCGGGTCAAAGGTTGCTCAGCACCTCACCGAAGCTTATCGCAGCTAGCTACGTCCTTCATCGCTTTTTAGTGTCAAGGCATTCACCATATGCATTAGTATTACCGCTCTTAAATCCTATTCTCGTTTGCACGAGAATCTATCGGTTAGCAGTTAGCAATCGCTAACTGTTTTTCCACTTATTCCAACGCAGCGCTGGAATTTTGTGGGTTTGCATTTATTTACCTACTTTTTCTTAATATTTTACCTCTTAAAATATTAAGACGAATCGATCGTTATATCAGACTTTCTTTCCGCTAGACGGAAAACCCGATACTTGATCAAGACCTGTATTCAGTTGGTAAGGTTCGCACTAACGCGGAAACTTGTGTGCTTGGCAAAGTACTTGCCATTCAGACTGATTTCCGTACTAGTCTCTACGAACTACGAATAGATACGAATATACTAATGTGATTTAAATTTTGTTTATTCTTAATGCCGAGCCTATTCGTATATTCGTACAAATTCGTAGTTCGTAGAGAATCCGTAATTCGTAGAGAAAAACAAAAGAACCCGCAACTAAACGGGTTTTGAGCAAAAACAAAAAACGACTCACCCGCTTATTCTTTGAAAAAATATCACAAAATGTATCATTTGTTGCACCCCTGGAATTTCCCCCTGGAAAGCCACGGATCACTAATCTATTTTTAACGCTTGTTTATAATAGCAAACTGAAAAAGTTTGTCAAGCTTTTGTATAGTTTTTGGGTTTTTCTGGTTATTTCTGGTAGAGACGTAGCACTGCTACGTCTTTGTGACCAGCCTGGTTTCCAAATTTTGGATTATAAATTTCCCTCATTTAAAGCATTTTTGACGTTTATAGTCTACCATCCTGCAATTTCCCTAATCTCTTTTCCAACACCGTATCCCTCGCAATGCCCCAGCACCCCCAAATACGACTGCAAACTCTGCCTAAACGATTTCTCAGAAATTATCCTATCTTCAAGATCTTGTTTTTTGTCTTTCAGCTTTTTAAATATTCTCCTTTTCGTTTTAGTCCGCAAAATACGATGATGGGGAAAATTAATCATTCCCAAAAAATCCACGCTAGATGATAGTGTTTTTATGGAAACTTTATTTGGATGCAATTCTTTTCACATCATGAATTTTAGGAAAACTGCTGGCACAAGAAACTAAAAGACCCTTTAAATATTTTTCGGCCATTTGTTGAGACAAAAAACAAGCCACGCTAGCAGTGCCATCTCTATGCCTCAAAAGCGACTGAGCGCTCAGATCATCTTCATTGGCTTTCTTGAACCATTCTTGATATTTTTTTTCAGCATCACTTAGCATATAGAATTTTACCATTTGTTATAACATCCTTGATAAATAGGTCTTTAATGGCTATTCGCCTTTCCACTTGTTCCGGCGTATAGACCAAGAAATCCATGGGAAATTCTCTTCGAGAAAAAATTTTGTCCACCATTTCTATTCTTGCAAGAGGTGCGACTTGAGTTTCTTTTATTATAAACAAATCAACATCAGAATCCTCATGCGGCGTTCCCCAAGCATAAGAACCGAAAAGAATAATTTTTTCCGGTTGATATTCTTTGACTATTTTGTCGGCCACTTCCTGGATTTTTTCATTGGTTATTTGAGTTTCCATAATAACATATTAGCATATCTATTGCTTCAATACAAATGTCACTTAACACAAAGACGCCCTCACCTAGGCAAGTGCGTCTCTATATAATAGCAAAATATATATTTCTATTTCCTCCCCTCCGTCAATTCTTCTCGCAATTTTTTGAGAACCAGTTGCGCTTCATCGCGTCCACCCAAACCAAAGGCCAATCCGCCGGCGAGCGCAAGCATCGCCACAAGTCCGATGAACATTGAATTAACCAAAGAATCGGCGACGCCCAATTGGATGAGGGCGGCAAAAAAACCAAAAATAATAATTGCCCATTTGGAAATTGTCGCGAGCAGTGTTGCCGACATCACACCGGCCGCGCGCGTGCTACCTTTCACTATGTGATAGACAAAATTTCCCAAGAGAAACACTGCGGTTAGAATAACCACTGCCACGAGCACGTTGGGCAAATAGAGCACGATACGATTAAGAAAAATTGTGATTTGGTTCAGATGCATTATGTCCGTCGCCGCCATCAAAAACACCAAGATCAAAAACCACTTAACGAGGCCCCCGATAAAACCGGAGATTTCCAAGTTGAGACCATTTTTTGAAGCTTTTCCGCCTCCGCCAAAGCCAATTTTTCTCATCGCGCTGTCCACGCCCAACTCACTAACCATTTTTTCCACTAATCTCCCAAGCGTCACCGCCATAATCCAGCCGACGATGAGCACGATCAGTGCTCCGATTAGCGTGGGCAAAAAATCAGTCATTTTTTGACCAACATTGATGAGGGAAACCGTAATCGCTTCACCCCAAGTTTTGACATTGTCCATTTTTTTTTGATTCTCAACCCACTTGCTTAATTTTATAAAAGCAGCTTCATCGAGAAATAATTTATGTTTTAGTTTTTACTTTTTAAGTTCGATGGGACTCGCCTTCGTCCCGACGCAACGTCGGGACTACGGTGGCACGACGCCAAAGGCTATGGCGACGCGGAGCGCGTAGCAAGGAAATCTATTGAGCAGGTTGCACAGTAGGAGCTGCTTGATCAGTGGAATTATCCGGCGCCGCTGGAGTAGCCGCATTAGGCTTCGTCAGTCCCAAATTTTCCGGAGTATTTTCGATTCCCTTGTCAATGTTGCTGATCATTTTTTGGAGCTGACTTTTCGTATCAGCCGTATTGTCACCAGCTAGCAAATCGATTACTTTTTGATATTCTACCTTAGCGCCATCTTTATTTTTATCTTTCCCATAGGCCAAGCCAAGATAGAAATGCGCGTTGATATTTTTATCGTCAAGCTTGAGCGCGATTTTGAAAATCTCTTCTGCCACTTTTATGTCATCATTTTTTGCTCGCAGGCGATACATATTAGCCAAGCTGAGAAGATAGTCGGGATTTTTTTGATCCAGTTGCGCCGCTTTCGTGCCATTATCAATCGCCGCGTCAGTTTCTCCAAGTGCGTCTTGGATTAAAGATAATTGATAGTAACCGGGAGCGAAATTATTTTTTTCATCGATAGATTTTTGAAAATAATCTTTGGCTGCTCCAAAAAGCGCCTTTCTTTCTCCCTCGTCTTTTTTGCTGGCACCATCGGCAATTTTAATCTGCCCCAATTTCAAAAGATAGTTCGGATTGTGTGGCTCAAGCGCTAACGCTTTGTTATAGGTGTCTTCGGCCAGCTTCAATGAGTCTGGCACATACATTCCGGAATTTTCATAAATCTGCGCCAAAGCTTCCACTGTTTCCACGCTATGACTATTCAATGTCACGCCTTGAGCGGCGGCGGCAACGGAGAAATTAATATATTGCCGGATATTATCCACATTTCTATCGGCCTCTGATTTAAGCGCCTCTTTATTGGCAAGCATCATATAATAGACGCTGGCTTTGGTATAGTAGATACTTTCTCGGCTATTAAGTCCAATCGTTTTCGCCATTTTCATAATGGCGTCTTCCTGATTTTGGTTAGACTCTTGCATCGCTCGTCCTGCATAGACATCCGCCACGTACACCTTGCCCAAAAAGACAAACAGAAATGCGACGCCGGCGCTGATAAGCATAAAGATAAAAGCGAGGGCGAGGGCAAATTTCGGAGAAGCCTTGAGCGAAAGCGCCAAATACTTCGGTGTTGTTTCGCTCTCAAAAAGAATTACCGCTAGAGCTAGAATTCCCAAAAGGACCGCAAAGAAAAGGACACTGCCTTCCAATTTAGTCGTCGCCACCGCCACGAGCGCAACAGTCGTAGCAGAGAAAATACCCAAGGAATATAGCTTATTCTTTTCTTTCTCTCTTGAAATGAGATAGAAGCTGACACTAAGATAGGAAAGCACTAAAATTATGAGTGCAACCGTTCCCAACCCGCCAATCGTGGAAATGGCCTCAAAAAAGATTCCGGAACCTTGCGAGAAGCGCAAGTTGTAAAACATCGAATCATTGAAAGATTGCGGTTTATAGAGAGAAAAATCATAGCCATAGGTGGCTGGGCCGGAACCAATCAGAAAATTATTCTTGAGAGAGTTCTTGGCAATTTCCGTGGAAACTTTATAATTCTCCACAAAAGAATCGGCGCTGACTTCCACCGGCAAACTAATCTTATTGGAGATAAGCGAAACTGCCCCAGTCATCTTGATAATCATAATCAAAACGAATATGACCATCGGCAGCCAGACCCAATTTCTGTGCGGCCGCACAATCTTGGAAAGGATATACACTAGAAATAGAACGATGCCGATGAATAATCCTGACCAAATGATGTAACCGCTGATGTTGAGAATCAAAAATAAATCAACTAGCAGAATAAACATGAGGAATCCCAGGAGTGTTTTTCTTTTCCCTGTTTTTGGATTGTCATTTTCCACCACTTTCAAAATTGCCGTCGAAACAAGAATAACCATCGCGGAAAAAAATACTCCCAATCCCCCGACACTACCAACTAAACTGAGTGGAATGAATTGCGCGATTTTGTCAGGAATAAGCGATCCGAACGAAAAGCCGGTAAACGGTACGTTGAAAAATAAAAGCAACGTCCAGAGGGAAAGGATTGCGCCAGAGCTGATGAAAGCAGTAAAGAGAAGTTTGAGCCGTTTTTCATTAAAATTGCTAACAATCAAATAATACGCGATTATCATTGCTGTCATACTCATGAAGCCACGCGAAGGATCGCCGAAAGCGCCCCAAAAACTGTGCCAGCGATCAATGGAGAAAAAAGCCGAAATCAGATAGACCAACCAAAAAGCCATAATCGGAATATCGAGCGGCGTGCGTCGGATATTCATCTCTTCATTAATCACACCTTTGGCTGACCAAGAGATGAGGGCAAGTAATAGCCAAAAATAAAAATAGATTTGTTTTTCAAACACGATTCCTTGCGAAGCCAGGCCGGTGAAAAAAAGCGGGATACCAAAAACTAACATAAACAAACTGGCGCCGATAATCTTATCAAGCATCCGCAAAATAAACTTTGAGTCTTTGACGCTTTCCGGCTTACTCAAAAAACTGGTTTTCCGCTCACCGTCCAAGTTGCTCACTCTTGCCGCTGGTTTACGTAAAAAATTATCCTCTTGGTTGCCCTTATTAATGTCAACACTGAGTCCGTCTGATCTCATTTCCATACTTTTATTTTTTAGCTAAGTTAATTATTTTCAACTACTAAATAGTATACAAAAAAATCAAAAACAATGCAAACATATCCCGCAATTTCAGGAAAAGCCTTTTGGGAATATGCCCCCCCCCTAACCAGCCACATATCACGCCGCTCGCTATCCACTACTGCTTACTTATCTTCAACAATCCACCAATTAACTTTGACCGGCTCGGTAACTGCCGCGTCCAGTTTGATCGTAAATTTACCGGAAGCAATATCTTTTTCGGTCCAACTGTAGGCCTTAGGGTTATCTTCAAAGTTGATGAATATTTTAGCGGTATCAGTAACTGCCGATAGGGTTCCATTTTTAGTATCAACAGAAACCGACTTTCCATCCAGCACGGCAGTGTCTTGATCGGCGCAATGTTCATCCGCAGAATCTTTTGGACAGATGTAAGCTTCACCGATAGTTTTTGGTTTTCCGCTCACCGCTTTTACCGTGAACGCTCCCGCCACCACGCCATCGGCTTCCAATTTTCCGGTGAAAGTATTGAGCGGGGCGTTCTTTTTGGCAAAATTATCAATGTTCGTTACATCATGAATGTCAGCCATTTGTTTTTGCAGATCGGTGATGTCTTTGGTTTGTTTGTCTAGTTGTGCTTGGAGAGACGCAACCACTTGCGTCTGGATATTATCTAATGATTGTCCGATCAACTGCAACTTATTATCCACGGTTAAGGCTTGATTTGTCAGTTGACCGGTCAGCTCGCTCGCCGATGAGGTGAGTTGTTCGACGATTTTGTTTTGATTACTGGTGAGTCCGGAGATTTGGTTTCCTTGTCCCGTAATCTCTCCTTGTTGCGCTTTGATGGCTTCGATGAGCAGCCCAGATGTTTCACCATAGTTGATTCCGTAGTAGCCATCCGTTGAATTTTGAAAAACTAATTCCGGCACAATCGGCAAAACCTCTTGAGCAATCATTCCCATCATTCTTTTGGGGCTATCAGGATCTATCCAATTGAACGTCACGCCACGCAAAGCCATTACTTTATCAAGCGGATTATTAATCGTTGCTATGTCTCTTTTGAAACGGCTATCCGAAGTGGCAGTGGTGAGTGTTCCATCCGCGGTGCGGTTGACGGCGCCGACATAGGTGCCGGATCCGATAGCCGAAAAACGGGCATTACCAACTACGTCCAATTTCAACCCCGGATTCGTCGTCCCGATGCCGACGTTGCCTGTTCTTAAAACTGTGAATAAATCAGTGCCACCAGCAAGACCCTGATCATTAACTGTAAATCGCGCTTCCGTTGCGCCTGAACCAGCAGCAGCAGAAAGGCCAACCGTCACCCATCCAGGTTTTGTAGCGTGAGAATGGGCAAAAATATTTATTGCTCCACCATAGCCCGAGGAACCGGCACCGGCCTGAATAACTAATGCACCTGTTCCGGTATTTGTCGCGGAACTATCTCCAAGCAGAATATATCTATTTCCAGCCGCAACCGCAGAAAGTCTGGTATTACCATTTACTTCCAGCGGGCTTCCCGGACTCGTCGTCCCGATGCCGACGTTGCCACCGGATAAAATTGTCATCGCATCAGTTCCAGAACCGCCCGACATAAATGAAATACCTTGTCCAGTTTCAGTCCAGCCATACCGATTATCGCTTTTTGAGTTCCGCTTGGCTTAAAATCTATGTAATTAGTAGATGTTGTTCCTGTTAACCATTGAGTGCCAGCCACGTCCAATTTCGCCCCCGGACTCGCCGTCCCGATGCCGACATTGCCGCTATTATCAATCTTCATGACAGAATTCCACGTAGGAGATGCCCACGTTCCACTTCCCCGATAAAACGTAAAGCCGCCGCCACTTAACCCTTCAATTAAACCAGTTGGTACTGTGGCGCCGCCAAATCCTAATGCCGGCGCATCTCCTGTTTTCTGAAGAACCAGTTGATTCCCAGCTGCACTGAAAACTGTTAATAGCCCGGCTGTCAGAGTCGTCGTCCCGATGCCGACGTTGCCACTCCTTATTGTTAGCGCCGACAAATTCCCAAAAGTACCAAGGTTTAATGAATAGTCACCTGCGCCAATTCTCGTATTCGTAATTTGGATTCCGACGCCAGAACCGTTATTGCTGCCACCAACGTTTGTAACCAATAATGGATAAGTTACTGCACTGACACTCGTGTTTAGCACTTCCAACTTCGCCCCCGGCCCCGTCGTCCCGATGCCGACGTTGCCGCTTCCTAAAATCGTCATCGCGTTAACTGGGGTACCGGATGTTTTCATCCTAAAATTTATGCTGGCCAAATCGTTGTTATAGGTATCATCAAAATAGATTGGTAACTGACCAGAAGCAAGGCGGTAAATATCAAATGGATATGTCACAGAACCAAATGACAATTTACTACTCCACGGAATACTTAACGCACTCCACGGCGCTGTCGTCCCGATGCCGACATTGCCATTTGTTAATGTCATCGTGTCCGTCAATGTTCCGCCACTATTCGGTACCTGAAATCTCATAAACGACTTATCCCAGGTACCGGGAGAAACAAAACCACTGTATATCTTTCCAGTTTGTAATCCAGAAACAACTTGAAAACCTATGCCTGGATTGCCAGTTGTGTAATCTGCTACGGCATTTTGAATAAGTAATTGTTGTGAACTTGTATCACTTACGTAAATATGGGTTTTCGCCCCCGGTCCCGTCGTTCCGATGCCGACGTTGCCACTATTTACTAATTGAAGAACCATCACTCTCAACGTATAAACCTGTGTTTACGCCACCTCGTTTAATGAGATAATTGCTAACAGCGGTCGCACCAGTAATCTCACCGTTAACTTCCAATTTTGTCGCAGGTCCCGTCGTCCCGATCCCGACGTTGCCGGAGCTTGTGATTCGCATACGCTCTGGCACGTGTGTGCCTACGCCGCCTATCCCTGAGCCACCGGTAAAGAATGCCAAAGCGCCGAGCGTGGTGCTTTCCTCTATACTGCCGATACCAGTCAACGAATTATTAGCGCTGCCATTGTAAAAATTTATTCCCACCACAGTATTGGCAACATCGCTCGGATTTCTGACAATTAAACCGCCGAATGCTCCGCTATAGAAGGTATCCGCCGAAACGGCAGTGGCATTTGTTTCGTCAACCTGAAGGCGATGTGTCGGATCCGTCGTCCCGATGCCGACGTTGCCGCCGGTTAATATTGTCATTGCCTCCGTAAAGGCAACGGTAGTTCCGGCAGTGCTTGTGCCAGCGACTTGAAAACCAAATCCACCAACGGACATTCTGATATTTGAAGCATATCCATCCAATGTGCGATACCAGTCGGCCGCTCCATAATAAGAGTTAGAAAGGATATAATTATCTGTTGCCGTGGGTCTTCCCATAATGTCGATGTTGTTTAGAAATACGTGCTTATAGGTTGTATTGGGAGTTCCCCAATCTGCACCACCAACTTGCAACGCACCTTTTGGTCCCGTCGTCCCGATGCCGACGTTGCCGGTGCTTGTGATTCTCATATTCTCCGCCGGAGCTGCCCCTGCTGCTCTTGAATAGAACGCAAGATAACCTGCCACATTACTATCCGTAGCATTTTCTTTTAGTCCGGCGATT
>JAPLXG010000016.1 GCA_026396175.1 Candidatus Moraniibacteriota bacterium | reverse complement strand
AATCGCCGGACTAAAAGAAAATGCTACGGATAGTAATGTGGCAGGTTATCTTGCGTTCTATTCAAGAGCAGCAGGGGCAGCTCCGGCGGAGAATATGAGAATCACAAGCACCGGCAACGTCGGCATCGGGACGACGGGACCGGGGAAATTGTTGCAAGTTGGTTCGGGTACGGTCTCGTCTGTAGGCGCAGGAACTAAGATTGCAGTTGTTGATGCGACAGAAGTGGCTGTTTCAGCGATTTCTGGAACACAAGATACAACCTATCTCTATTCGACTTCTGGAAAGTATGGGGTCAATGCTTATAGTTATGGTAGTAGTGCTTACTTGCCAGTGAGTATTGGTTGGGGAGGAACTGCTAATGTGTTACTTGCTCAAAACGGCGGCAACGTCGGCATCGGGACGACGAATCCTACGGTTAAACTTGATACTGCGGGAGTAATTCGCTCTATATCAAACGACGCTGGATGGCCATCGAGTGGGACTGGTCTTGAATTAACCTATGATACTGGAGATGCAACTGGATATGTTGTTTCTTATGACCGAACAGGAAGTGTGTATAAACCATTACAATTATACGGGAGTAGTATAAGTCTAATGCAAGGTAATGTCGGCATTGGGACGACGGCGCCGGGGGCATTGTTAGATGTAAATGTTGGAAATAATAATGGCACTATGTACGGAATCAGGACAACGGGTACATGGCCAAGTTTCCAAATATACTCAACACTTGCGGATGCTGCTACGAGAAATTGGGGATTGTTAGCTAATAATTATGGCTATGGTGATTTTGGTATTTATCAATCTAATGCAAAGGGAGGCGACCCAGCAACAACAGCGAGTGCCACGGTAAGGTTACTTATTAAAAACGACGGCAACGTCGGGATCGGGACGGACCGCTGTTAGCAATTATCTCATTAAACGAGGTGGCGTAAACACAGGTTTATACGTTGAGAGTGATGGTTCTTTGTCATCATGGAATAATGGAGTCAGAGGGTGGCTTCAATTAGTAAATAGTGGCAACGTCGGCATCGGGACGACGAGTCCGGGAAGTCTTTTGGATGTAAATGGTGCCGGAACATTCAGAGGAACAGCCAATGGTTCTCCTGTATTGTCTTTGGGTACAGCGGGGACTATTGAAGCGATTGTAAATAGTCCCGGAAGCACCTATTTCAACATAGATTCAAATAACGATGGGACAGGTAGCATGTTTGAGTTTGCAACTAACCGCACAGGATATTCAAGTGGAAATGTATTAATGGATATATTAGAAAACGGCAACGTCGGCATTGGGACGACGAATCCAACTGCACCGTTGTATGTTAATTCCAGCGTAACCACAAACAGTATAATCGCCGTGAATTCTAATGCCAGCGGATACGGCCCATTTTTTCAGGGCGGTGGTGGAGCAGCAGCTAATTATCTATTTTATGTAAGAAGCAAGGACGCTGATAAGCCATTTTATATAGACGGCAATGGCAACGTCGGCATCGGGACGACGAGTCCGCAGAACAAGCTGGACATTTCTGGAAGCCCTACTTCTTGGACAACAGTAGCGGGCATGCAGTTAAGCGATACGGCTGGGAACGCATCGAGTCGAAACTGGGCGCTCTTTAATGGTGCTACCGGATATGGCAATCTTGATTTCTATGTTGGAGGTTCGGCTGGCGCTACTCCCAATAACGCGACAGCGATTATGTCGCTTGTCGGTTCCGGGGCGGTGGCGAATACCTTAACAGTAAAAGCTGGCAAGGTCGGTATTGGGATAGTAAGTGCGGCTAATTCTTTGCAGGCCTATAGCGTTTCCGCACCCCAGGCCTTATTTAATGGTTATTCGGTTTTGGCAAGTGATGCACATACATATAATGGTAGTATTTTATTAGGTGATACCGCTGCGTATCAAGGGATAGTAGATTATAGCGGTGTGGGAAATTCGGTAATGACGGTTAAAAATTCCTATAATAGTGCTTCTTCCCTAATGAATTTTGATATGTATAATACTCACGTAATATCACTGTTAGGAAGCGGCAACGTCGGCATCGGTTGATGCTGCAGGAGTCACGCCGACAGGACAAATTACGAATACGAGAATTGGCGCAGGTGACTATTCATTAAACCTTGGTACTTTTGGGAATTTGTCGGCGCTAACAATAAGGAGTGGCAACGTCGGCATCGGGACGACGAATCCCGGGTCAAGGTTAACAGTAGCTATTGCAAATGCCAAGCCCACAACCAATTATTGGCATATGAATATCCAGGACGAGACTTCAATGGCTCAAGGCGTTGGCGGAGGATTGCTTTTTACAGGATATAAGACAGGGACATCAGCTGGCGGTTTATTTGCCGGTATCGCTGGTTATAAGGCTAACGCAACAGCAGGAAACGAAAGCGGAGAATTACGCCTTTATTATTCTAATGCCGGGACACTGACAACAGGAATGGTTTTAGACAGCGCAGGCAATGTCGGCATCGGGACGACGAATCCGGTGGCATTACTTACTCTCAAAAAAAATTCTGGCGCGAATACAGTGATAGAGTTATTGCGGTTAGATCCGGGCCAAGAAAATCAATACGAAGGGGCGGGGTCAAAAATTGTTTTTCGCGATATTGATGTTTATTCTGATGGTGCAACAATTGAAGAGCAGCGAATAGGAGCAACCAGTGGTTCTACTCTAAATTTCAGACTTCGTAATGCGGTTACTCCGCAGATGACGATTTTAAGCAGCGGCAACGTCGGCGGCAACGTCGGCATCGGGACGACGAGTCCGGGGGCGAAGCTGGATGTGAATGGAAACGCATTTATAACGGGTGGAGGATCTGGAAGTATAAAATTGTATAGCTCTTATTCGGGAAGCCCTTCGAATCCAGGAATGGTAATTACAAATTATAATGGGGATATAACATTTGCACATAATTCTAATGGGGGTGGAACTTATATCAGTGGCAACGTCGGCATCGGTACGACGGTACCGGGAGCGAAGCTGGAAGTATATACGACCACGAATTCAGGCGGCATTACTTTGAATGGAACATCTAACTTCAAATTTAGTATGCAGCAAAGTGGAACGGAAAAAGCATTCATAGGCGTTCCTGCTAATGCAAGCCAGTTTATTACGGGAGATGCATCAGGAGACTTAGATTTTGTAAGTCAGCAAAAAAATATTATTTTTTCTACAGATCAAGGCAGCACAGCTCAAATGTATTTAAAATACGGTGGCAATGTCGGCATCGGGACGGCGAGTCCGGGGGCGAAATTGGACGTGGCTGGCACTCAATGGTTAACAGGAACAACATCTACTAATTACATAGATTTTAAGCCAAGCGGAACTCAAAAAGCGATAATCGGTATGGCTGGA
>JAPLXG010000009.1:16158-33419 GCA_026396175.1 Candidatus Moraniibacteriota bacterium | reverse complement strand
ACCCCTCCTGCGGGCGGAAAATCAGCCGAGGCAGGGCGAATCCATTCCCCCAGACAAATAGTTTCGCCCTGCCGAGTCCGCTTTAATCGTTTGGATTCTGCTCGAAATAGTTTCGAACTTTGTCCAACAAACACCGCCAAAATTGAAAATCGGAATCGGAAGCAAAAATGCGGTCGGCGCGAAGCGCCGTCTGTTCTGCATTCCCCCCAAAAAATCTTGATTCTGAAAGGATTCGCCACGCTCCGCGTGGCTCCTCGTTTGCCAATACAAAATTATGAATAATCAAACCAAAAAGTTTTTCATTTATACTCGCAAGTCTACGGACGACAAAGACAGACAAGTCCGCAGTATTTCTGACCAACTGGCGGAACTGAAAAGTTTAGCGTTGAAAGAACAACTTGATGTTGTGGATGTCTTTGTCGAAAAGCAGACCGCTAAAATACCAGGTCGTCCTGTATTTAACGAAATGATAGAAAGAATGGAAAAAGGCGAAGCAACTGGTATTTTGGCGTGGCACCCCGATAGACTTGCGAGAAACTCGGTAGACGGAGGGAAAATAATCTACCTCGTTGATACTGGCGTAATCGTAGAAATGAAATTTCCAACTTTTTGGTTTGATCCGACACCGCAAGGCAAATTCATGCTCTCAATCGCTTTTTCGCAATCCAAGTATTATGTAGATAACCTTAGCGAGAATATCAAGCGTGGCAAGCGAAACAAAGTGAAAGACGGAATATGGCCTCAAATGTCTCCGCTCGGATATATAAACGAGGGTGGGAAAATTGTTGTTGATGCAAATATCGCACCTTTAATCAGAAAAACATTTGAGGCATATTCGTCTGGGTCTTTCACTTTGCGACAACTCCGTGACAAATTTAACGAACTTGGATTGAAGCGAAAAAGCGGAAAGGAGCTTGCGGTGTCGAATTATCAAAAACTTCTCAAAAATCCTATTTACACTGGTCTCATGCGGTATAACGGAGAGATTTTTGAGGGAAAGCACGAACCGATTATCACAAAGAAACTTTTTGATTCCGTTCAAGAAGTGATGATGAGGAAAAGCAAACCACACTCCAAAGGTTTGAAACCATTTTTGTACAGAGGATTTTTCCGTTGCGGAGAGTGTGGGTGTTTTATCACTACTGAAACACAGAAAGGTCATAACTATCTCCGCTGTACCAAACGGAAAAATCCCTGTGAACAAAAATATGTTCGTGAGGAGCTCATCACTTCTCAAGTCAGAACGGAATTACAAAAAGTTTCTTTGCCAGACGATTGGGCTAAATGGATGATGGTGGAAAACGAAAAAGATAAATTGGTGGAAGCCCAATCGTCTACGCTTTTTGCGGATTCAACAAAAGCCGATATTCCTCTTTTGGATTCCAAGATAGAGAAGCTGATGAACGCTTACCTAGAGAACGTACTTTCACTAGAAGAATATCGAGACGCCAAAAGTGCGTTGGTCAATCAAAAACAGCTTCTCAAAGAGAAATTATCGGCTTTTGAGCAAAAAGCGAATAATCGGTTCGAACTTACCGAAAAGTTTTTGAAATACAATATAGAATTGGCAAACGAGGGAATAAATGAAGAGAAACTTCATTTATTCAAATGATTTTATTAAATCATTTTTCTGTCCCCTATTGTTTTGGTCGGGGTGCGGAGAATCGAACTCCGACTACAAGACCCCCAGCCTTGCGTACTACCACTATACTACACCCCGTAGCCCAAAAAGATTAAATATATTTGGCGGAGAGGGTGGGATTCGAACCCACGTGCCCCTTTCGAGACTAGCGGTTTTCAAGACCGCCCCGTTATGACCGCTTCGGTACCTCTCCAAATATTAACAACTATTATTAATGCAATTTTTTTCCAAATAATGCTCCTCGGAATGACAATTCGGACAGATAATCTCTAGATTATCTAAATTGTTATTATTTCTATTTTTATCCTTATGGTGAATTTCTAATATTTGGTGTTTATCAAATCCGCATCTTTCACATCTATTTCCTCTATTTTTCAACAACCTAGACTTAAGGATCCTTTGCGTTTTAACTTTATCTCTAGGGCTGTTTAATTTATATTTAATACCCGCTCTGTGTTTATTTGCGCAACTTCTGCTACACGTTTTCTTATTAAAAGTGGCCAAAATCAATTTTCCGCACACCAAACAAGGGATTTCTTTTCTGCAAAATTTACCATAACAGGTAGCACTGCAAAAGACCTTGCCTTTGTTTCTCTTGATTTCAATGGGTCTTCTATATATTTTCTTTCCGCATATTCGACAAGCTATATTTGGTTTTCTTTTATATTGCTCAGCCATTCTGCCAGTATACCACAAAAAAATCTCAAGCCAAGTCGTTGGCTTGCTCCTCTCCTTGTTCACTTCGTTCACGGCTAATGAGTGAGGATTTTGTCACGCATAATTTTTTGCTAAAAATTTGCGCGACCTCGACTCGCGCCGCCGCGCTCCGTCTTTCAAATCCCTCACGCAAGCCAAGTCGTTGGCTTGCTCCTCTCCTTGTTCACTTCGTTCACGGCGGAGAGGGAGGGATTTGAACCCTCGAAGGGTTTTACCCCTTGCCACGTTAGCAGTGTGGTGCTTTCAGCCACTCAGCCACCTCTCCAATATTGCTATAACCCAAACGAATTTGGGGTTTAGCTACTCAGTTTACCCCTGCACAAACCTTGTGCGGGGCCACCTCTCCAATGTTATCAATACTACCAGCTGAACCACTGATTGTAAACCCTTGCCGATTTTTGTCCTTTTATGCTCAATGTGCTAACATTAAAATAAATTTAAGGGATGACTATTTATCGACAACCAAATGTATATCGAAAATCACAAGCAATTTTCCAAGGATGACGAGGAGGAATTATTTTTGGAAAGCAATGGGGAAGAGCAAGAGCTACTTTCGGCTCCTGATGACGAGGAGCTGATTGAGCAATATTCCAAAGACGCGCTGATGCATTGGAGCGGGCCGGAATTTGAAATGTATGAGCAAAACAAAAAACGACTTTCCTATGTCGCGCTTGTTCTTCTGGCAATCATTGTCTACGCCACCTTTACTAATAACCCAATGATGGCGATTGTTTTTGTGCTCATTGGTATTGTCGCCTACATCTATTCAAGCAAAAAACCACGCATTTTGGATTTCCGCATCGTGCCCGAAGGGATCTTGGCCGGCAATGAAATCTATGAATTTGAAAACATCCGTTCTTTTTGGATTTTTTATGATCCGAAATATATCAAAGTAATCAGCCTCCACACCAAAAGCTACCTCACGCCTTTTGTGCACATTCCCGTCCAAGATGAAGACCCGGTGGAAATTCGCCGGATTCTGCTCAAATATATTCCGGAAATCAAGCAAGAACATAACTTGGCGGAAATACTAGAAAGATTTTTAGGGATATGATCCCCCTTTGTGCGCTTAGCAGGAATTTCACCCCACACCAAATTACATTTGTGTCCTTAGCAGGAATCGAACCTGCGACCTTCTGGACCGCAACCAGACGCTCTATCCACTGAGCTATAAGGACAATTGATTAAAAAACTAAGTTTGATTTGGTGTGGGGCGTGCCTGCGACCTTCTGGACCGCAACCAGACGCTCTATCCACTGAGCTATAAGCGCAAAAACACACTATAGACATCTTATACGCATATTGAAACAAAATCAACCCTTATGCCCTTTTCTGACACACTTCTCAAAAATATTCCCAAAATTACTCCTAAGTATCTTAAAATCCTGGAGAAACTGGGACTCTTTACCGTTCAAGATTTTTTGTTTTATCTTCCCTTTCGCTATGATGATTTTTCCCAAACGGTTGCACTTTCTAATGAGTATCTTAATTCTGTCGTAACCATCTCGGCCGTCGTCACTAAAACAAAACTGAACCGCATTTTCCGACGGAGAATGACTATTGCCGAAGTATATTTGAAAGATGAAAACCAAACAGCGCTGAAGGCCGCTTGGTTCAACCAACCTTTTATTCTCGAATCAATGCCCATCGGCACCCAAGTTCGCCTATCGGGAAAACTTGAACTAAAAGGAAAATATTTCACCCTAACCAATCCCGCCTGGGAAAGAGCGTCACGTGAAAAAACTAACACGGGGCAGCTCGTGCCGGTCTACAGCGAAACACCAGGCATCACGTCCAAATGGATCCGCTGGCAGATGAAAACTTTTTTGGAAAAAAATTCTCACCTCGAAGATTATGTCCCGGAAGACTTACGCAAAAAATTACATCTTTACTCTTTGATTTCCGCTCTGCGCCAAATTCACTTTCCTGAAAATCAGGAGAAGCTACTCATCGCCCAAAAAACTTTCGCATTCCGGGAAATGTTTTTGATGCAACTGAAAACGTTGCAGATGAAAAATATTTGGGAAGCGCAAAGTGCGATTAGTCTCCCATTTGATGAAAGTTTAATTAAAAATTTCACTGAAAAATTACCCTTCAAGCTGACCGGCGCTCAAAAAAAAGCTTCTTTTGAAATTCTCAAAGACTTGGAAAAATCGGCTCCGATGAATCGCCTGCTCAATGGCGACGTGGGCGCCGGAAAAACCGTCGTCGCGGCTATTTCCGCCCTGAGTGCGCTTTCGCAAAATCAGCAAGTGGCCATTCTTGCTCCGACTGAAGTGCTCGCACTCCAACACTTTCAATCGTTTTCAAAACTTTTTGAGAATTATGATTTTAATATTGCGTTACTTACGAGTTCTTATAAATTAATTAATAGCTGTCATTCTGAGCGGAGTATTTTTGAGGAACGAAAAAATACGCAGTCGAAGAATCTGCCCACGGTTATCCATATGCTTTCCGATAAGTCATTAACTTCACGATTATCGACAGCAGATCCCTGCCTACCGGCAGGCAGGCTTCGAACTACTTCGCCAGCTGGCGGATTCGCTCAGGATGACAAGAAAAAAATTACAAGAATTTCACTTTTAGAATCCATAAAATCTGGTGGAGTAAGTCTCATCATTGGAACTCATGCCATTATTCAAAAAGATGTTGCCTTCAGAAATCTTGCGCTAGTGGTTATTGACGAGCAGCATAGATTTGGCGTCGCCCAAAGATCCGTCCTGCAACAGGAAACTATGGAACTCAAAGATGGCGAGAAAAAGACAATCCCCCACCTATTGACGATGACCGCCACACCAATTCCCAGAACTTTGGCAATCGCATTTTTCGGCAGTCTTGATTTATCAATCTTGGACGAGATGCCCAAAAACCGAAAGCCGATCAAAACTAGAATTGTCCTGCCAGCGCAGAGAGATCAGGTCTATGCTTTTATGCGCCGTGAAATCGACGCCGACCGCCAAGTGTTTGTTATCCTGCCTTTTGTGGAAGAATCGAAAGTGCTCACGGAAGTCAAAGCAGCAGCAGAAGAGCACAAAAAATTATCTTTAGTTTTTCCAGAATATTCTTTGGGACTTTTGCACGGTCGCTTGAAATCCAAAGAAAAAGAAACAGTGATGCAAGATTTTAAGGATAGAAAAAATCAGATTTTGGTTTCCACTTCTGTCGTCGAAGTCGGCATCGACATTCCCAATGCGACCATTATGCTCATCGAAAATTCCGACCGCTTCGGCCTCTCCCAGCTCCACCAATTCCGCGGACGCGTCGGTCGCGGCGAGCATCAATCCTATTGTTTTCTCTTCACTGATTCAACAACCCAGACATCGCTCGAACGCTTGCGCGCTTTGGAAAAAAGTAACGACGGCTTTGCCCTTTCTGAAATTGACTTGAAACTGCGTGGCCCCGGTCAACTCCTCGGCAAAGCGCAATCGGGCCTTTCTGACATCGCCATGGAAAATCTCAACAACCTGAAACTAATTAAAATCGCCCGCGCGGAAGCCCAAAATATCTTGAAAACTGATTCAAAACTAAAAAAGCATCCGCTGCTCGCCAAGGCTCTCGAAAAATTCGCGAAGGATGTGCATTTGGAGTGAGCTTGACTTTTGGCTTGAATTGTGCTACAATCAAACATTGTAGTTTTAACAATGGAATAGTTTTCGAAAATCACACTCAACCAAAAAATGGGGGTAGCCGATGGATTCTGATACTGCAATATTTTTGACTATAGCCGTGGTTATTGCTGAGGGACTTGTTGCCTGTTACGATGGAACATTTTCTTCAATACAACGGAAGCATGTTAACCTTTCATTTTTGAAACACTGGGGCGTTTCAATCGGAGACTTATTTATCTTTCCACTCATAAATGCCTTCATCATACCGCGGCTTAATTTTAATCTGTGGTATATTTTGGGATTTGTCCTAGCTCTTGTAATCACATTACTGTGCCATAGGGCATGGTGGCCAGGCCCTCAAGATGAAAACGCGCAAGGGTTTATTTTAATGAATAACCCGCCATTGCTTCCAACTCGCCATTGCTTCTCAAAAAGTTATTGGTATCTTGCAATAACCCGTGCGGGCTGGATTCATATTTTTTTCATGACCTGCCAACTCGCTATCCTAGGAGGATATATACTCACTCCTATGCCCAGACCAGTAGTGAATGCCGTCTCCTTGTTACTGGCTGTATTTTTACCGCTAGGAGTGATTGAACCCGGCATAGTTCAATCAGGAGGGATTAAAAAGTTAACTCTCCGAAAATGTGCCGAAATCAGCATAATATTCCTCGCGCTAATGACAGCGATTTTCGTAATCAGGTTCATCAAAATAAGCTAAAAGTTCATCGTTCTATAAATTGAACGGTCACGCACCCTGGCATGAATTTATGTCGAGGGTGCTTTGTTTTTTAAGAAGATACCCAGATATGCTATACTTTGGTCAATAGTACACCGAGGACATGCTTATAAAATTTTACATCAACTCCTATGGCAACAATCTATGAGACCAAAAACTTCACACTAGAATCCCACGAACGACCAGAAGTTGATCGTCTTGAAGGTGGTCACATGAAAATCAGCGTCAAAAGAGACATCGCCGACAGAACCGAACTCACTCCCGAAGAGGCTATTGAGCTAATAAGACTTACAATCATTGCTGGCAAAGCCATGAAAAAAGGAATGGCAAAAAGTGGCATTGAAATTGGGCGAATTAATTACCAAGATAATGGCAATTGGAACCCGCATTTGCATATCCATCTCTACGGACGAGCAATTGACGCAAAAATTCAAAAATATGGCGACCCGATAATATCAGGACATCAAGACAGTTTTAATAAATTAAGCAACGAAGATATTGAAGCAATTAGAGCCGAAATAGATTTATTGTTTAATTCCGAAGAATTTTCCGACAAAACTTGGAAGCTTTCTTAAAAACAGTCAAAGATGGCTGCGATATTGAGATTGAGGTAATTGCTGTTCGGAAAAAAGAAAAAAATGAAACTCGTATTATTTGACATAGACAAAACTTTGGTTAAAAGTTCAGCTGGTCACAGAGCGGCATTTTCTGCTGCTTTTAAGGAAATCTATGGGATAGATGCCAGTATTGATATTATCCAACCTTCTGGCATGACAGATCAGCAGATTATTTTTGAGGTTTTGAAAATCAAGGGCTTAGACGAAGAAAAAATAAAATCAAAATTAGATTTGTGCATGGAAAAAATGGCAGATGTGTTCAGCGGGATGATTGCTACTGCCGAGCTTACTATTTTGCCTGGAGTAAAAGAACTATTGGAAGAACTCAAAAACAACGGGGTTCTGATTGGCCTCGTTACCGGCAATCTTGAACCGATAGCACAAAGCAAAATGAAAAAATTAAATCTTGATCGCTATTTTAAAGTCGGCGGATTTGGCAATGACCACATTGACCGAACGGAACTAGTAAAAATTGCAATAAAAAAAGCTCGATCTAAATTTGATTTTATTTTTTCCAATAATGTATATCTGTTCGGCGACGCACCGCAAGATATGAAAGCTGGAAATGAGGCTGGCATAATCCCGATAGGAGTAACTACGGGAATTTACTCAAAGCAACAATTAGAAAACGCTGGCGCTTCTCTAGTACTAAATGATCTCACAGATACAGAAGAAATTCTGAGGTATGTTTTAAATTAATTAAAAGGCGCATCCTTGTTGGTTCAAGTCTCTGACTTGAACCTTTTATTTCTAGCCAGCTACTTTTTTGTCACAAAGCCTGGCAAGAACTGGGTGGTTCAGGTCAGGAGACACTGAACCGACAATACGACAACGAAAAATCGGAGCTAAGCTCCGGAGCTCCGGAGCTTAGCTCCGATTTTTTTCCTATCATCAATCGCACTTTCATACACCTTCAAAAGCTTATCCGCTGAGACCTCACTCGTAAAATTCTCCCTGGCGATTTTTCCCGACGCTTCACCAAAACGCTTGCGCAGATCTGCATCCTTAATCAATTTCAAAACCGCACCAGAAAATTCTTTTTCGTCTTCCCCTACCAAAAATCCATTCGCTTTGTTTAGCATCAGACTACTGATGCCCGTGGAATCAACTGCCACAACCGGCAGTCCCATATACATCGCTTCGAGCGGAACAATCCCCTGTGTTTCGGATTTTGAGCTATGCACGAAAATGTCCGACGCGGCAAAATAGTTTTTAATTTCTTCGGGCGAGATAAAGCCGGTGAAAATTACTGACTCAGTTATTTTCTCTTTTACACAATATTTTTTTAGCTTTGGCAAAAGATAGCCCTCCCCTGTCACCAAAAGCTTAACGCACCCAGCGGACTGTCCGCTGCCTTCTTTTCCTAGCGGACAGTCCGCTAGAATATTTTTTAGCGCGCGAAAAACAAATTCAATATTTTTTTCGCCTGTCAGACGCGAGACAAGAAAAAGCACGATCTCATCTGGAGCGATTGCCAATTTTTTTCTTATCCCTTCCCGATCCGCTCCAACAAATTTCTCCGCTTTGATGCCGGTGGCAATCGGGATGATTTCTTTTTTTACTCCCCACTTTCGAAGAATAGGAATAATCGAAGCCGTGGGAGCGATAACTACATCCGCATTGTTAGCATAAGCAACCGCTTTTTGGGTGATATAATCCGCCGCCCATTTTTTGGGAATAAGCGGAACAAAATTAGTGTAGTGATCATAGAGCGTGTGCCAGGTGAACACCAGTGGAATTTTCTTTTTCTTTGCGAAGCGCCGCCCCGCCGAACCCAAGAGATTGGGATGCTGGGAATGAATAACATCGATTTTCAGATTCTTGAGAATTCGCCGCATCCGCCATGAGTATGGAATGGCCAAAGGAAAGCGAAACTTGAATTCAATGTCAATTGAAGGATAACGAAAAACCCTAGGATTAGTGTCAACATAATCCTTCCATTTAGGCGCGAAAATATAGACGGTGTGGCCGCGCTTTTCCAATTCCTCACGAAAAGTTTCGACCGAAACAGTCACGCCGTAGGGATTGGGAAGATAGTTGTTGGTGAAGATGGCTATATTCATAAAATAAATGTCATCCTGAGCGATCCGCCAGCTGGCGGACGGACGAAGTCGAAGCCTGCCTGCCGGTAGGCAGGGATCTGCCATCCACTACCACAAGCTCTCTGTAATATAGCAAAGCTTACGATAACGCATAGCAGATTCTTCGACTTCGCTACGCTTCGCTCAGAATGACAGCTAAGGTTAGTTTTTATCCAAAAAATCAAAAATTTCCTCAAAAACATTTTCATTCTTAATATCCGAGATAAAAGTATGATAGGCATCTTTGAGATATTTTTTTTGCTTCACTTTTGAACTGACTTTTTCAAAAATTTTCTCCAAACTTTTTTTGGCCACGATATGATCCGCCGAAGATTGCAGCATAAAACAAGGCTGAGTTACTTTTCCAATCACACGCCTGGAAAATTTCGCTAACTTCAGAATTTCCAAAACACTTTTGATTGGATAGGTCTGATAGGAAATTTTTCTCGTCACCATAGCTGACGAACCAAAGGATGGAGGATAATATTTTTTATAATATTTTTTAAACGGCAAGATAATTCTAGCAAAAAGAAACAGTAATTTTTCTGATTGCAACCGATAGGGCATCGCCATAAGCACAAGGCCGGAAATTTCCGAGTTACTGCCCGCTAAAATTGAAGCAAGACTAGCCCCGAGTGAAGTACCAACGACGTAGATTTTCTTGTGCTTCTCTTTCAGTTCAAAATAGGCCCTTTCCACATCTTTGTTCCAAGCTTCCCACGAAACATTTTCCAAATCCGCGGGAACAGTGCCATGACCAGTGAGTAGTGGCGCGCTGACGGTGTAGCCTTTCGCGTGCAGATATTTTCCCAAACGTCGCAGTTCATAGGGCGTCGTTGTCCAACCATGAACAAGCAAAACCGCCCGGCCATTGGTACCAGGAAAATAAAAAGGCTTGTCGATAAACACAAGCTCGTCATGATAGAGTGATTTTGGGTCGCCAGAAACAACCGCTTTTTCTTTTTCTTCTGTCGGATTTTCCATGCTCTATATCTTACTACTTTTCTCCGATTTAGCCAACTAGGCATAAAAAAATCAGCCAAAACTTGGCCGATCGAAATTAAAACGGAAACTTCTTTTATTTTTCGCCATTTTCACCCTTAAACATCCTCTTCGCTTGCCGATTTTTATAAAGCGTAATTATAAAAATTGAAATCGCCGCAACGACAAAAATTATCCAACCAACCCATTGAATATACTGTTTAATGTCGCGCCAAAGATAACCGTAGAAATAGCCCATCGCCACCAAAAATCCGCTCCAAACAATTCCGCCGTAGACGGAATTTTTCAGAAATTTTTTGAAATCCATTTTGACAATTCCCGCCGCGGTGAAAGTGGCCCAGCAAAGTCCGGTGGTCGATTTCACGGCAAAAATGGTTTTCCCGCCATACTTTTTGAAATATTCCTGCATCCGCAAGACCAATTTTTCCGTGATGCCGATATATTTTCCGACATGTCGCACAAAGCCCATACCAAAGCGATAGCCCAGCGCATAGAGCGCCACGTCCCCAATCACGTCGCCCAGGATGGAAAAAAGCAAAACCAAAAAAACATTAAAAGCACCGAGGCTTGCTAGCATCGCCGCAATCACCGTGACAATCGGACCTTCAATAATCATCAGTGGCAACATCACAAAGTAGCCATAGTGATGCAGAAACTGAAATATATTTTGACCAAGTTGTTCCATACGTAGCCCCAAGGGGAGTCGAACCCCTCTTTTCAGGACTTGCCCCACACCAATTTTTGACCGTAGCCCCAAGGGGAGTCGGACCCCTCTTTTCAGGATGAAAACCTGATGTCCTAACCGATAGACGATGGGGCCAAAAAAATTGGTGTGGGGTGAAAAAACCTGATGTCCTAACCGATAGACGATGGGGCCAAAAACTTATACAAACGCCAGATTGAAAGCCAAAACCAAAACAAAGCAAAACTGCTTTTTCCTGACTTATTTGTCTAAAAAAGATAATATCACAGCTTTTAAAATAAATCCAGTGTCGCTTGAAAAAAACAAAAGATGCTCCAAATTGTCCATAGGTTCACAGACAATCAGGAGCATCAATAATAAGCTGCTATTTCACGTACAACTTATAATAATCCCGACTCACGGAATCACCAGCAGGCAAAATATTGCCAGGGGGGCTAAGGCTTTTTATGAACTCAGCTTTTTGCTCAGCAACATAGCCAAGTCCTGGATTGTTTTCAATCATAATAAAAACGATATGAATCCAGAAGCATCTTTGCATAAAAAGTGCCTCTTCATCAGATGCTGGCTCCCATAGAGCAAAGCTAAGCCTCTCATCATATGTTATTGGTTCTACCAAGGAGTAGCTTCGCCATCCAACAACATTTTCCTCAAACTCCTTGGCTAATTTACTGGCTTCATCATAAACCAGCGAAATATAGCCTTCTCCGCCTAGAGACACCATGCACCTAATTAAGAAAGCGTAGGCATTCCACTTAGTATCACCATCGTAGCTTCCCTTAATTGCGTAGTAAGCTATCCAGTATTCCCGCGCAAGCATAATTGCCATTCCCTCTTCGCTAAATTCCGCTCTTTCATCAATGACAATTGCTTGTATGGCAGGGATAAACTGCGCAGCGGAAGAAAACTTCACCTCCTTCCAATGAGAATTCTTTTTGTCCTCTTCGGTAATCAAAACAAGAAAAATCGGATTGGAAATTTTTTTCTTTTCTAGGGCCTCGATTTTCTTGAGCTTGGGATTAAACTTTCCCATAACAAGTCTCTTCTCGATAAAGCTAACGATGTCACTTGTCTGCTGACTTTCCAGCCCTAAAGCTGCATCATGCAGACTCTTAACCCATTTATTGTTTTTTGCGGATTGATTCGCCTTATCCGCGGAATAAGCTGTATTGTTTATACTCAAAATAAACACAGCCACCATAGCCAAAAAAAATCTCGCCGACTTATTCTTCATAGTAACTTTTTCTCCTTCGTATATTTTCGAGCCACTGTTATGACTCAAGATTATTGACAACGAGCTATTTGACTTAATAGCTTACCCGATTTTACCTCAAAAGTCAACAAAAATTGCAATTATCTAATATCTTCGTTAAGATAGAAGGATAAACCTGACCAATATTATGATTATTTTAGGCCTTGAAACATCTTGCGACGAAACAGCCGCTTCCATTTTGGAAGTGGAAAATGAACGCGTAAAAGTACTTTCCAGCATTATTTCTTCTCAAATCGAGCTCCACGCCAAGTGGGGCGGGGTTGTGCCGAACTTGGCTGCACGAGAACATTTAAAAAATATCTTGCCAGTTATTGAAACGGCTCTCAAGAAAGCGAAAAAGAAACCGACTGATCTTGATCTAATTGCCGTCACTAACGGACCAGGACTTATTCCTGCACTGCTCATCGGCACGACGACTGCCAAGACACTTTCTTATCTCTGGCGCGTACCACTCATCGGAATTCATCACATTGAAGGGCATATCTACGCAAACTTTATTTCGCATACGCGAAATAAGGTTTGCGCAATTTCCAATTTCCAATTTCCAATTTCCAATAAAATTCCAAATTCCAATACTCAAAATTTAAAACAAATCAAACGTTGCAAAAATTTTAAACTTGAATTTCCTATTCTCTGTCTTGTTGTTTCTGGTGGTCACACTCAATTAGTTTTGATGAAAAAGCATCTGGATTATGAAATTATTGGCGAGACAGTGGATGACGCGGTTGGTGAAGCATATGATAAAGTGGCGCGCATTTTGAACCTAGGTTATCCCGGCGGACCAGCCGTGGCAAAATTGGCGGATAGCTACGCGGGAGAGAGAAAATTTAAAATTACCCTTCCTCGCCCGATGTTGAAATCCGCTAATTTCAATTTTTCTTTTTCCGGTTTGAAAACCGCTGTGCTCTATGCCACCAAGAAAAATCCGGAAAATCTAAAAAATGCGGATTACCTTTCTGAGATGTGTCAAGAATTTCAAACTGCCGTCACCGATGTGCTCGTCGCCAAAACCATCTGCGCCGCCAAAAAGTATGCGCCAAAAACCATCCTTTTGGCTGGCGGAGTAAGCGCTAATGTTTATTTGCGAAAAAGATTAGAGTTGAGTGTGAAAGAAAATTTAGAGAACACCGCTTGTCTTGTGCCTGAGTTAGTCTATAGCATGGACAACGCCGCGATGATTGCTATGGCAGGATACTACAGGTGGAAGAATGCGTCTAACGAAGATAAAAAAAGTCTGGGAAAGAGCTGGGAAAGTTTGGAAACTAGCGCGAGCCTGAGAATGTGAAGAAATAAAAAAAATATTTCCCCTTCTCCCTCCGGGAGAGGATGTCACGTAGTCGTGACAGGTGAGGGTTTTCAACAATACAGAAAAAATTATAAATTAAGTTAAAACTTTGAGTCGTAGAAAGAACCCTCATCCGGCCTACGGCCACCTTCTCCCGGAGGGAGAAGGGAATATGAAATAAAAATTCGTACATTCGTATTTTTTCGTAATTCGTAGTAACCCCAAGTAATCATAACTTACATATGCTAGCTTTTTTCGAAGGAATCATCGCCGCACTTGGCGCGTTAGTCTTGGAATTAACTCCGCCTGTTTTTGGCTTGGCAATGTCAGAAACTGCTTTAGTTTTTTTGCTTTTCACTGCCAGCGTGGAAGAGATAATTAAATTTGCTTTTATTTATAACCACTATCTGGAACTGAGTGTTAAAGAAAAAATTCTTGCGGACGCTGTTTTTATCGGCTTCGGTTTTGCGCTTGTGGATATAGTTTCCAAACAAATTTCCTTGGGGAAAAACACTCTTGGGCCACTTGCCGGCATTTTGTTGGTCCACCTTATCACGACGACGCTTCTGGGACTGTTTCTTTGGAGAAAAAATCAAAAACCGTTGCCACTTAGCCTACTCATTGTTATCCTTAATATTCTTTTGCATTTCTCCTATAATTTTCTCCTTTTACGCTATTTCTAGCCCGAATCGGGAAGAAAGAAAATTTAACTTGCCAAATGCCAGGAGTGAAGCTATAATTAAGTTATTCGCTACGTGAACCCCGCCGCGGCGGGGACATATACGAATAGTATTAACAAAATTTACCCAATAAATAATTTAAATCTATGACTAAAGTAAAAAAATCTTTCCTGGAAAGACTGACTGGTGCGAGAACGATTGAAGACGATGCCTATATTCCCGAAAGGTCTATTTCACCAAGCGTCAATATGTACGGCAACGAAGAGGAGGAAATCGAAATGGACCGAGAAATCACCGCCCATTCATCAACTCCTAATCAATTCTCTCGAGAATCAAGAGAAGAAATTCAATCAAATGAACTGGAAAGCAACGAAGGACAACTAACGATTGATGTCTACCAGACCGACAGTGATATTGTCATCAAATCCACCATCGCAGGAGTAAAGCCGGAAGATCTTGATGTCAGTATCAATAACGATATGCTCACTATCCGCGGAGAAAGGAAAAACGAAGAGCAGGTGATGGAAGAAAATTACTATTATCAAGAATGTTACTGGGGATCATTTTCCCGCTCAGTCATCCTGCCGATTGATGTCGTGGCCGACAAAATTGAAGCTTCGATGAAAAACGGAATCCTGACAGTGCGAATGCCAAAGGCGGAAAGCAATAAAGCAAAAAAAATTCAAGTTCGAGGATTCTAAGTTATTCGCTCAGCTGTCGCTTCGCGAACCCCCATTGCGAAAGGGGGACATACGAATGGAAGTCATATACAGCTGAATTACACTAATTTTGTTTTTTTCAAAACCTCGCGCTTATTGCGGGGTTTTTATTTTTGATATATCCTAAATGATATGAAATCGATCTACTATTTCGCTATTTTTTTATTTTTCCTCTTTTTTCTCTCACCAAACTGCTTCGCTGAAACGATTGACTTGGGATTTTTCACCCCGCAAGAATTAAGTGCTAATTTAGACACCGGCTTAACCTTGGAAATAAAAAATCAAGAAACCACAATTCCCGCGCTTGAAGTTGCCAGCTGGCTCAAAGAAGAGCCCTTGCTCAGCTATACCGCTAATTACAAATCAGAAATCGAAAATGGAAACTTTTGCGCTTACAAAAAATCTACGCTTTGCAAATTATCCTTCAGCTATCGCCAAGAAGACGGATTTAAAAAGAAAATTTTTGTGGCTCTCGACACGGAAATGGTCAAAAAATCCATCGCTACTCTAGCGGGAAAAGTCGACAAGAATGCGTCCGATTCCCGATTCAAAGTCGTAGACGGAAAAGTGTCACTTTTTTCTTTGAGTGAAAAGGGACTGAAACTTGATGAAGCTAAAAGCTTGGAGTTGATATTGACTGCATTGAAAAATAAAACTACTGGCCAAAAAATAGATTTACCTTACGCTGAAATTGACCCTGCCGTTACGCTTAATTCCACTTCTGATATGGGAATCAACACACTGCTTGGCGAAGGTCAATCTAATTTCAGAGGTTCACCAAAAAATCGAATCCTTAACATCAATGTTGCCATCAAACAATTTGACGGAATCCTCATTAAACCGGGGGAAGAGTTTTCTTTCGTGAAAGCGTTGGGAGAAGTCGATGGTGAGCATGGCTATTTCCCAGAACTTGTCATCAAAGGAGATAAAACTGAACCTGATTTCGGCGGTGGCATTTGCCAGGTTTCCACCACCGCTTTTCGCGCCGCCATTTATTCCGGCCTGAAAATAACGGCCCGGACTAACCATGCTTACCCGGTCGGCTATTATAATCCGCAAGGCATGGACGCCACTGTTTATGTTCCTAGACCAGACTTGAAATTCTTAAACAACACGCCCGGCTATATTCTCATCCAAGTCAAAATCGTGGGAACTATTTTAACCTTTGATTTTTATGGCACATCGGACGGCAGAAGGACAAATATTATTGGACCAACGATCACAGAAAGAAATCCCGATGGATCAATGAAAGCCACTTTCACCCAGCAAATCTACGACAAGGATAATAATCTTGTCCGCGAGGATGTCTTCAAAAGCAACTATGAATCCTCTTCCAAATTCCCCCATCCCGGACAAGCGTCAGACGCACTCACATCTAAACCAAAAAAGTGGTCAGATCACGAATGGAATGTTTACAAAGCGGCGCATGGGATGAACTAGGAAGACTGCTTGCCATGGCGTTTTATTTTTGCTAGTATAAACAAGTTATTTTGCGCCCTTAGCTCAGCGGATTAGAGCATCTGGCTTCGGACCAGAGGGTCGGGGGTTCGAGTCCCTCAGGGCGCACATCTTCATGAAGCATATAGCATGAAACATGTAACATTCTCAAATAAAAAAATGTAAAGAAAGTATTTTTGTTACATGCTATATGTTACATGTTTCATGATTTTGCCCTTATAGCTCAGTTGGTAGAGCAGCTCCCTCTTAAGGAGATGGTCCCAGGTTCGAATCCTGGTGAGGGCACGGAAAGAAATTTTCAATTTAAAATTTACAATTTTAAATGCAACGTTAATAAAGAAGTCTATAGAGGGGCGGGTATCGTACAGCGGTTAGTACACTTGTTTGTGGAACAAGGAATTTGGGTTCGATTCCCAATACTCGCCCCTGTGTAGATTTCAAAAAAAATATGCGTTTAAATCCCCAAAAATCCTGAGGACGCAGGGAAAACAGCGGATGTTGCGCGAGAATGCGCCGGTAGCTCAGTGGATAGATCCGCCAGCTGGCGGACTTCTAAGCCCTTTCCATGATAGTTTAAAAATTGAAAAACAACACAACTCTGCGCCGGTAGCTCAGTGGATAGAGCAGTAGCCTTCTAAGCTATTGGTCGCAGGTTCGATTCCTGCCCGGCGCACACGAGATAGAGACTCGTATAGCTCAGTGGATAGATCCGCCAGCTGGCGGACTTCTAAGCTATTGGT
>JAPLXG010000009.1:0-16088 GCA_026396175.1 Candidatus Moraniibacteriota bacterium | reverse complement strand
CCCGGCGCACACGAGATAGAGACTCGTATAGCTCAGTGGATAGATCCGCCAGCTGGCGGACTTCTAAGCTATTGGTCGCAGGTTCGATTCCTGCCCGGCGCACACGAGATAGAGACTCGTATAGCTCAGTGGATAGATCCGCCAGCTGGCGGACTTCTAAGCTATTGGTCGCAGGTTCGATTCCTGCCCGGCGCACAATTCCATGAAGCATGTAGCATGAAGCATATAACATTCTCAAATAAAAAAAGCGCAAAATAAAGTATTTTTGTTACATGCTACATGTTGCATGTTTCATGAATAAAAAACACAGCAACTAAATCGCTGTGTTTTTTGTTGGCAAGAAAATCTATTTGATCCCAAAAATGTCCTTTTCGGCAGTAATTGTTTTCTGATATTCCTCAGCTCTTTTCTGCTCTCGTTCAATGGTATCTTGAAATTTTTTGCGATTGAATGTTACTTCCTTGTCTTTGGTTTGCAGATATTCTGCTTTCTTTTTTTCGCTCCACTGATTGTTATAGGCATAAGCATACCAGATATAGACACAATATCCAGAGAGGATAAAAAACAATAAAAAGACAAATTTTTTAATATTACCACCCAAAAAGCCGCCTATTCTGCGAAAAATGCCACCAGATAGGATCTCTTTTTTTAGGTTGTTTAGTTTTAGTATCATTGCGTATAGACAATTAGATTAAGCGAACTTTTGAGCATCGGAACACCATTAACATCGGAATTGACACTTGTGTTTGAGTTATTACCTTGGATTATTGTTGTGGCAAATATGGTGCCATAGGATACAGGAGCAGTTATCGCAGCAGGATTTTCTTTTTTGACAAAAATTTTCTGTACGTTTAGAGAAAGAATGTTGACATAGTATTTGTTGTTTTCCAGTTTATGTTCAAAATTCAAAAATCCGTCATAATCCCCCGTCAGATCGACCTGCATCGTGACATATTGTTTGTAGAGCAATTGATCTTCGATATTTTTTCCGTCACTGGGGCTGTCCTTTTTGGCGGTGGCCTTGGCGACATCTTTGGCCACAGCATTATCTTGAGTGTCAGCCAGGACTTTGATTTCTATTTTATTATTCGTCTCCTCCGCTAACGATTCGAGATACCTGATAAAATCAACTTCTTTGTTTAATTCAAGAATTGTTCCCACGGAATCTTTATTTTTTTCAAATTCAGCGTCCGCTTCTTGCATATTTGGTATCTTTTCTATCTTGGCTTTTTCTGAAATACCATCGATGATTTTTTCTTGAATCGCATCCGCCTTGTTTTGAATCTTTCTGATTGAAAAAGAAGTCGCGACATAGAACGAAGGCACCATTACGAAAATAAAGATGACGATGGTGGTGCTGATTTTATGTTTTTCCCAAAAAATTTTCATTGATTTTTGATACAATTTTCTTTTATTCCTAAATCTATCTGAAAAGCGATGTCTTCCTTAGAGACCAAATCGGAAAGTGGCAGATTGACGTTTTCAAAACATTGTTCTTTTTCCAAATTGTCCTTAAAGAGGAGCAGATCTTCTCTTGTTTTAGCTTTTCCCGCCAAAGACAAGCCATAATTTTTCGTAGCCATCCCGCTGATTTCCACGTTATCCGGAACTTCACTATTTAATTTGGAAAATAGTGCCGACCAATAAATCTGCCCGCTAGCGATGCTTCCGACCTTAGAAATTTTGGAATTAACATCCAAGAATTTAGTTGCGTAATGTTTTATCGTTTCATATTGTGTTCCGTTCGATTCATTATTCCTGCTGGCGGAAACTGACTCAAGATTAAAATCGAGCAAATAGTTAATGCCAAGAATAAATCCGAAAAAAAGCACCGCCATGAAAAAAACAATCCCTTCCCAGCCCAAAACAGCTCGAAATTGCTCCGTCACGCGTAGTGCTTCTTTTTTATTGGGTGGCAGTAAATTAATTTCTATTTTCATAATCTTTTTTTCTCATAGCGAGACCAATAGCATTGGTAAATTGGAGCGCTTTTTCCTTGCTAATTATCGGCAAACGCCCGCCAAAATTCAAATTAGTCCAAGGATCTCCGATGTAAATTTTCTGCCCCAATCTCTTGGCAAGATAGGGAACCAAGCCTTTCAAGTTAGCTCCTCCGCAAATAATAATTTCTTCCACTTTGCCCGATTGGCTGTTTATGTTTTGATAGAAATCAATCGTTTTTTCTATCTCGACAGAAAGTCCTTCCAAGTAGGATCGCATAGAATTGAAAACGGAATCATCGTTATCGCAAGAGCCCACTCCTTGGGAAATTTTCAATTTTTGCGCCTCTTCATTGCCCACCCCCAAAGTCTTCGCGATTGCATCAGTCACGCCGTCGGAAGAAAAGGGAATGCTTGAGGTGAAAAAGGGAATGTTCCCTTCTGTTACAATAAAATTGGTTCTTTTTGAGCCCAAATCGACGACTAAAGAAACCTTGCCCTTTTCGTCCGAATTATTAATCAGACTTCTGGTTGCCACCACCGATTCCGCTTCCAAGCCATACACCTCAAGACCGGCGCCTTCAAGCACTTCTAGAATATCATCCACAATTTCGCGAGAAATGGCCACCGTTAGGATGTTTTGTTTGCCTTCCACTTCACCAATCAACTGCCAGTCATAGTAAACTTGGTCAACTGACAGTGGGATACTGGCTTCAATTTCCCATTTTATTGCCTCGCCAATCTCCGCTTTTTCCATTTTGGGAATCGAAAGCACGCGCAGAAAAACTTTTGATTCCGGCAGAGAACAAATGACTTTTTTGGTATTTATTTTTTTCGGCTCTGCCACTGAAATTGCCGTTTTAATCGCTTGAGTCACTTTCTGCTTGTCAATTATTCTGCCATCTTCAATGCTTCCCTCGGGAATAGCCGCGATGGAATAGGCCCGCACAAAATCCTGGCTTCCATTGCTTTCCAGCTCTACGATTTTGACAAAAAGATCTCCCAAATCAATGCCAAAACAAGCTTCCTCAAAATTGATTATGTTTTTTTTCAGAACATTCATGCGATAATCTCTACGAATTACCTGCCTACCGGCAGGCAGGCGAATTAAATACAAATGTACGAATATACAAATTAAAAAATAATTTACATCAGCTGGTATAATTATAGCACACTTTTTTCCGCCCGAGGCGGATCCGCCTCGGGCGGAGTTTTTTATTTTATAATTCCTCCCAGAGATCAATTGCGTAATCCGTGCCGGTGGGAAAATAGGGTGGTGGACAATAGAGCAGATTATTATCGAAGTTGTAGGTACGCACGGCAAATCCATCATTTCCGTGCGCAAAATATGGTTGCAAGTAGGAAGTAATCGCGCCGTTAAAAATCAAAGAATTTTTTCCGCTAAATCCATTGTCATTCATTCCCACCACCCCTCCTTGCGCCAAAAGAGCCGCGTCTACAACAAAATTATCCGGACAACTTCCCAGTACTCGCACATCTCTCTGCGCAATCAGTCCTAGCATATTATTGCAATTATAGGCGGTGTAGCGCAGGTTGTTATCGCTAATCCCGATATAGATATCCCGCTGATTTCCTCCGCCGGAAAGATTGGCCGCCACAATCGCCACGCGCTTGTTATTGATTGTGCCCTCCACCCAAGTATCATTTTCCACAAAAATTATTCCACCATCCGGAATGGGATAATTACTCAGACATTCTCCACTGCAACTGTCGCAGGTACCGCTTCCGCTGTTTTTCTTGTAGCCGTTATTATTGCTAATCGCATGAGTGTTGCTATTGGCAGAAGCGATTGTGCAAACATCAAATGTTCCATCATTTTTCAAGACAATTCTTCTGCCCACTCCTGTCGCATCGAAATATACTCCGTGTCCGTTCTGGGCTTGAATTTTTATATTAGCCAGATCGGTTGTGACGCCGGTAAAACTAACTTCGGAAACAGGAAACTCTCTCCCGCCCATAAAAACATCCGGGCGATTCGGCACTGTTCCGCTCGTCCAAGGATAGGTCGGAGCATCGGGATCGGACGGATTTTTTGTCGTATGCACGCCAAATTGGATGCTATTTCCTCCCATTGACGGATCATTAAATCTTGGAAGTAACGAACTAACTGTATTATGCGCGACTCCATCAAAACGAATCCCGCCGTTAGAATGCACTTTGCCATACACCACGGCCTGATCGCCGAAATTCATAAAACTGTTTGAGAGGAAAGTATATTCACTCCAAGAAGGACGACGAAACCGGACTGAAATTGTTCTTTTCATCCCCGGCACCCGATTTGACCAGCCGATTGATTTTATGTTAATTATTGTCGAACCAGGAACTGGAGGCGTAATTACCAGTTGATATTTTCCAATTCCTTCATAACTCACCTCCCCCGGAGAAAAACCCATCGGACCGCCAGTTTGCAAAAAAGTATTAATTTCCAGTGCCGTTCTTCCGGAAGTTTGATGTGCCAGGTACCAGCGATAGTAGTAAATTCCGGCTTCCGCCACTTGAAAGGCTTTTTCTTTTTCGACGCGGTTAAAACTAAAGGTAAGCTGGGAAGAAACATAGCCCAGCATCGAAACCAAAATAATCATCACCACGGTCATAATAATGAGTGCATAAGCCAAAGCCGAGCCCCTGTTATTTCTTCGTTTTATGTTATTTGTTATATGCTTCATGTTATATGTTTCATGAATTAATGCACACTATCATGATCACCCAAGTTTCGCATTTCGACATAGGTTTGCATTTCGATATTGTCCGGTGCGCGATTGGGATTAATGTTGATTTTCAGATGAATTTTCAAGAGGCGAATATCTGCCACGTTAGCCGGAGTTGTCAGAGGAAGTTGCGCCGCCCCTCCAGCATAATTTCTGTCGTAGTAATAGAAAATCGGCTCGCCAGTCGTGTTGACAATTTTTTGCGCAATTGTGATGACTTGCTGATCGCCGCTTGGATAGGTTCTGGGCATTGTCGATGCCGGATTTGTCACGCCCATTAAAATATTTTGACCACTTTTATAGATATGCAACCGCTCAGTTGCTCCATCGCGGTCGTAGTCGGAATAGACCACAACGTCATTATCATTGGCTGATTTAATTGGATAGGAACCGTCATCGGCCTGGCGGGCACTGCGCAGATAGTCCACTAGCGTGTTCACACCTTGAGAAACCGCCATCGAAGATTGTCCCATTTCCAGTGTATAGGAATTATTTTGCCACGCCCGCGAAAAAAGCAAGGTGAAGCCCTCCATCCCAATGGCAAAAATAGCAATCGCCATCATTGTTTCAATCAGTGTTAGTCCCCTGCTATTTTTTGATTTTTTATATTTTCCCATTAGTATAAGTTATTCGCTTCGCGAACCCCCACTACCTGCCTACCGGCAGGCAGGCGAACGGGGGACATGCGAATAAGCAGATTATAACCCCACTGATTCTGTCTTCAGGCTACCCGCGGTAATGGTAACATCTGATTCTTTATTGGAATATCCGGTGGCCGTGATTTTCATGTGATATGTTTCTGGCAAAAATGGATCGCTCGAATCAGGAAAGAAAACTTTTCCATCGCTAGTTGATGTTAATTCTTTGTCATAACTCAATGCGGCATTAGTCAGTCTCACTTTCGCGCCGGCAATCGGCAAGGTGCTGCTTGTGTTAAAGACGGAAACTAAAAGTGAAGTGGCGGTTTTGCTTGCCAGCTTAATCTTGGCATCCAGCGTTCCAACGGATGATAGCAAGGAAAATGGCAAAACTGGAGTGGTGCTGATAATAACATAATCACTTAAAGTCGAACCGGTCAGGGAAAAAGCATAATTTCCCGGACTGATTGAACTGAATAATTTCTCCCCTCCGGAATCGGTCGTGCTACTTTGGTCAAAATTATAGACCGCCGCAAAGGGATCAGCAACATTGGTGCCTAATTTTCTGCCGCCGGACAAATGAAAAGTGGCACCGGAAATTGGCGCGTCAAGATAGTCGACTGTGCTGATTTTGATGTTGGCCAATTTGTTTTGCACGATATTAGCCACATTCATCGTTCCCGTCACCACCGAAGCGTGCACATCTATTGGATTAAAAAGCGGTGTAAGCGGATAGGGCGGCATTGTCGCAACAGTTTCATAGCCGCTTTTTTCCACAGTGATTTGATATTTTTGGATTGAATTGGTCACGCGATCCCCCATAAAAGTTGCGTTCCCCGAATCATCTGTCATTTGGTAGGTATTGAGGTGCGTGTCCGCATTGACAACCGTCACCTTGGAATCAGGAATTCCCGCGCCTCCCGGCTGATCACTGAAAATATTGACGGAAAGAATTCCATCTCCCACGTGCTGTACTTCTTTTCCCGGCGGAACAAAACGAGAAGTTATTTGAACATTTTCGGAAGTATTCGTTGCTCCCGACCAAGACGTAGTGATAATTACTCGCTTATAATCCTCAAACCAAACCGTATCAGCATAGCCGATGCCATCAAAAGGATCATCAATGTAGTCAACTTCGGTGTGAATATGATATTGATGCGCATTTTCTGTCACATCTTGATCTTGAGGTATGTTGCCATGAATAGTCCCATGATCAGTGCCGATACTATCATAAGCCAGATTGCGCACAATTTCCATTCGCTCATTGGACACCGCCAGCGCGCCGAGACGATTCTTAGCATCTTGAATATAGCGCGTACCGACAGAAAAAACGGAATAAAAAGTGATCGTAATCAAAGCAAAAATAAACAGCACCGTCATGGCTTCGATGAGCATAAATGCTTTGTATTTGGTATTTAGTATCTGGTATTTGGTATCTGGTAGCATATTGGCATCTACTATACTAAGTTTTTGGCACAAAATATCATCTTCGTATTTATACTAAATACTAGATACTACATACCAAATACTACTTTATATTATCCATCAAACTATACATCGGTTGCAACATCGAGATGGCGAAAAAGCCGACGGCGGCGCCGATAAAAATCATCAGCACCGGTTCAATAATGGAAGACATATTTTTGGAAATTTGATCAATTTCGTCTTCGTAGAACTCGGCTAATTTCAAAAGGATTGTTTCTGTTTTTCCCGTTTCCTCCCCCACTTGCGCCATCTGCGCCATCAGCACTGGAAAGACTTTGGGATTTTTTTCAATCACTTTGCTGAGACTAATTCCCTTTTGCACATCTTCAATTCCGTCTTTGACGGCTTTTTTGTAGTAATAATTAGTGAGCGTATTGGAAATGATGGTCAGTGCTTGCACTACCGGCACACCGCTACGCAAGAGCGAGCTGTAGATTCTGGCGAACCGCGCGCAATTCACCTTGATTACCATATTTTTGATGGCAGGTAGATTAATCAAGATGAAACCGAGCATTTTCTTTCCGCTTTCTGTCGTCAGTAGAAAGCGAATCGCGACGATGAAAGTAACAAAACCCACCCCAACAAAAATCGCATGATCCCGCAAAAGATTGCTCAGCGCGATAATGAATTTAGTCGAAGCGGGCAATTCAACTTTCATATCGGCAAAAACGCCCATCATTTTGGGTAAAATATAGGTTAGCATCAAAACGGCAATGCCGAGCATCGCCACGACAATCACGGCCGGATAAGTCATCGCGCCCTTGATTTTGCTCGTCAAATCATGTTCTTTCTCCAGTTGGATGGCGAGGATTTCCAAAATTTCTTCTAGATTTCCACTCGACTCGCCCACTCTAATCATATTGACAAACAGATCGCCAAAAATTCCCGGGTAGCGCGCCAAACCATCGGCGAAAGTCGTTCCGGATTGGATGTCCTCAAAAATATTATCTAAAATTTTCTGAAACTTTTTGTTTTTGGTCTGCGAAGAGATATTTTTCACCGCCTTGGAAATGGGCAGCCCGGAAGAAATCATCACGCTCAAATTGCGCGTGAACATCAGTTTGTCTTTCAGCGAAATACTAAAAAAACGATCCAAAAATTTCACATTCACCTCGTTGGTTTTTTCTTCTTTAATTTCTTTGAAGGACGTCAAAATATACCCATCCGCACGCAGTTGAGTGGCCAAATCTCTCTCATTTTTCACATCCAGCTCTCCCGCTTTGGTTTCGCCGGAATAACTTTTTGCGCTATAAAAAACTTTTGCCATTTTTGTTCCCGCCATTTTGGAAAATAATCCAAAATAGTCAGTTTAGCTTTTTTTATAACAATTATTAACTGCCGAAGAAATGGCGGGAGCACAAAAATTAGCACCCCTCACCAATTCTCTTTCGTAAAAAATATTTTTGATAAACTGAGCCGAAGGCGACAACTCACCAGGCGCCCACCATTACCAGGAAACCTGTCTGGAATTGGTGCGGGGGCACAGTCCGCCTTCTATTCTTTCGTTACTCTTAATATTTCTTCCACCGTCGTGATGCCTTGGATGCATTTAGTAAAGCCGTCTTCAATCATCGTCAGCATCCCCTTTTCCCGCGCCTTGGTTTCGATGTCATGCGCGGACGCGCGCTCGGAAATCATTTTGCGAATTTCCTCGTCAATTTCCAAAACTTCATAGATGCCGTTTCGACCTTTGTAACCACCCATACATTGCTCGCAACCCTTGGCTTTGTAGAGTTTGATATCTTTCCACTTATCTTTGGCTTTCAGTCCATCTCCCAAAATTCCGCTTTTTTGGATGGTTTCCAAAATCTTTTCCATTTCATAGTTGTCCTCCAAGGCTTTCATTTCTTTTTCATTCAATTTATATTCCACTCGGCAATCATGGCAAACTTTTCGCACTAAACGCTGAGCAATAATCACATTAGCAGTGGAAGCGACGAGAAATGGTTCAGCGCCCATGTCGAGAAGCCGCGGCAAAGTTCCGGCGGCACTGTTGGTGTGGAGCGTGGAAAGCACAAGGTGCCCGGTCATCGCGGCTTGAATGGCCATTTCCATTGTTTCATTGTCGCGGATTTCCCCGACCATAATAATGTCTGGGTCTTGGCGAAGTAGCGCGCGCAGTCCCGCCGCAAAAGTCAATCCCACTTTGGGATGGATCTGCGTTTGATTGATTCGGGGCATCCGATATTCCACCGGGTCTTCCACGGTGCTGATGTTTACATCCACCTCATTAAGAATATCCATAATGGTGTAGAGCGTGGTGGTTTTTCCGCTACCGGTCGGCCCGGTAACAAGAATCATCCCATTGGGTTTTCTGATTTGAGCGTGAATTGATTCCAACGCTTGCCCCATCAGCCCCATCATCTCCAATGTTAGTCCCTTGGAAGATTCGTCCAAAAGACGCATCACGATTTTCTCCCCATCAAAAATCGGCAGCACACTGACCCGAAAAGACATTTTTGTGCTGTCTTTCTCAATTTTGAAACGGCCATCCTGTGGAATGCGATGCTCATCCAATTTCAAATTGGAAAGCACTTTAATCCTGGCAATGATGCCGTCGCGCACTTGCTTGGGAAGAGTCATCGCTTCGTGCAACATTCCGTCGATGCGATAGCGCACGCGCACTTCTTTTTCATCCGGTTCGATGTGGATATCCGACGCGCCTTGCAAAATCGCGTGCTTGATGAGCGTGTCAACAATCCGGATAATCGGCAAGCCTTGAGCAATTTCTTCGAGATCATCCGCCGACTCATTGCCGGTCGACACTTGGGCAGAATTTTTTTCAATCATATCGCCAAATTCCGCTTTGAGGCTTTTTCCATATTGCTTGAGAATTGCTTCGATACTCCCTTGCGAGGTGATGCAAGTGACAATGCGCAGGCCGGTTTTTTTTCTGATGAAATCCACCGTTTGGATGTCTTCCGGATTGAGCATGGCAATTTTCAACTCCGCGCCATTTTTTTCAAACGCTACGATTTTATACTTTTTGGCAATTGGTTCGGGAATCATCTGTAAGATATCAGTGGGGATGGTTTCTTTTTGCAAATCAACAAAAGGAATACCTAAAATGTAGGCATAGAGTTTTCGCAATCTCTCTTCATCAATCAACTTTTTGGCAAGCAAAATATCTCCAAGGGGTGTTTTTTTACTCTCGGCTTCCTTGAAGGCTACGTCAAGTTTTTCATCCGGAATCATTTCCGAGTCTTTGATAAAATCTCTCAATTGTTCATTACCGATGCGCATTTGTTTTTCTTCGACACGCGCGCCGTCGGCCATAGCCTTTGGCGTCGTGCCACCGTAGTCCCGACGTTACGTCGGGACGAAGGAGGTTATTGCATTTTATTTAGCATTTTCCAGAACTTCTTTTATTTTCCCAACAATCTCTTCTAACTTGTAATTGGATTTCACCAGGTAAGTCGTCGCACCCCGATCAAACGCTTTCTCGATATTTTCCATACTTTCCAAATTAGTGAGCAGCACGATTGGCGTTTTGGCAATTCTTGGATCCTTTTTTAGCTCATCTAGAACTTCATAGCCGTCTTTTTTGGGCAAAACAATATCCAAAAGGATAAGATCAACTTTTTTTGTCTGAGCGATTTTCACCGCCTCATCGCCATTAAAAGCATTGAGAATTTCAAAACCGGCTTCGGTGAGAAATTCGGTCAAAGCTTTATTCAAAATCGGCTCATCCTCGACAATTAATATTTTTGGCATAATTTTTTATTACTTACTTAAATAATAATTCAAAATAATTAATTCGTATGTCCCCCGTTCGCCTGCCTGCCGGTAGGCAAGGTAGTGGGGGTTCGCAAGGCGAATAACGGCGAAGCGAATAACTACTTCTTGCTCTTTCTATTTAGAGGAATAGAAAAACTAAAAATCGATCCCAGTCCTTCGACGGAATCGAACCAAATTTTTCCATTCAATTGCTCAATGATATTTTTGGCAATATAGAGTCCCAGTCCCGTTCCTTCGGTTTGATATTTGACAACATTGTCGCTGCGAAAAAATTTATCAAAAACTCGCTCGTGTTGCTCGACCGGGATGCCGACACCGGTATCTTTGATACTAAAAATCACAAAGTCTCCTTTTTTTAAAAGTTTTATTTCAATTTTTCCGTGATTAGTGGTGTATTTAATGGAATTATTGAGCAGATTTTCTACCACCATACGCAATTTTTCCGGATCACCGAAAACGAGCGGAATATTTTTTTTGTCATTAAAAAGCACCTCGATGCTCCGGCTTTTGGTAATCGCGGCAAAACCGGACACCGCTTCTTCGATAATCGTGACGATATTTACCGGCATTTTTTTGATGATCAACCGCCCTTGATCAATCCGCGCCACATCCAAAAGATCATTGACCAACCGCGTCATTTTTTCGCTCAAAGTATTGATATTTTCAATACTTTGACGTTGTTTCGATCCCACAACCTCTTTGCGAAACTTGGAAAGTAGCAGTTCCGTTTCCCATCTGATCGCCGAGAGCGGCGTGCGCAACTGATGCGAAACCACGGAAACAAATTCGCTTTTCATCCGATTAAGCCGCACCATCTGTTCAATAGAGCTAATCACAAAATTTCCAATCGTGAGCACAATCACCACCACGAAGCTTTCCGCCAAGACAAGCACCTCCGGACTATCATAAACTTGGGAGATGTAATAGGTGGCGGTCATTATCGTTATCGTCACAACACCCAAGATAATAAACAAAAAGCCAGGAGTTTGCCAAAATTTCACGCCCAACTCCCGCGCTTGTTTTTTCAAATCCAAATCATTGATGATCCACATATTTTTTTATCCCCCACCACTTTTTTGCTTTTGAATTTATTTTTGGCTAGAAATTATATTCTAGCATTCTCCCAATAATAGCTTTTAGAGCTACTTCACTTCCGCACTAAGTGCGAGCAAAAAAGTGGTGGGGGATGAATTTTAATTTTTTGTATTTACGCTTAAATTATACCACAAATCAAGCTGAATGTCTTGTATTATTTTTCCTCCACAATAAACCAATCGAAATCAGTGTTTTCCGTCACGCTGTTTTTGACTTCCACGCTGAAACTGACGCCGGGAATAATTTTTGTCACGGCCAACGGTTGATCGGTAACAATTTTTGGAGTAACAAACACTTTGGATTTGGCGCTCACCGCCGTAGTTTTGACGACCACACTTTTTCCGTCGGCCTGCGTCATACTGGCTTCGGCGCTGTCATAGGTGACGCAAGTTCCAGCTTGCAACGCTTCGGTTGATTTACAGAGGACAGATTTTCCAATCGTGGGGGCACTAGTGTCCACTACTTTCACACTGAACGCTCCCGCCACCACGCCATCGGCTTCCAATTTTCCGGTGAATGTCAGCCATTTGTTTTTGCAGATCGGTGATGTCTTTGGTTTGTTTGTCTAGTTGTGCTTGGAGAGACGCAACCACTTGCGTCTGGATATTATCTAATGATTGTCCGATCAACTGCAACTTATTATCCACGGTTAAGTTTTGATCAGCCAGTTGTCCGGTCAGCTGATTAACGATTTTGTTTTGATTATCGGTGAGGCCTGTGATCTGCGTTTGTTGCTGTTGAATCGCTCTGATCGCCACGGGCACAAGACCGATGGTGTTGAGTTGTTTCAGGCCGTCAGAATTGGTTGTGACAAGCTTGGGGATGATTTGTTCCACGTCTTGGGCAATGAAACCGAGGCTCTTGGTGACGGAATTATTTTCTGTTTTCCAGTTATACTCCACGGGTCGCAGACTCATAACAGTGGCGAGTCCATATTCGATGCCAGAGATATTTTTCTTGAGATTTTCATCGGAACTGCAAGAGATCACTCCGCCATCAGAAAATGTGCAACCGGTCGAACCGCTACCTTGAAAACGAGCGATATCGGTGCCGGCGGATTTGACATCTAATTTGTAGAGGGGGCTCGTCGTCCCGATACCGACGTTGCCGTCGTTCCTGATATACATATCAGTAACACGCGCCGGGGTCACCGAAGCCGGCGCATGCTGAAAAACGATCGCATTGGCGTCAAGCAGTATGCCGGTTGAGCCCGTCGTCGCGTCGTCGGTAGTCTGTCCACCCCTATAAAAATAGTTGTTAAACATGTAAAACCCGTTACTGAACTGTCCCATGTGGAATTTTGTCGTAGAAGGTGAACCCTGGGAAATGCTGATAGAACTTGTATCGGGCCCTCTAACTTCAAGTTTATCTCCGGGATCCGTCGTCCCGATGCCGACTTTGCCGCTATTTGTTATTACCAACCCCGTTGTGGTCGCACCGCCTAGTTTCGCAGCGAAAGACGTGCTTAAATCATCAGCCCCTACAACTTGTAACCGCGCACCTGGTCCCGTTGAGCCGATGCCGACGTTGCCGTTTATTGTTGTATTCCCTGACCCCGAAACTGTCAAATTACCAGCCATACTGACATTACCCTGATTCAAAGCTAAGGTGTTGACCTGATTCGTCGTCCCGTTCGCAATGGTATAAAAATCAATCCTGTTCCCATTATGGGTCGCGTCCCAATCTTCCGTTGTGGAAAGAGTAATTTGCGGACCGTGTGTCATTGTTGCACTCACTCCGTCATACGCAACTCCGACAACCGACCCAATAACATCTCCACTTAAAACTCCAGTCGGAGAGGCAATAGTTCCTCTTGCCCTGTCAAAAGCAAGATAACTTTGACTTGTTGCACCTACCGACACGATTCTTATCGTCGCATTGGCACTTTCCCGACGAGCCTGAAATTCTCCTTGCCCACCGAAAAATAATCCAGTTGGGCTATTTCCATTGCGTAATTGTGCATTAGCAGAATCATAATATAAAGCACCACTAGCCCCGCCAGTGATATTGCCTGATAAAATTGTATTTCCACTTACTGACGCAGAGCCGTTTACATCCAAGGCCACACTTGGCGTTTTCCCAATTCCCACCTTTTGAGTTGGGTCAAGATACAGTATCGTTGCCGCACTATTGTTTTTGAAAAGAAAGCCGTTGTAAGTCGCCTGTGACCCTTGAAAGTCCAAATATCCCGTTGAGCCGTTTCTCACAATATCGTAATAATTAGCCGACGGATTACCCGCATCGGACAATCGAAGCTGGTTAGCCGCACCCGCAATTTCCAGTTTCGCTCCAGGCCCCGTCGTCCCGATGCCGACGTTCCCCCCTTTAAAATAAATCCCGGCAGTGGAAGATGGCCCAATCCAAGATTCAGCCAGCGTAGTGAGGGGGTTAACCGAGGTGGAATTAGTAATTCCTCCGGTCATTGTTCCCCCCGCTTTCGGGAGAGCATTATCAGCAGTCGTACCCTGAGCAGAAGTCGCATAAGCCGAAGCCAGCGTATAGGCAGCCGAACCGGAAGCTATTGTTCCGCCGGTAGTCACTGTGAGCGTTTGTCCGGCAGTAACAGCCAGTCCGGTAACCGTGGAGGCATTACCCGTTAGAGTGGCGGTAATCGTTCCAGCCGAAAAATTACCCGATGCGTCTCTGGCGACAATAGTGGAAATTGTGTTGGCATTCGTGGCGTCAGTGGCAATCGTTACTCCAGTTGATCCATTGAAGCTTGTTCCGGTCAGATGGGTGCCGATAGTGAGAGTGGCTAGGTTGGAACCGAGAGCGATGCCACTGATGGTAGAGTTGGCCAGGTTGAGATTGGTGATAGAACTGCTTGGCAGAGTTACTGTTCCGGTGATGGTCAGACCACCGGTGCCTTGGATTAGGCCTGAGCCGGAGTTGACTCCGACTGAGGTAATGGCTCCAGCAGAAGAAACTTGAAATTGGGAAGTGGCGCCGACAGATAATAGGGCTGTCGGATTCGTCGTTCCGATGCCGACATTGCCATTTGTTAATGTCATCGTGTCCGTCAATGTTCCACTACTATTTGGAACCTGAAATCGCATAAATGATTTATCCCAAGTTCCTGGAGCTACAAAACTACTATAAATATGCCCCGTCTGCAAATCACCAACAACATCAAAACGCAAACCTGCCGTGCCTGTAGTATAATCAGCCACTTTATTTTGAATGACAAGTTGAGAATTGCTTGTGTCGGCGCGATACAAATGTAGCGCGGCCCCTGGTCCCGTCGTCCCGATGCCGACGTTGCCGTTGCCTAAAACAGTAAGACCACCATTGGCACCATTTGCACTTAATTCTATATATCGTGACGTGGCAGTTGTAGAAGGCAGAAAAGACAAAAACGCATCGGATGTTATACCATCCGTTAAATGCAACTCGGCTCTTTGCCCAGAAACGCCAGAACTTATTCTTAGTTGATCGCTAGATCCATAGGTTGTCCCGCCTGATTTTAGAATATGTAGTGCTGTCAACGGATTCGCCGTCCCGATGCCGACGTTGCCGGATGGGAAACTCGTGCCGAGTGTATCATCCCATTGCTGAATAACCGTGGTTGGGTCGCCAGTCGCGGACGATGATTTCATCAACTCTAATCTACCCAAGGCGTTATATCGATTCCTAAATGCAAAGTTTCTGTTTGTCGCGCCGTCATTAAACGCATCAAGCCGGAATGTGGTGGAGCCGGCCGCATTGGGAATAATCCGCATTGCGTTGTTAGTGTTTCCCGTAACAAGGTCCAAGGTGAAAGCCGGACTCGTCGTCCCGATGCCGACGTATCCAGTACCTGCCCCTCCGTTAGTAATTCTCATTGCTTCTTGAAGCCCACCAACAGTGTTAGTGTTGGAAAAGGCTATATAAGAAGCCGCGGTGGACGCAGGAAACCATGAGCTAGTGATGTTGGCACTTTCTGCCGCTCCCCCCATATTCCACGTAATCTTAGAGCCAGCACTATAATCATTTTTATGTGTTAAACGAATACCCTCGTTAATTCCAGCCGAAACATTTGCTACATCCAGCTTTGCCCCAGGCGCAGTCGTCCCAATGCCGATGTTGCCGCTATCTCCAATAACCATTACAGGGGTGGTAAAAGTTGCTCCGCCATTTGCTGTAGAGGGAGTAAAATTAAGATACCCTGTGGTTAAAGCTCCAACATCCATCTGCCAATTCTTCGCGCCAGCTGTTCCATTTAAAATTAACTTCACTGAACCTTGATTACCTAATGTAGTTGTGACCCCGACTACAGCTAATGTACTCCCCAAGGTCGTGGCGCCAGATGCATTGAGTGTTCCATTCACATCCAATTTATACCCCGGCCCCGTCGTCCCCACCCCCACATTCCCCCCTTTAAAATAAATTCCCGCAGTTGAACTTGGTCCGATCCAAGATTCGGCCAGTGTGGTGAGGGGGTTAAGCGAAGTGGAATTGGTAATCCCTCCGGTCATTGTTCCGCC
>JAPLXG010000015.1 GCA_026396175.1 Candidatus Moraniibacteriota bacterium | reverse complement strand
GGCTGGACCCATTAAAGGAACCGCGTCGCAAGATTTAGCATTATTTGCTGAAACTGGACAAGGTATTTCATTTATGTCGGGCGGTTCTGGAACTGATGCGATGACAATTTTATCCGGTGGCAACGTCGGCATCGGGACGACTAACCCCACTCATTTAATTATGCTCTCCGGCGGAGCCTACTCGGATGGCACAAATTGGACCAACGGATCTGATCGAAATTCGAAGGAAAATTTCACCACGCTTGATCCTCAATCTATCCTGGAAAAAATAGTTGCGCTCCCCATCACCCAGTGGAACTACAAAGTTGAACCCAACGCTACGATGCACATCGGCCCGATGGCGCAAGATTTCTACTCCGCTTTCGGTCTGGGCGGAGCCAGCGGCAATACTTCCATTTCCACCATCGACCCATCCGGGGTGGCTCTGCTCGGCATCCAAGCCTTGAATACTAAAACTAATCAATTTATCACTTCCTCGAATAATCAAATCTCAAACATCACCAGCAATCAAAATAAAATTGTGGAGCAGTTGACCGGACAATTGGCGGATCAAACGCTCAGTGTGGATAATAAACTCCAGCTGATCGGAGCCAGCCTTGACGCGCTCACCACCAATCAAATCGCCACTTTGAAAAACCAGATCGCCGCGAATACGGCCAATATTAGCTCGGTATCAGCCGACCTCAAAAAACTCCAAGACCAATATAACACAATCCAAGATCAATATTCTACCCTCTCGGAAATTCTTTTGGTGGCTGATGGCGTCTATGATTTCAAGCAGGCTGTGCTGAAATCAGCCGGAATCGTCTCCGGTGCCTTCGCCGTCAAAGTTACCGCGGACAAACCCCAAACAATCGGTGAAGCCTATATTTGCCCCGAGAGCGATGCTACCGCTGATTGCGCCAATTCCACGCTGGGAAATCAAGCAGACGTGGAAACATCAGCCGTGACATCTTCCGCGAAAATATTTGTGACCGCTGAAAATGATACCGGCGGCGCTGTCTGGGTAGAGAAAAAAAGTGACAACTCCGGATTCAAAATTCTGATAAAACCCCTTGCGCCAATCACTGAAAAGATTAAAATAAACTGGTGGATTGTAGAGAAAGTTTCGCAGTAAAATTGATGGTGGTCATATCACGATCTGCTCGAAAAACGTCGTTTCATTCTGAAATCGTGAGATATGGGCATACTGAAATCGTGAGATGGGTCGATTTGCAGGATGAATTTGAAAACCTATAAATCGCGATTATGTACATACATACTTGACAAAATTGTATAAATTTTGTAGGCTACAAGCATACAAATAGCCTAAAATAACTCAAATGAAAAAATATTACCCGCGAAAAATTGAAAAAGAGCTTCAAAAGCAGGTTAACTCAGAAGAAATAGTGGTTCTAACCGGAATGAGAAGAACCGGAAAGTCCATGATAATGAGGCATATTTTTGATTCTATTGATAGTTCCAATAAGATTTATCTTGACCTGGAAAATATCTTAAACCGCAAGATTTTTGAAGAAGAAAATTATGATAATATTTGGAGTAATTTACTCCCTCTGGGCATTTCCAAAGATCAAAAATGCTATATTTTTTTGGACGAAATTCAGTTCATGAGAAATATTCCCAGCGTCATAAAATATCTTTTTGATAATTTTGAAGTGAAGTTTTTTTTGACCGGATCCTCCAGCTATTATTTGAAAAATCTCTTTAGCGAATCTCTGTCCGGACGCAAGTTTATTTTTGAGCTTTTCCCCTTGGATTTTGAAGAATATCTCTGGTTTCGCGAAAAGAAAAAAATATTCGGTAAAACTTTTATTGACAAAGAAAAGAGTCGGAATAAAATTCAATCCGTGTTGTATGAAAAAGACTATGCCGAATATCTTGAATTCGGTGGTTTTCCGCCAGTCGTGCTGGAAAAAGATTTTGACCGAAAGTTAAAAAAAATCAATGACATTTTCACCTCCTATTTTGAACTCGATGTCAAAACTCTGGCTGATTTCAGGAATATTTCCAAGTTTCGTGATTTAATTATCCTACTCTCCGCGCGGTGCGGTTCCAAAGTAGAAATTACCAAGCTGGCCAGCGAGCTCCAAGTTTCTCGCGAGACTGTGTATAATTATTTGGCTTTTTTAGAGCAGACTTATTTCATAACACTGCTCCGGCCCTATACTAAAAATTCCGATCGGGAAGTGAGCGGTGCCAAAAAAGTCTATTTTTGTGATAACGGCATGCTAAAATTATTGGGAGGCGTTAGTGCGGGAGCAATTTTTGAAAACGCTGTTTTCAATAATCTGAAGAATTATAAACAAATTAACTATTATCAAAGAAGAGCCGGTGCGGAGATTGATTTTGTGATTGATAAAAAAATCGGCCTGGAGGTTAAAAGTCGTGGCAGTAAGGCGTATCTAGATAAAGCCAAAAAAATAGCGGAAAAAATCGGCCTGGTGGAAACCTATGTGGTGAGTAAGGATTATGTTTCCGAGGAGGGGATGATTTCAGCCGTGGATTTGTAGTCGGCGGCACAAAAATTATCCGGTTGATCGTGAAATAATTTGTCAAAAATTGTCTCAAAAAATTTAATTTCCATATCACGATTACGAGCTAAACTGTCAAAATACCTCGAATTCGTGATATGGAGGCACCTCAAAATCGTGATATGGGAAATGAGACCAGCTCTTGACAAAAAATAAACCAAGTTGTAATATATAAATAGCATTTAGATATTTTGTCAATAACATGTAACTACCATGAATATATCTGAAATAATGCAGATTTTGGAAAAATGGAATTTTTGGAGCCAGCAAATCAACACAGGCTTCAAAAGGCCGGTTTATTTTGTAAAATTAAATAAGCTTTTGCGTATGTCGGAAATTGTCGCTTTGACCGGAGTCAGACGCAGCGGAAAATCAACGCTTATTTTGCAACTGATTGAAAATCTGATAGCGAAAGGGACAAAGCCGAAAAACACACTCTATGTGAATTTCGAAGAGCCGAATTTTTCGGACAAATTGAATTTAAAATTTTTGGTGCGCATTTTTGATGCCTATTTGGAATCAGTTGCTCCCACGGGCAAAGTCTATCTTTTTTTGGACGAAGTGCAAATGGTTCCCGGCTGGGAGCGCTTTGTTGTTTCACTTTATGATCGCAAAGTTAATGTTAAAATTTTTGTGACCGGTTCTTCATCAAAATTGTTAATGGGAGAAATTTCTACTTTGCTTTCCGGTCGCTATGTTTCCGAAGTGATTTATCCGCTGAGTTTCCGGGAATTTTTGGATTTCAAAAAAATCGATTATTCTTTCCTTGTTCAATCGCCAAAATTCTATGCTTACCTGCGAGAATATATCGAATTCGGTGGATTTCCTAAAGTAGTCAGAGAAAAAGAGGCTTATGGAAAAAAAATGCTTTTGGTGGAATATTTTAATTCAATTTTGGAAAGAGATATTTTATTTCGACATAAAATAAAAAACGAAAAAGATATTGGGGAGATTGCCAATTTTGCGCTAGCGAACATTTCCGGTAAAATTTCAACCTATCGGTTGGAAAAAGATTTTGGCATTTCCACGCCTAATTCAAGAAGATATTTTGGATATTTCGAGGAAGCCTTTTTGCTTCAATTTGCCACTTTTTTTTCCTACTCGGTCAAAAAACAAACTTATAATCCGCAAAAAGTTTTTTCGATTGACACGGGACTGCGCAATGCCGTTTCTTTCAAATTCAGTGAAGACATCGGAAAACTTTTGGAAAATATTGTTTTTTTGGAGCTTTTGCGTAAAAAGGAAAAACCCTACTATTGGGAGGGGAAAGCGGAAGTTGATTTTGTTTTACGTCAAGGTTATCGTGTTTCGGAATTGATAAATGTTTGTTACTCCTTGGAAGATACGTCGACGCTAGAGCGAGAAATTAAATCATTGGAAACGGGAATGGCCGAATTTAAAAATACTAAAGCCAAAATAATCTACTGGGAAGGTAGTCCGTCCAAGCACAAAAAAATCGAGTTTATCAATATTTTAGATTTTTTGCTGAAAAAAAGCCATTCTTGACAAAAAAATGGAAGAAAAGATTCCGATGAGCATCGAAAAAAAAGACGCTCCCAAAAAGAATTTCCTGGAAATCGCTTGCCCCTATTGTTTCGGCGCTAATTTCGTCAAACGCGGAACGCGCCAAAAAAAGAATGAAATCGTGCAACTTTATCTTTGCAATGATTGCCAAAAAACCTTTACCCCCGGAGCAACCAAAGGCAAACATTATTCCATTTCTGTCATTTTGGATGCGATTAGTTTGTATTATTTAGGGTATAGTCTAGAAGAATCTGCGAGAAGGGCGAGTCGGATTGTTGATGTGAATAAAGCGTCCCGTTTCCGAGATTGTTCCGTTATTGAAAGCACGTCCCATTCCCGAAGTTCTTCAGAAGTTGCAGATAAGGGTCAATCATCCCACTCCCGAGATTGTTCTGTTATTGAAAGCAAGGGTCAAGAAGGGACAAAGGACATTCCGCTAAGCGCGGACAACATCGGAAGCGGGACGGACAACATCGGGAGCGGGACGCTCTTAAATTGGATCACCCAATACGAACCCCTCTGCGCCTTTGCCCGTATGCGCCCCTTTGCGATAAAATTATTCAAACCCCAAGATGTTATCTCTAGCGCCACCCTCGCGCACCGCCAACTCTATCGTTTCCGCCATCACCGCGCCAAAACAATTTTAATCATTCAAGAAGATTGGAAACACAGTAAATTTTGGCCACTGAAAGAATTTCTTGATCTCGTGCCGGTTGAGTGTCCGCACCAATACTTTAGCGAAGGCGCCCGCGCTTCGGAAACCCCATTGATGTTTAGTAAAACCGAAATGATCGTGCGAGGAAAACACAATTTTGCCAACAAAATGGCCAAATTCGTCTTGGAATCGGTGGAGCAATCGAAAGACCGCCACGACGCCTTGCAAAGATTTATGCTGGCAAATGACAGTGTCACGATTGCCACCGAAGTGCCGATTTATCTCAGGAGAGAAGATTTGGCGCATATGCAGACACAGCTCGGTTTTCAACTTTTTGCAAAAGTTAAAAACCGCAAATCCCAAATCCCAATTTCCAAATCCCAAGCAAATTCCAATAATCAAAATTCAAATGACAAAAATAAAGAGGGGGAAGATAAAATTGTGGAAAATAATGAGTTGAGAGAGTTATTGCCGGACGAAATTCCCAAGCTGATCACCGGCCACATCGATTTCGTCCAAATCCGTAACGGTCAAATTCACATCCTAGATTACAAACCCAACGCCACCAAAGAAAGGCCAATTGAACAATTGACGATTTATGCCCTGGCACTTTCCCGCCTGACGGGATTAAAAGTTTTCAATTTCAAATGCGCCTGGTTTGATGAAAAGGATTATTTTGAATTTTTTCCGTTGCATGTGGTTTATAAACCCGGAAAAAAACGCAAACGCAGGAATATCACCACGATTGAAGGGAATTACAAGTTGAATGATAACCCGAAGAAAGTTGAGCAAATTCGTCCCGGTATCATGTAGAGACGAGTCCGCCAGCCGGCGGACTCATCTTGGCGGGCAACGTATTGTCAATTTGAAATTTAAAATTTGAAATCAAATATTAATTTTAAATTTTAAATTAAATTATTTCAAATTCATTTTAAACTTCAAATTTTAAATTGAAAATTATTTTCAAGTATGTACCAAAAAAATTACACAAATTATTACGGGTCTGCCAATGGGAAAAATTTCGGGGGCGGTGCATCCGCAACGAAAGGCAATTTCGGCGTGGGGACGAAAAAAGCCGTAAAACACTTTACTGACCTCGAGGTCTATCAAAAAGCATTGGAGGCTAGCGTTTTTGTGGCCAAAAATTTATGTAAAAATGTATATAATGTAGAGACGCCATTTATGGCGTCTAAAACTAATGAAAATAACGCGAAAACCCAAGACGCGATGACATGCCAAGACGCGATAAATCGCGTCTCTACAGAAAATGAAAATATTATAAGCGAAACGAAAATATATATTTTGAAAAACATGACCGCCCTCGCCCTGTCCATCCCGCATCAAATCGCCGAAGCCCATTCTTGTCGCTTCGGTTCTAGTGATCAATGCCTGTTGATTTTGGACAAAGTGATGCTCAGTTGCAACAAAATGGTGGTCTTCTTGGAACAAGCCCGCGATATTTGTGAAACCGGCGTGGAACTTTCTCAGTTCGAAGAACAAACCAAAAAATATTTCTATATCCGCCAAAAAGTGCTAAACTTACAAAGGGTTTGGCGGAAGTATATTGAAGTGGCAAAAATGGAGGGGAAATAAAAAACCGACCCGTGGTCGGCAGAAAACAAAAAGCAAAAATATAATCAAAAAGCCTTAATTTCCACGCCCAGCTTTTGTTTGAAAGCTGCTTTTATCTGTTTAATTTCCTCTTTCATAATCACGAATTCTTGTTTGAAATCTTCCTGCGCTTTAACATATCCGTCAATTAGAGTCTGAACGCTGTTGATGTCTGATTTTAATTCAGTTTCTAGCTCATCAAATCTAGCGTCAACCTTGTTAAATCTACTATTTACAATCTTAAACTGATCATCAATTTTTTCAAACCGAACATCCACTTTATTAAAGCGACCATCAATTGCACTAAGAATAATCTTGGTTTGTTCCGCAAGATCGCTGGAAGGGATATATTTAGTTTTGACTTTAGTTTTTTTAACCATAAATCAATTTTAAAACAAGACTGATTTTATGTCAAATTTATCCCCACACCAACTAAAAAACGACTAGAAGCAAGCTTGCAAACATAATTGGTGTGGGGGTGTACTTGTTTTTGTTTTTTTGTGGTATAATTCACTCATAAAATACAAGAGACAAACATAAATGGAAGAGGAACAAAAAAACGAAATACCCAATATCACCGTCAAAGATGTGAACGTGATTTACAATGAAGGTAAATCAAATGAGATGCGTGCGTTGGAGGAAATTGATCTGGAGATACTTCCCCAAGAATATGTGATTATTTTTGGTCCTTCCGGTTGTGGAAAATCCACCTTGCTCTATTCGATCGCGGGACTGCAAAAACCGACCAGCGGAGTGGTGATGATTGACGGGGAAGACATCAGTGCCTACAAGAAAAAGCAGATGGCGCTGTTTCATCGGCGGAAAATGGGGATGGTTTTTCAGGCATTCTATTTGATCGGCTCGCTTAGTATTTTGGACAATGTTTGTTTGCCAAAAGCCTTTGATGGAGTGAAAATCGCCGAGCGTAAAGCCAAGGCGCTGGAACTTTTGGAGCGGTTTAATATTTCCAATCAAGCGGATAAATTTCCGTCCGAACTTTCCGGCGGGCAAAAACAACGAGTTTCTATCGCGCGAGCGTTGGTGAATGATCCGGAAATAATTTTGGCCGATGAGCCGGTGGGAAATTTGGATTCCAAATCGGCGCACATCGTGATGTCGATTCTCAAAGACTTGAACGAAATCGACAAAAAAACAGTTATTCTGGTGACGCATGATCCGGCGCATTTGCAGTTTGGCGACAAAATCGTGCATATGCGTGACGGCAAGATAATCAAAATTGAAATCATCAAAAGGAAAAAAACTTCGGCGGAAAGTTACATTTTCAAAGACGGGAAAATCCAGGAAAATTTGCAGGGAGAACTGGTCAAAGAAGAATATATTCCGCTCGATTTGCGCCATTTGATGCGTTCTTTTCGTGGTCTGACAGCTAATCAGATTAGTAATTTACTGGTGCCTTTCAAGGCGCAACAAATTTTTTCGCATTTGTTTTTTTCGATGACCAACGATCAAATTGAAAAAGCGATCAAAAAAGTGGAAGACTTTCTCTATGCCCGAAATGAGCTGGATGATTTTCGTTTGGAGCTTGACGCGCCGTTGGAAAAAGGCGGCGCCGGTTGGGACAAAAGGATCGCGGAGCGCTTCGCCCTGGAAGTTAACGAATTAACCGAGCAAGCTAAAAAGATTAGTTTCACGGAAAAAATCCAGTCAGCCGAGGAGCTGGTAGAATATATTAATATCAAAATGAAACTGAATTTGGATGATACAAAAAAAGGCTTGTTGTCGGGAGCGATTGTGGATCGATTGGAAAATAGTATCGGCAAGGATGAATTTGAAAAATTGATGGATATTTCCGAAAAGAAGAGCGGACTGGGTTTTGACAAAAGGGTAGCCTCGAAAATTGCCCGAGAGTTGGAACTGCTGTTGCTTTTGCGTTATTCGAGCTAGTTTATTAAGAAGAATAAAAAAATCTTTAAGCAAAAGTTAGTGCGGGATAAACTAAAAAAATAATGAACATTTTTGATCTCATCAAACTTTCCACCAGGATGTTTAAAGCCAGAACGACAAGAACGCTGCTGACAATTTTGGGTATGGGCGTGGGAATCGGCGCCATTTTGTTTCTCGTGGGCTTGGGCTATGGAATTCAAAAGACGCTTTTGGAAACAATTACAACCGCGGATTCGCTTTTGGCGCTGGATGTTTATCCGGGAGACAGCCGAACAGCGATCAGCTCGGATGATGTGGACAAGATAAAAAGTTTAGATGGCGTGGAATCGATCAGTCCGGTTTTTGAAACAATGGGGCAGCTGAAGTATAATAATTTAGTTTCTGATTCAAAAGTGCTCGCAGTGGATAAGGATTTTATCAAACTGGACGGGATCAAAATTGTGGAGGGGTATGATATCAACAACAATGAACCCGATGGCGTGGTCATCACAGATTCCTTGGCAAAAGTTTTTGAAAAGCAACCGCAAGAGATGCTTGGGAGCAATCTCATGCTGTACTTGCCGGAGAAAGGCGAAAAAGCCGGTAATAAGTCCGAAATGAATTTTAAGATTATCGGTTTTACGGAAAAAAAGGATATTTTGATCTATATGAATGCGCAGGTTTTGGATAGTAATGTTTCCAGCGGGGAATACACACGGCTCAAAGTCAAATGCAATTCCAGCGCAGTGTTGCCAGCAGTGCGAGAAAAACTTACCGGCGAGGGCTTTATCGTTTCCGCACTGACGGATTTGATCCGGCAAGTTGACCAAGCGTTTGGCGTGATCAGAATAATTTTGGGATTTTTCGGGGCGATTGCTCTGATGGTCAGCGCGATTGGAATGTTCAACACAATGACCGTGGCGCTCTTGGAACGAACGGAAGAAATCGGCATTATGAAATCAATCGGCGCGTCGAACTATGATATTTTATGGATGTTTGTTTTTGAGTCAACCATTATGGGTTTTCTAGGTGGACTGTCCGGTTTGGTCATCGGTTTTGTCGGCGGAGAGATTTTCAATTTTTTGGTCAATTTCTTGGCGCAAAGATTGGGTGGAAATGCCGCATCACTGCTCTATTTCCCCGGTTGGTTTTTGATTTTCATTCTCGCCGTGGCGACACTAGTGGGCTTTTTTACCGGACTCATTCCGGCCAGAAAAGCTAGCGCGACTGATCCATTGGAAGCATTGCGGTATAAATAACAAGTGCTTAGGATTAAGTGTATTTTTGGATAATAAATGTCATCCTGAGCGATCCGCCAGCTGGCGGACGGGACGTAGTCGAAGGATCTGCTAACTGTAACCTGGAGCTGGCTACTTAATAGTAGGGCATACGATAATGGAAAGTAGATCCTTCGACTTCGCTCCGCTTCGCTCAGGATGACAGTTAACGTGAAGCATGTAATTTATAAATATTTTTTCTAATAAATCGACTATGCTAAAGTTATGTCGGATCAAACTATGGAAGATTTAAACAAAGAAAGTAAAAAACCCAACAAAAAAAGACTATTCATCAAAGTCGCGCTTGTTCTTTTGGCGGTGGTCTTTTTTTCCAAACTTTATTCTGATTATAAAAAAACAAATGAAATCGCGGTGGTTCCAGTTGCCAGTAACTTTAATCCTAAAGTGCTTGGCCAGACGGACACTACCAGCAGTGGCACGGTAAAAAAACCGGAGGCGGTGGCAAGCAGTGAAAATTTCAACGCCACGCAGATCAGCGTCAATGGAGGTGTTGGTCTTTCCGACGCGTTGGTTGATTTTGAAAATAGCGGACTGCTCACGGTAAATAATGTCAAAAGTGAACTATATTCAACAAAAGAAGGGGACAAGAGCGAAGTGAAGGCCATCATCAGCTGTCAGACGAATAAAAAAACTATCATCCAGGTCGAATATCTCAAGAGCGGTGAAAAGGAGGCTAAAGTGTTCAAAGATGAATATTTCGGCTTGAGCCATGTCGTCGTTATCCCGGCGCTTGATTCCGATTCAGTCTATCGTTACACCGTGAGCGCGCAAGATCCCACTGGAAACAAAGCTATCTCGGAGCAGTTTGTTTTTTATACCGGAGCGCCCAACATTTCACTGATGGAGGTTCTCAGCAACGCCACGCAAAAAGTTTTTGGTTGGGCGATGAAGAGGTAGATTGTCATGAAGCATATAGCATGAAACATGAAACATGAAACCCGCCTACTCCGCCAGCTGGCGGATCCGGCAGGCGAAGCAAGATACAAAAGAGAGTTATCATGCAACTTCTTAAAATAGCCTATAAACTGCGACTTTTGGTCGCAGTTTGTTTTTTGTGCTATAATTTAGTTATAAAAAATTAATCCCCCACCACTTTTCCATTTTTTAAATTTTAGGCCATACTCAAGGCTTATTTGATAAAGATAAAACCTAGGCAAAAAATATTAGCTTTATTTTTGCAAATGCGAGTGAAAAAGTGGTGGGGGATAAAGTAAACCATATGAAAATACGAAGAATACAAGACGCCGATGTGGCAGGGAAGAAAGTAATATTACGGGTGGATTTTAATGTATCTTTGGAAAATGGACGAGCCAAAGAAACGTTTAAGATTAAAGCAGCTAAGGAATCCCTGGATTTTCTTATTAGTAAAAAAGCCAAAGTAGTATTGCTTTCATATTTTGGTCGACCAAATGGAAAAGCTTTGCCGGAGTTTTCCATGGAGCAGTTGGTGCCAGATGTTGAAGAACTACTTTGCGTGAAGGTAAAATTTATTTCTGATTGCATCGGGGATAAGGTAAGAGAGGGTGTGGGAAAAATGGTGGAAGGAGAAGTTTTACTGCTTGAGAATGTTCGATTTTATGAGGGAGAAGATAAAAACGATGAAGATTTGGCAAAAAAGATGGCAGACGGTTTTGATATTTTTATTAATGACGCGTTTAGTCAATCTCATCGCAATCAATCTTCGATTACGGGGATAACAAAATTTTTGCCCAGCTATGCTGGTTTCCGTCTCCAAGAAGAAATTGCCGAAATGACGATTGTCAAAGAGCATCCGATCAGTCCAGCCGTGGCGATTATTGGTGGCGCGAAAATTGAAACTAAATTGCCGGTGATTAAGTTTTTTGAAGAAAAATATGATTATATCCTAGTTGGAGGAAAAATCGCCAATGAAGCCTTGGATCAGGGGATAGAATTTAGTGGAAAGGTGATTTTGCCGATCGATTTTGTCGATGACCGGCTGGATATTGGTCCGAAAACGCTAGAAAAGTTTGAAAAAATAATTTCGCAGGCGAAGACGATTGTTTGGAACGGACCGATGGGAAAATTTGAAGAAGAAAAATATGCAATCAGTTCAGATGAGATTCTCAAGGCTGTTTTGGCGAGTAGCGCTTTTACGCTGGTTGGCGGTGGGGAGACATTGGAAATTCTAGAACGCAACGGGGCGATGGAAAAAGTTGATTTTGTGTCCACCGGCGGCGGAGCGATGTTGGATTATTTGGGGGGAGAGAAGATGCCGGGGATAAAAGCGCTAGAAGAATAAATTGAAAATTTTTATTAAACCAAAAATCAAGATACAAGGTACAAGATACCTGCCTATCGGCAGGCAGGCAAACAAATTCTAAATCACAATAATCAATTAAAAAATATTTTGGTTATTGAAGATTGATAGTTGAGATTTGTTTGGTTATTGTTTCTTGTGTCTTGGAAATTAAACTTTATGTCTAAGATTAAAAAAATATTCGCCCGTGAAATTTTAGATTCGCGTGGTAATCCGACGGTGGAAGTGGAGGTGACGCTTGAATCTGGAGTGGTGGGAAATTTTATGGTGCCGTCCGGCGCGTCGACCGGGGCGCACGAAGCGTTGGAACTCAGAGATGGTGACAAGAATCGCTATGGCGGATTAGGTGTCCAGAGTGCCGTGGCGAATGTGAATGAAAAAATTCAAAAAGCGCTTTTGGGAATCGAGGCAAGTGATCAAAAAAATATCGACAAGTTGATGCTTAATTTGGATGGGACGGAAAATAAAACTAACTTGGGAGCGAATGCTACTTTAGGTGTTTCCATTGCAGTTTGTCGGGCAATGGCTAGTGAACTCGAGCTGCCGCTCTATGAATATATCGCACGGACTTTCAAGTTGCCAAAGAAGTTCAGGTTGCCGATCCCGATGTTTAATATTATTAATGGCGGACAACATAGCGACTCGGGACTTTCTATCCAAGAATATAAATTAGTGCCAAATGGAATCAAAAAATTTAGTGAACAACTGCGCGCCGGCAGTGAAGTTTTTCACGCACTGCAAAAACTTTTAATTTCCGATGGTTTCAGTATTGGCGTGGGAGATGAGGGTGGTTTTGCGCCAAAATTGGAAAGCAATGCGCAGGCGTTGGAACTGATCAATCTGGCAATCGAGAAAGCCGGTTATAAAAAAGGACAAGAAGTTAACTTGGGAATTGATGCGGCGGCCAGTTCCTTTTTTGACGAAGCGGAAAAACAGTATCTGTTTAAGCCGGAAAACGCCGTGCTGAGCCGAGAATCCTTGGTCAACATCTATGTCGAGTGGATCAAAAAATATAATGTCATTTCCGTGGAAGATGGCCTGGCGGAAGATGATTTTGAAGGTTGGGCGAAGATGAATGAAAAAATCGGCGGGCGTGTAATGACCATCGGGGATGATTTAATAGTTACGAATGTGAAAAGACTCAAAATGGCGATAGAGAAAAATGCTTGCAACGCCGTGCTCATCAAAGTCAATCAAATTGGAACACTAACGGAAACAATCGATTGCATAAAACTAGCCAAGAAAAACAAAATGAAAATCGTGGTGTCGCACCGCAGTGGTGAAACAACGGATGATTTCATCGCCGACCTCGCAGTTGGCACCGGCGCGGAGTACATTAAATCCGGATCACTTTCCCGTGGAGAAAGAATTTGTAAATATAATCGGCTGTTGCGGATTGAGGAAGAAATATAAAATTTTATAATTTTTAATTTTGTAATTTTATAAATAAATCTAAATTTTTAATGTTTAAAACATTTGGAAATTAGAAAATTAGTCAGAACACCCCCGCCAAAGGCGGTGGCTTGATGAGTGTTATCGCCTAAAAGGCGAGCTACCCAACCGTTCGTTTTAGTTTGTTAATTAAACTTGGTTAAAATTTATCATCTTCGGCTTTTTGTTCTCGGATATACT
>JAPLXG010000007.1 GCA_026396175.1 Candidatus Moraniibacteriota bacterium | reverse complement strand
CTTTTTTACTTTTTCTTGCGGTATCAATAATTTTAAATTAGCCAAAAGATTGCGAATGATTTTTGCTAGTAGCCAGGTAAGGAAAATGATTGTGACTAGCGGTAAAATATTGGCTAGAATTTGTTTACTGGATATATTATTTTGTACTTTATTTTTAAAACAAAAAAGGACGCTCCACATAAGCGTCCTTCTGTTCACTGTTCACTGTTCACTGTTTACTGTTTCCTACATCATCCCACCCATTCCCGGCATTCCCCCGCCGTGATTATGTTCTTTTTTCTCCGGCTTATCGGCAATCGCCACTTGCGTGGTCAGAAAAATTGAGGCGACACTGACTGCGTTTTCGAGCGCTGCTCGTGTCACTTTCATCGGATCAATAATTCCCGCTTTGAGCATATCGCTCACATATTCGCCCGTGCTTGCGTCAAATCCAAAGTTTGCACTTTTATTTTTCGTAATTTCATAGACAACAACGCCCGGATCTTTTTGTCCGCCATTAGCCACGATTTGCTTGGCCGGTTCTTCTAGGGCGCGCAGAAGCATCTTATAGCCCACGCCATATTCCAAATCTTTGAATTTATTTCCCGCCAAAGTATTTTCGGCTTTCACGGAAAGATTAGCCGCCACGCGCAAAAGTGCTACTCCGCCACCAGCCACAATCCCTTCCGCATAGGCCGCGCGTGTTGCCGCTAGTGCATCCTCCATTTTGTGTTTCATATACGTCAGTTCCGTTTCCGTCGCCGCGCCAACTTTAATGACCGCCACGCCACCGGAAATTTTGGCTAAACGTTTTTGCAATTTTTCTTTGTCCCATTTGCTTTCGCTGGCGCTCAGTTGTTTTTTGATTTGCGCTACGCGATTTTCAATTTCTTTTTTCTTGCCTTTGCCGCCCACGATTGTCGTTGTGTCTTTGGTGGCGATAATTTTTGAAGCTTGTCCAAGCATATTGAGTTCCACGTTTTCCATTTTCATTCCCGTTTCCTCAGAAATAACTTTTCCGCCGGTAATAATCGCAATGTCTTCCAAGATAGCTTTTTTATTATCTCCAAATTCCGGCGCTTTCACGGCGAGGATATTCAAAGTTCCGCGCAATTTATTCACCACGAGCGTAGTGAGCGCTTCACCATCAACGTCTTCCGCGATAATCACAATATCTTTTTTCCCGCCAGCCGTGATTTTTTCCAAAATCGGCAAAATTTCCGCAATCATCGAAATCTTTTTGTCCGTGATGATGATGTAGGCATCTTTCATTTCCGCTTTCAGCGATTCGCTATTAGTGAGCATATAGGGTGAGATGTAGCCCTTGTCAAAATTCATTCCCTCCACCAGTTCTCGCTCCAAACCAAAAGTTTGCGACTCTTCCACAGTCACCACGCCGTCTTTTCCGACCTGGGTTATCACCTCAGAAATCATCTTTCCCATTTCTACGCTTTCCGCCGAAATCGTGGCCACTTGAGCAATTTCTTCCTTGGAAGTGACCGCTTTGGCATTCTTTTTTAGTTCCGCCACGACATCATTCTTGGCATCTTCGATTCCGCGCCGGATACTAATCGGATTCATGCCAGTCGCGACAAGTTTTGAACCTTCGCGCACAATCGCTTGAGCTAAAATCGTCGCCGTCGTCGTTCCGTCTCCCGCCGTGTCATTGGTTTTATTAGCAACTTCTTTGATCAAATCCGCTCCGATATTTTCAAATTTATCTTCCAGCTCAATTTCCTTGGCAATCGAAACTCCATCGTTGGTGATGACCGGCGAGCCAAAACCTTTGTCCAAAATCACATTACGCCCCCTTGGCCCAATGGTGATTTTGATCGCATCGGCCACTTTGTCGATTCCCATTTTAATTTTTTTCCGCGCGTCTTCGTCAAATTTGATAATTTTGCTCATAGAATTAAGTTTTAAATAAATTACTATTTAACTTTGTTTGTTGGGTATAACAATTTTCTGATCCGAAAATATCGCTCGCTGTTAATTTTTAATTTTTACAATTTTATAATTTTTAATTAATTTTTAATATTATAATTTTAAACTTTAGAAATTAAATCATTGGTCATTATTTAAAAATTAAAAAATAAAAATAAAAAATTAATTTCTCCTACGATTTCTCCTAAAAAATACTTCTCTCTTTGTCAATCCAAAGCCTCTTACTAGCAGTCGCCTTATTCGAGTGCTAACATCCTCTATTTTGACAAAATCTAAAAGTTTAGTCAAGCAAGGCACAGCTCAAGAACCGCCCCTTATTTTAGCCAAATTTTCCATCTGTTCCTTAAACGCTTCAAAAACTTTCGGTCCTTGCGGCTCGGGCAGAAAAACTAAGGAGTCATCATTCGCCACAATGAGACTGCCCGCTTTTTGGGTGCGCGGATCAGCGGCAATTCTTTTAGTTTGCCAAATTTTTAGTTTTTGTTCTAGCCAATTAAAATTGAATATCTTTTCTCCCGCGCTTCTGATTGACTTGGAAAAATAATTGTCGGCTATTAATTTTAAATTAGCCATTTTCGCTGGAGTATAATTTTTATGATACTTCGCAATCCAGCTGTTCGCTGCTTGAAATTTTTTAAAATACTCAAAACCGAAAAACGGCGCCGCAAAAAAATATTCCGAAGAAGCGAAAAGATCTTGCATTTCGATTTCGAGAGAATTGGTCGTGATGAAATAATTGAGACAAATCCGATTGGTGATTTTTTTTCCGTAACGTCTTTTCCCCAAAAGTTGCACGAGCAATGTCACTAGGGTTCTGCCAGTGAAAATTCGGTCTTTTTCAAGGCAAATCAAAAGATCAAGATCACTTTTTCGGTCGGCATTTTTCATTGCCACGCGCCCGGTCACCAAAATCATCCGTACAAATGGCACAAAGCGTAAAAACCAAGCAACCCGCTGGATTATGCGATATTTTTCTTCCGATATTTTATTCCGCTCAATTCTCTGCGCCACCAGATTTTTGCGTCCAGACAAAAAATAGTAACCGCGATATGTTTCGATTTGTTTTTTCAACTCCTCGGTTTCCAACTCGGAAATAATGTCGACAAGCATTGCTTTGCCTTCTTGCTGTTCACTGTTCGCTGACTTCTGACTACTGATCAAATATTTCCACAACTCAAAAACCGTCAAAGGATAATCCAGGACGTCGTAATACGCGATGGTTGCGAGAATGTTTTGGGAAAAGGAATCAATCAAATTTTTAATTTTTAATTTTTAAATAATTTCTAATTTTATAAAATTCAAAAATTATAAAATTAAAAATTTTCAAAGGTATTTCCCCGTCCAACTCATCTTGCATTTTTTCAGTTCCGCCGGCGTGCCTTCAAAGACGATTTCTCCTCCACTGTTGCCGCCTTCCGGCCCGAGATCAATTACCCAATCAGAATTACGAATAACATCCACGTTGTGCTCGACAACTAAAACCGTGTTGCCTTTGTCAACTAGCGCGTCGAGTACGCCGAGTAGCTTTCGAATATCTTCAAAGTGCAGACCAATCGTTGGTTCATCGAGGATATAGAGTGTCTTTCCGGTCGCACGACGCGAAAGTTCTGTCGCTAATTTTATGCGTTGCGCTTCTCCACCAGAGAGATCGACAGCGCTTTGACCTAATTTCAAATAACCCAAGCCAACTTTTTCCAATGTGGATAATTTTTCCGTCACTAATTTGGAATTTTTGAAAAAGGCCAAGGCATAACTCACACTCATATCCAGCACCTGCGCGACATTCACTCCGCGATATTCAATCTCCAAAGTTCGCAGGTTATACTTCGCGCCGTTACAAGTTTCGCACGGCACATAAACATCCGGCAAAAGATGCATCTCGATTTTTTTCTTGCCTTCGCCCTGACAATCTTCACAACGTCCGCCTTTCATATTGAAACTAAAACGACTAGCATCATAACCGCGCGTATGCGCTTCTTCCGTTTCGGCAAACAGTTCACGAATAAGCGAAAATACTCCCGTGTAGGTCGCGGCGTTCGAACGCGGTGTGCGTCCGATTGGTGATTGATTGATGCTGATCACCTTATCAACATTTTCCATTCCGCTGATTTTTTTATGTTTCCCCGGAGTTTCTTTCGTATTGAAAAAATATTTAGCCAAACCTTTTGACAAAATGTCTGAAACTAAAGTTGACTTCCCTGAACCGGAAACACCGGTGAGGGAAATAAATTTTCCCAATGGCAAATTGACATCAATATTTTTCAGGTTATGCTCTGTCGCGCCAAAAATCCTAATAAATTTACCGGAACCTTTGCGCGCTTTTTTCTTATCGCCTACTTTTCTTTTGCCGTTTAAGTATTGCGCCGTCAGAGTTTTTGATTTCAAAAGTTTTGGGAGATCACCGGAAAAAATTACCTCCCCACCTTCTTCGCCAGCACCCGGCCCCATATCAATAATCCAATCCGCTTTGCGGATGATCTGCTCATCATGCTCTACGGTAATGAGGGAATTTCCCGCTTCGCGCAGTTCTTCCATCGTCGCCACTAATTTTTCCGTATCGCGATTATGCAGTCCAATCGACGGTTCATCCAAAACATAGGTGATGCCGGAAAGTTCCGAACCGATTTGCGTCGCAAGTCGAATGCGCTGTCCCTCTCCGCCGGAAATTGAATTAGCACTGCGTGAAAGTGAGAGGTAACCCAAGCCAACATTTTGCAATGCGCCACTGCGCGCTTTCATTTCTTTGACCAACGGCAAAATGATATTTTTCTTAGCAGAACTAAGATGTGTTTTTTCCAAGATTTCCAAAAATTGAGAAAAATCCACCAGGGACATTTCCACAACCTGATCAATCGATTTTTCCGCTACCAAGACAGAAAGGTATTCACCCTTGAGACGTTTTCCGGCACAAAGCGGACAAACTTTTTCAATCATATACCGCTCAATTTCGCTTTTGAGATAATTGGAATTCAACTCTTCATATTTCTTTTTCATCGTCGGGATAACGCCTTCGAAAATAATTTTCGGGTCGTTTGATCCATAGAGCACGATGTTCAAATGTTCCCGACTGATTTTTTTCACCGGAATATCGATGGAAAATCCATATTTATCCCCCAGCATTTTCAAAATATTATTCCCGCTGGCCATCACGCTCGAGCGTCCGCCGGATTTATTCCACGACAAAATTGCGCCTTCCGCCAGCGTGAGATTTTTATTGGGAATGAGAAGATCTTCATCAATTTCCTTGATGACGCCCAAGCCAGAACAATGTTGACACGCGCCTTCTGGACTATTGAAAGAAAAATGTTTCGGCGTGATATCTGCCACTTCAAAAGAACATTTTTTGCAGACAAAATCACGATTATAGATTTTTTCTGTTTCATTATCGCGGGTTACTACCGCGGTGCCTTTGCCCAACTTGAAAGCCGTTTCGATTGAATCTAAAATTCTTTCGCGATCGGGATTTTTCTTGTTGAGCACAATGCGATCAATCACAATTTCCGCGTTGCATGGTTCGTCATTTTCCACCTCATTTTGTGAAAGTGCCTCGGTGAGTGACATTATTTTTCCTTTGAGACGAATTCGTGCATAACCCAACTGACTGACACTTTTCAATCTTTCTTTTAAACTCTGCTCCTTGCCGTTTAGTTTTGCCAAAATGGCAATATTGGTTTTATCAGGAGAATCCAAAATATCTTCCAGTACTTCCGAGTTGGTAATTTTTTCCAAAGGCGTTTTACAATGCGGACAATGCGGCACGCCCACTTTGGCGTAGAGCACGCGCAAATAATCATAGATTTCTGTTAGCGTTCCCACGGTGGAACGCGGACTGCGCGCGATGCTTTTTTGATCAATGGAAATGGTCGGAGTAAGGTTTTCAATTTTGTCCACATCGGGCTTGGCGGACACATCCAAAAATTGCGTCGCGTAACTCGACATACCTTCCAAATATCTGCGATTACCTTCAGCATAAATCGCGTCAAATGCTAGAGAAGATTTGCCCGAACCGGAAAGTCCGGTAATGACCACTAATTTGTCCCGCGGAATTTCCACATCAATATTTTTCAAATTGTTCACCCGCGCTCCACGCACGATAATTTTGCTTCGATCCTTGGGGTTGTTTTTTGACATAAGCAAAGAGAAGGTTACATTTTTTAAAAAAGAAGTTATTTACCCCCTACTAATTTAATGATATTAGTCTGGTAAAGTAATGATCTAACTGAAACAAAAAGGTGCTCTCCCAACTAACCAAATCGAGTTAGTGGGGGGCTAGGTAAAAATTCTACACTAGTTTTTCGGTTTTGGCAAGCCTAGCACTATTCCAACGTCAAAACCTTACTATTCTCCCTGAGCCACTTTCTGGCGGATTTATATTCCGGCATCACGACCGCCACTTTGTTCCAAAATCTGGCCGAATGATTTTTTTCGATGATATGCATTAGCTCGTGAATGATGACGTAATCCATGACACTTTCTGGCGCCATAATCAGGCGCCAATTAAAATTCAAACTATTTTTCGGCCCGCACGAACCCCAATTAGTTTTGGCATTGGAAATTTTAAGCGAACAGTATCTGAGATTTAATTTTTCTGAAATTACTTTTGTCCGCTCGGTAATTTCTTTCAATGCTTGTTTTTTATACCAATCATGCATTCTTGCTTTCGCCCGCCATAAAAAAACTTTGGGGAAAAGTAATTCGAAATCTTCCGTAGTTTCAATCTCAAGTCCATCAGTCAACTCTAGTTTATATTTTTTCCCCAGATAGAGAAATTCCTCACCTTCCGAAAAAGTTTTTTTGTCCGCTTTTGGCCGCTTTTCAAACTCGCGCATCTTCCTTTCAATCCAAGCAAATTTTTCCTCGACTAGTTTTTCAATGTAACTCAGCGATGTTCGCATCGGTGCGCGCACAACCAAAGTCGCGTCGTGCGAAATAACGAGCGCAATATTCTTTCTTTTTGATCGGATGATTTTTGAGATTGGGATTTTTGACATAAATTAATATGTGCAATTCAGTTTACCTATTAAAAAACGCCCTGTTTAAATCCCCTTCTCCCTTAGGGAGAAGCCTGCCTGCCGGTAGGCAGGGTGGCCCCGCCGCGGCGGGGATGAGGGAGAAGGCTCACAATACTCATCCAATTTTAGAAACACTCCAGTTAGATTAGAATTAATTTCTCCATTCCAAAT